>NZ_WJRS01000019.1:0-118613 GCF_028895205.1 Pseudomonas sp. ITEM 17296 | reverse complement strand
ACGAGGCTGCTCCTACCTGAATCCCCACATAGCTGTCAGTAAGCCATGCTCCAGGTCAGGGTGTAGGTGCGCCCACGGCCCTGGTAGTCATACAGGTACGCTGGGCCATAGGTCGGTGCGTAGAACAACGTCGCCCGCTGCCCCCAGACCGTGCTGTACTGCTTGTCCAGCAAGTTCTGGATGCCTGCGCTGAAGGTGCCGAAGCCGGTTTCCTGGCTGCCCAGCAGGTCGAAGGTGGTGTAACCGTCGATCTCGTGGTCGGCATCGTCCTTGAGGGTGAACGCATGGTTGGCCTGCAGGCGGGCACTGCGGCCATCGCCCTTCCAGCCAACAAACGCCGTGGACTTGGACAGCGACGCATAACGGGCATCGCGTTTCATCCAGCCACCGTCGACGTCTTCTTCCTCGGAGCGGGTCAGGTGCAGCGTACCCCCGGCTTCCCAACCGCTCTGGAAGTGGCGGGTCAATGCACCTTCGAAACCAAAGTCACGGCTCTTCTGCTCTTCGACATTGATGGTCAGCGTCTGCGAATCGACATTGATGATCTTGTCCGACCAGATGTAGTACAGCGCCGCCTGAGCGTCCCAATCCACGTCGGCATAGCGCCAGCCCAGCTCGACCTGGCGGCTCTTGATGCCGGCCAGCGGGTTGTCGGCGACGCTCAAGCCCGGCTTGCCGTAATACTTGGCCGGGTCCGGCAGGTCGAAACCTTCACCGTAGTTGGTCCACACCTGATGGCCATTCTTGAAGTCGTAGATGGCGCCGACGTTGTACAGGTTGACTTGGTAATCGTTGCTGCCGCCGGGTACGCCTTTGAATTCGCTGACATCCACGTCCATCTGCTGGCGCCGGGCGCCGCCGGACAAGGTCAGGTTGTCGGTGGCATGCCAATCGAGCTGGGCGTACACCGACACACCGTCGACCCGATAGCTGGGGTAGCGCGCTGCCTTGCTGGCCTTTTCCATGTCCAGCCCACCGCTTTCGGATGAGGTCAGGGCGTCGAAGGTGGTCTGTTCGGCGTTGAAGCGCTCGCGGTCCAGGTCGACGCCGTAGGTCAGCTTGAGCGTGTCCCACTGCTTGGCGAACAGGCCTTTGAGGCTGGTGACCTCAAAGTTCTGTTGTGATGCGGCGAAGTACACCCCGCGCGAACCGGTGGGTGTGGCGCGGTTGTAGTACGGGAACGGGTAGAAGTTGTCGTCTTCCTTGCGGTACGAGGCCTGCAGGTAGAAGTCTTGGCCCAGCACATCGCTGTGATGGTAATTGGCGTTGAGCAACAGGCGCCGGGTACGTGGCTCCAGATCAGAGGAATAGCCACTGCGCAGCTCGGCGTCTTCCAGGTCCGAGGGGGCGTTGTAGTTGAGGTTGGGGAAGTAGATGCCGGTGCTGCCGTGGTTGCCCGAGTCGTAGTACTGGGCTAGCAGGTCCAGGCTCTGCTCATCGGTCAGCTTCAGCCCCAGGGTGCCGAGCACGTCAAGGGTGCGGTTGTATTGCAGGTCGGTCTGGGTATTGTCGATGAAGATCTGATCGCCAGCGCCGTCATAGAAGGCTTCATTCTGTTCGCCGGAAATACCAAGGCGGGCACTGACCCGCTCGTTGCCGCCGCTGATCGACTGGGCGATGCGGGTGGCCAGGTCATCACTGTTATTGAAGCCGCTGCTGGCACCCAGCTGGGTCTCGAAGCGGGCCGGGCCGGGCTCACCCTTCTTGCTCACAATGTTGATGATGCCGCCGGTGGCGCCGCCGCCGTAAAGGGCGCTGGCCCCCGACAGCACTTCGACGCGCTCGACGTTGAACGGCGAGATGCTGTCGAACTGGCGCGACAGGCCGCGCGAGCTGTTCTGGCTGACCCCGTCAATCATCACCAGCACATTGCGCCCGCGCATGTTCTGGCCATAGTTGGTGCGCCCTTCTGGCGCCAGGTCCAGGCCAGGCACCAACTTGCCGATGGCTTCCTTGAGGCTCACCCCGCTGTCGATCTGCTCACGCAGTTGCTGCTGGTCGACCACCCAAACGGTGCCAGGGATTTCGCTGATCGCCGTGCTGGTGCGCGAGGCCACACTGACCTCGATGGGCTTGAGGTTGACGGCCTGCGGCGTGGCGTCCGCCTTGCGCAGGGTAACCGTGCGGGCATCACTGAACTGCCAGCTCATGCCACTGCCCGCGAGCAACTGCTGCAGTGCCTGCTCGATGCTGTAGCTGCCCTGCAACGCCGGGCTGTTCAGGCCCGCGACATCGTGGGTGGTGTACAGCAGGTGCAACCCGGCCTGGTCGGCGAAGGCTGTCAGTGCCTGGTCCAGCGCCTGGGCAGGCAGGTCCAGCTGCACTTGGCGGGCTTCCACCGGGGCCTGTTGCGCACCACTTGAGGCCATCGCCTGCAAGGGGCCAGCCAGCATGGCCAAGGCAGTGCAAGACAACAAGGCGTGATGAAGGGGACCGCTGCGGCGGTGCGAAGGCTTGAGCGTAAGGGCCACGAATGAGCTTCCAGGCAAGTCGTAAATGAGAATGGGTTGCTGATCAGTCCCACTACGACGATCTGGCCTGGCTGAACTTGCAGCGGCAGATGAAAAATATTTAGATTATTTTTACCGGCTCAGTGCACCACGGCCAACCACGGCAAGTAGGTGACCTGCAGGCCATAACGTTGCTCAAGGGTGCGCAGCAGCGCCTGGGGTTTATCGAGGTCGAATACACCGCTGACTTCCAGTGCGGCCAGCTTGGTGTCAGACAGCAGAATGCGCCCCTGTTGGTAGCGCTCAAGCTCCGCCAGCACCTGCCCCAGCGGCTTGCCGTTGAAGATCAGCTTGCCGCGCTGCCAAGCGGTCTGTGCACTGGCGTCAGGCGACACCGGCACGCTGCGCTCACCCACCGTGGCTTCGCCCTGGGCCAGCACCACGCGGCCATCGCGGCGCACGCTGAACGTCGCGCCCGTACCGCGCACCGCCTCGCCTGCACTATCGACCACAAAGGGCCGTGGGTCACTGGTCGTCTCGAACAAGGCTTCGCCCGCATTGAGCACCACGCGGCGCTCACGGTCGGTGAACGCGACGGTCAAGGCACTGCCGCTGTTCAGCAGTACCCGCGAGCCATCGGCCAGGGTCACCGCCTGCCGTTGCCCGAGGCCTGTGTGGTAGTCCGCCAGCCAGATAGGCGCCTGCTGCCAGCCGGTATAACCCGCGACCAACAGCGCCAGCGATGCTGCCAGGCCTGCGGCCCAGTGCCGTTTGCGTCGGGCAGGCGGTGCCGCGACAACCTGAGCGGTTGGGGTGTGGCCGATGTCCAGCCACAGTGCCTCTGCCTCGCGCGCGGCCTCGGCATGCGCCGGGCTCAGTGCGCACCAGCGCTGGTAGCGCGCGTGGTCCGCCGCACTGGCGTTGCCCGAATGCAACAACACCTGCCAATCGAGGGCATCGTCAGAGAGGTCGCTGAGCGGTTGGGCGGCTGGCATGGCGTGAGGCTCAGTCATGGTTGTGTTTGAGCCAGTCACGGCAATGGCGCAGCGCCTGGCCGATGTATTTTGCCACCATGCTCTCGGAAACGCCCAACCGTTGTGCGATCTGCGCCTGGGTCAGGCCTTCGACGCGGTTGAGCAACAGGGCCTGGCGGGCATTGCTGGACAGTTGCAACAGCGCCTCATCGAGTATCTGCAAGCGCTCGCGGGCGAGCAGCGTGGCCTCGGGCGCAGGCGCCGGGCAGGCCACCTCGCCAGTGCCATCGGCATCTTCGTGGCGGGCGGCGATACGCTGTTCACGGCGCAAGGCATCGATCGCCAGGTTGCCCGCCACCCGGAAGATAAAGCTGCGTGCATGCAGCACCGGCACTGCCTGCGCGTCGATCTTCACCAGCTTCAGGTACGTCTCCTGCGCGACGTCGGCAGCACGCTGCCGGTCGCTCATGCGCCGAGTCAGGAACAGCAAGAGGTCGTCGTAGTGCTCCTGGAAACTCGCCAGCAGACCAGACACGGGAGACGTCAGCATGGGGTAGGGGAAAAGCCAGTAAGAGGAATTGTCGGGCGTTAATGAGAAACAGTATCTTTCATTAGACGCGCTACTTTCAACGTCAACGCGCATTTGCCACACTGGCGGTTGAATTCTTCAGGCAAGGTTGCAACCCATGACTGCCCGATTGCACCGCTGGTTGCTGATACTGCTGATGGCTTACGGCCTCAGTGCCTGTGCCTTGTTCCAGGCGCGTGACCCACTGAATATCAACGTGATTGGCATCGAGCCACTGCCCGGGCAGGAGCTGGAACTGCGCATGGCGGTGAAAATACGTGTGCAGAATCCCAACGAAACCGCGATCGATTACAACGGAATCGCGCTCGACCTGCAGGTGAACGGCCAGCCGCTGGCCGCCGGTGTCAGCGACCAGCAGGGCCACATAGGCCGTTTCGACGAGGCGGTAATCGTGGTGCCGGTGAGCGTGACCGCGTTCTCCTTCCTGCGCCAGGCCTATGGGCTGGGCCAGCGGAGTTCGCTGCAAGGGCTACCCTATGTACTGCGCGGCAAATTGGCCGGTGGGCTGCTGGGCACCGTCCGCTTCACCGATGAGGGCACGCTGGACCTGCCCAAGGCAGCCGGGACCTACTGGTAGACCACTCAGCGATTGCTGTTGGCGGCGGCCATCATCTTGTTGACTTCGCTGCGCACCATGCTGGCGTACTCAGGCGGCGAAATGGCCTCCAGTTCAGCCCGCACCCATTCCGCCCATTTACCCTTGCGCCGTGGCTTTTCGGAGATAAGCCGGGCGGCTTCGCCCTTGGCCTTGCCCAGGTTGCTCTGCCACAGTTCGAACAACCGCGCCTTCTCTGCCTCGATCTGCGCCCGTTCCTCGAAGCTCTTGTTGGCCAGATTGAAACTCATTGAAGGTACCTGCCTGCTGAAAATGGCCGCTATCTTACACCTTAGCGACGCGTCATCGGAAAGCCGGCGCAACTTTCCCGACGCACCGGCATCCATTGTTCACCCCCCATTGACGAGGATGAGTTCATGGCCCGAAAAAACGCCGTACAAGCCGCCAGCGATCAGATCAAGGATCAGGTCTTCAGCGAACTGCAGTCACTGACCGAAGAATCCGAAAAGCTGCTCAACGACAGCGCTGCCCTGGTTGGCGAGGAGGCCGAAACCCTGCGCGCGCAAGTCAGCCTCAAACTGCGCCAGGCTCGCCAGGCCGCGAGCAACGTACGTGACAAGGCTCAACCGGTGGTAGATGCCACCCAGGACTACATCGGCGGCCACCCTTGGCAGACCGTCGCGGTGTCCGCAGGCTTCGGCCTGGTGGTCGGCCTGTTGCTGGGTCGCCGCTACTAAGCCCGTTTAATGAACGCAGTGCCGCCTGAAGGTTTTCAGGCGGCCTGCGCCATTGGGATGCCGCTATGAAAGCGCAGTTCCTGGTCCGGTGACTGGATCAGCTCGGCTTCTGCCTCACGTACCAGCTCAACCCTGCGGGCGATGTCCGCTTCTTCGCCGTACTGATGGGCCAGCTTCAGGTAGCCCTGGTAATGGCGCGCTTCACTCTTCAGCAGGCCGTGGTAGAACGTGCCCAGCTCTTCATCCAGGTGCGGCACCAGCGCGGCAAAGCGCTCGCAACTGCGTGCTTCGATAAAGGCCCCCACCACCAAGGTATCCACCAGCTTGACCGGCTCGTGGGCACGTACCAAGCGGCGCAAGCCGGAGGCATAACGCCCGGCCGACACTGGCCGCAAGGGCACGCCCCGGCGCTTCATCAGGCGCAGCACCTGCTCGTGGTGCACCAGCTCTTCACGGGCCAGGCGCGACATCATGTTGATCAGGTCCAGGTGCGTGTTGTACTTGGCGATCAGGCTCAGGGCAGTGCTGGCGGCCTTGAACTCGCAGTTCTTGTGGTCGATCAGCAGGGTTTCCTGGTCGGCAAGCGCCGCTTCGATCCAGGCATCTGGGGTCGGGCAGCCAAGAAAGGCGTCGATTTCGGGGATCAAGGACATAAGCGTGCAACCAGACAGAACAGGCAGGGCCGGCGATTATACCGGCGGCAACCGGCAGCGCCAGTGACTATGCTTGATGTACATCAAGCGGCGACGGGTGAGACGCCGACTATAGTCAGGCACTGGTCGCCATCTTTGAACGGAGCTCACGCCCATGCAAGCCGTCCGCAGCATCCTCGTCGTCCTCGACCCCGCGCATGCCCACAGCCGGGCCTTGACCCGTGCCAAGCTGATCGCAGGCGTGACCGGCGCGCGCCTGCACCTGTTGATGTGCGACAAAAAGCAGGATCACAGTGCGTTGCTCAGCCTGCTGAGCAGCCAGTTGCACGATGACGGTTACGACAACGTCACCCATGAGGCAGCCTGGCGTGACAACCTGCACGACACCATCATCTATGTGCAGCAAGCCGAGGGCTGCGAGCTGGTCATCAAGGAGCATCGGCCGGACAACCCGCTGAAAAAGGCCCTGCTGACCCCCACCGACTGGAAACTGCTGCGCCTGTGCCCCAGCGCGGTGCTGATGGTGAAAAGCGAACGGCCGTGGACCGGGGGGGTGATTCTGGCGGCGGTGGATGTCGGCAACCAGGATGAAGACCACCGCCTGTTGCACGCGAATATCATCGACCATGGCTATGCGATTGCCGGCCTGGCCAAAGGCGATTTGCACGTCATCAGCGCACACCCCTCCCCCATGCTGTCCGCCTCGGACCCCACCTACCAGCTCAGCGAGACCATCGCCGAACGCTACCGGGAAGCCTGCCGCGCGTTTCAGACCGAGTACGACATCAGCGATGAACGCCTGCATGTCGCCGAAGGCCCGGCGGATGTGCTGATTCCCTACACCGAGAAACAATACAATGCCGTGGTGACGGTGATCGGCACGGTGGCCCGCACGGGTATTTCCGGGGCATTGATCGGGAATACCTCCGAGGTGGTGCTCGATTCGCTCGAAGGGGATGTGCTGGTGCTCAAGAGCGAACAAGCAATTGCCCACCTGACAGAGCTGGCCCGCGGTTGAAGCAAGCGTGGCCCTTGTAGGAGCAGCCTTGTGCTGCGAAGAGGCCGGTGAAAGCTCAGAGAATCTATGCTGCTATCACCGGCCTCTTCGCAGCACAAGGCTGCTCCTACAAAGACAAAGGGCGGCGCGTTTACACCAGTGCCTCGCGCACTTTCGGGTCCAACCCCTCCCCTGCATTGGCCTCGCTCCACGCCAGCAACTGCCGGCGCATCGCCGGCGTCCAGAAGCTCTGGATGTGCTGCCTTACCCCTTGCACCGCCAGCTGCCGGTTCGGTTCGCTGTCAAAATAATGGGCAATCTGGTTGGCCATCTTGACCAGGTTGTCACTGCTCATCGGCGCACCTCGGCTTTCTCTTGCTGCTCGGCAGTACGGCGCTCTTTGAGCAGGCGGCGCTGTTCGTCGCTGAAGTCCTGGTAACGCTTCTGCCATTCAGACGGGTGGAACACTTTCACCACCTCCACCGCCGTGACTTTGTATTCAGGGCAGTTGGTGGCCCAGTCGGAGTTGTCGGTGGTAATCACGTTGGCCCCCGACTCAGGGAAGTGGAACGTGGTGTACACCACCCCCGGCGCCACCCGCGCACTGACCTTGGCGCGCAGCACCGTCTGCCCGGCGCGGCTGCCGATACCGACCCAATCGCCATCGCGGATGCCACGGCTTTCGGCGTCGGTGGGGTGCAGTTCAAGGCGGTCGGCGTCATGCCAGGCGACGTTGCCAGTGCGGCGGGTCTGGGCGCCGACGTTGTACTGGCTGAGGATACGCCCGGTGGTCAGCAACAGTGGGTAGCGGCTGTTGACCTTCTCGTCGGTGGGCACGTAGCCGGTGAGCATGAAGCGCCCTTTGCCCCGCACGAACTGGTCGATATGCATGGTCGGCGTGCCATCGGGCGCGGCATCGTTGCACGGCCACTGCAGGCTGCCATGGCGGTCGAGCTCGGCGTAGCTGACGCGGTGGAAGGTCGGCGTCAGGCGCGCGATCTCGTCCATGATCTCGGCCGGGTGGCGGTACTGCATCGGGTAGCCCAAGGCGTTGGCCAGGGCCACGGTCGCTTCCCAGTCAGCTTTGCCGGCCAGGGGCTCCATGACCTTGCGCACCCGCGAGATACGGCGTTCGGCGTTGGTAAAGGTGCCGTCCTTTTCAAGGAACGAACTGCCCGGCAGGAACACGTGGGCGAACTTGGCCGTTTCGTTGAGGAAGATGTCCTGCACCACCACGCATTCCATGGCCAGTAAGGCGGCCGTGACGTGCTGGGTGTTGGGGTCGCTCTGGGCGATGTCCTCACCCTGGCAATACAGCGCCTTGAAGCTGCCATCCAGGGCCGCCTCGAACATGTTGGGGATGCGCAGGCCTGGGTCTGGCTGCAAGGTCACCCCCCAGGCCCGCTCGAACTCGGCACGCACACCTTCATTGGAAATATGCCGGTAGCCAGGCAGTTCATGCGGGAACGAGCCCATGTCGCACGAGCCCTGCACGTTGTTCTGCCCGCGTAGCGGGTTCACCCCTACCCCTTCGCGGCCGATGTTGCCGGTGGCCATGGCCAGGTTGGCGATGCCCATCACGGCGGTGCTGCCCTGGCTGTGCTCGGTCACCCCCAGGCCATAGTAGATGGCCGCGTTGCCACCGGTGGCGTACAGCCGCGCGGCGGCGCGGATCTGCTCGGCAGGCACGCCACAGACCGGGCCGAGTACTTCTGGCGCGTTCTCTGGCAGGCTGACGAAGTCGCGCCAGCGGGCGAAGTCCTCGGTCTCGCAGCGGGCGTCGATAAAGCGCTGGGCCAGCAAGCCTTCGTTGACAATCACATGGGCCAGGGCGTTGAGCATGGCCACGTTGGTGCCCGGGCGCAGTTGCAGGTGCAGCTCGGCGCGGGCGTGGGGCGAGTCGACCAGGTCGATACGCCGTGGGTCGATGACGATCAGCCGCGCGCCCTGGCGCAGGCGGCGTTTGAGCTGGGAGCCAAACACCGGGTGGGCATCGGTGGGGTTGGCGCCGATCACCAGCACCACGTCGGCCTGCATCACCGAATCGAAGCTCTGCGTACCCGCCGATTCACCGAGGGTCTGCTTGAGGCCATAGCCCGTGGGCGAATGGCACACCCGCGCGCAGGTGTCGACGTTGTTGTTGCCAAACGCCGTACGCACCAACTTCTGTACCAGGTAGGCTTCTTCGTTGGTGCAGCGGCTGGAGGTGATGCCGCCGATGGAATCACGCCCGTACTTGAGCTGAATGCGGCGGAACTCGCTGGCGGCGTAGGTTACCGCCTCGTCCCAGCTGACTTCTTGCCACGGGTCTTCGAGGCGCTTGCGGATCATTGGCGTGGTGATGCGGTCCGGGTGGGTGGCATACCCCCAGGCGAAGCGGCCTTTGACGCAAGCGTGGCCATGGTTGGCGCCGCCGTTCTTGTCCGGGACCATGCGCACCAGCTGGTCGCCCTTCATCTCGGCACGGAACGAACAACCGACACCGCAATAGGCGCAGGTGGTAATCACCGCACGCTCAGGCTGGCCGAGCTGCACCAGGCTTTTTTCGGTCAAGGTCGCGGTCGGGCAGGCCTGTACGCAGGCGCCGCACGACACGCACTCCGAGGCCAGGAAGTTGTCCCCGCCAGCGGCCGCCACCCGCGAGTCGAAGCCGCGGCCAGTGATGGTCAGGGCGAAGGTGCCCTGGATGTCTTCGCAGGCGCGCACGCAGCGGCTGCAGACGATGCACTTGCTCGGCTCATAGTCGAAATACGGGTTGGAAACGTCCTTTTTCTCGGCCAGGTGATTGGCGCCGTCATAGCCGTAGCGGACCTCGCGCAGGCCGACCTGGCCGGCGACGGTCTGCAGTTCGCAGTTGCCGTTGGCCGAGCAGGTCAGGCAGTCGAGCGGGTGATCGGAGATGTACAGCTCCATCACATTGCGCCGCAACCCCGCCAGGCGCGGGGTTTCGGTGCGCACCACCATGCCTTCGCTGACCGGGGTGGTGCACGACGCCGGGTAACCGCGCATGCCTTCGATTTCCACCATGCACATGCGGCACGAGCCGAACGCCTCGAGGCTGTCGGTGGCGCACAGTTTGGGAATGCTGGTGCCAAGCATGGCAGCGGCGCGCATGACCGAAGTCCCGGCAGGCACGCTGATGGCACGGCCATCGATGTTCAGGCTGACCTGCACCTGGCTGTCGCGTGCTGGGGTGCCAAGGTCGGTCTCGGGGTCGAAGAAATTGATCACTGAGCGGCCTCCGTGTGGGTCAGCCCGAAATCGGCGGGGAAGTACTTGAGCGCGCTGGCCACCGGGTAAGCGGTCATCCCGCCCATGGCGCACAGCGAACCGTACTGCATCGTGTCGCACAGGTCGCGCAGCAGCAGGGCCTGGTCGTGGCGTTCGGTGAAATCGGTGGTGGCGATCAGCCGGTCCACCACCTCCATGCCACGGGTCGAGCCGATGCGGCACGGGGTGCACTTGCCGCACGATTCTTCGACGCAGAACTGCAGGGCGAAGCGGGCCATGCTGGCCATGTTCAGGGTGTCGTCCGCCACCACCACACCGCCGTGGCCGAGCATCGCGCCCATGGCAGCGAAGGCTTCATAGTCCAGCGGCGTGTCGAAGTGGCTGGGCGGCACCCAGGCCCCGAGCGGGCCGCCGACCTGCGCGGCCTTCAATGGCCGGCCGCTGGCGGTACCGCCCCCGTAGCCTTCCACCAGCTCGCGCAGGGTCAGGCCAAACGCGCGCTCCACCAGGCCACCGTGGCGGATATTGCCCGCCAGCTGGAACGGCATGGTGCCCAACGAACGGCCCATGCCGAAATCGCGGTAAAACGCCGCGCCCTTGGCCAAAATGATTGGCACCGACGCCAGGGTGAGCACGTTGTGCACCAGCGTCGGCAAGCCGAACAGGCCCTGCAGGGCCGGCAGTGGCGGCTTGGCCCGGACGATCCCGCGCTTGCCTTCGAGCGATTCCAGCAACGCGGTCTCTTCGCCGCAGATATAAGCGCCAGCACCGACCCGGACTTCCAGGTCGAAGGCCTGGCCGCTGCCGGCCACGTCGGTGCCCAGGTAACCGGCGTCGCGGGCTATGGCAAAGGCCTGGTCGAGCACGCGAATGGCATCCGGGTATTCCGAGCGCACGTAGATGTAGCCTTTGTCGGCACCCACGGCGAGGCCAGCGATGATCATGCCTTCGATCAGCAGGAACGGGTCGCCTTCCATCAGCATGCGGTCGGCGAAGGTACCGGAGTCGCCTTCGTCGGCGTTGCAAACCACATACTTTTGCCCGGCCCCGGCATCGCGCACAGTGCGCCACTTGATACCCGCCGGGAACGCGGCGCCACCCCGGCCACGCAGGCCAGAATCAAGCACAGCAGCGACCACCTCGGCACCGTCCAGTGCCACGGCGCGCTCCAGCCCGGCAAAACCGCCGTGGGCGCGGTAGTCGTCCAGCGACAGTGGCCGGGTCACGCCGGCACGGGCGAACAGCAGGCGTTGCTGGGATTTCAGATAAGCGATGTCTTCAACCGGCCCCAAGGCCAGGCCATGCGCCTGGGGCTGGCCGGCCAAGGCATCGAGTAGCGCCGGCACATCGTCCGCGGTCACCGGGCCGAAACCCTGGCGCCCTTGGGCGCTGTCGCATTCGACCAGCGGCTCCAGCCAGTACAGCCCACGCGAACTGGTGCGCTGGATATCGACCGCCAACTGCCGGCGCTCGGCCTCGCGTTGCAGGGCCTCGGCAACCTGGTCGGCACCCACGGCACGGGCCACCGAATCGCAGGGGATGTACACCTTCAGCATGTTTCGCCCTCCAGGCAACCGTTCACCAGGGCACGCAGGCGCTCAGGCGTGAGCCGCGCGTGCAGTTGGCCGTCCAGTTCCAGCGCGGGCGAGCAGGCGCAGGCGCCCAGGCAATACACCGGGCGCAGGCTGATAGCGCCGTCGGCGCTGGTGCCATGGTCGTCCAGTGCCAGTTGGTCGCGCAGTTGCGCGGCCAGGGCCTCGGCGCCACGGCTCTGGCACGACTCGGCCCGGCATAGGCGCAGGGTATGGCGTGCCGGCGCGGTGGTGCGGAAATCGTGGTAGAAGCTGATCACCCCGCGCACTTCGGCCAGGCTGAGGTTCAGGGCATGGGCAATTTCAGGGACGGCGGCATCCGGCACGAAGCCGATGTCTTGCTGAATGGCGTGAAGGATCGGCAACAGGGCGCCGGGTGTGTCCTTTTCACGGGCCAGGATGCTGTGGATCAAAGGCAGGTGGAGCAGTTCATCAGGCATACAGCGGACCTCGGCATCACGGACCCTGCCTGTGTTGTTGTAGGGGCAGGTGTCCGGCGTGTTCTGCTGCGGCGTGCCGGCCACGTCACGGTTGCGGGGTGTCGGCAGCCTCCTTGCCCACGGCCGTGCGTCTGCGCGCACTGGTCCAGGAGCATCCTGCAAGCATGGCACTTGTGGCGCCGGAGGGTTGCATGCGAACGACCAGGCGCATCCTGAAACCGACGTGAGGTTCAGGCTGTTTCAGTTGCCCCGCTTTGCAGTCCGTCAGCCCAGCACGACATGCGGCACAAACCGCGAACTGTCTTTGGTAATCAGCGAATCATCCTCACGAATCCCCATCCCTGCCGCCTTGTCGCCGACCACCCACGAACCGATCAGCGTGTAGCTGTCGCCAAACCTGGGCAGCGGCGCAAACCCTTGCAGGATGTACGGTGCGTCGTCATAAGGGCCGTCCTCGAATACCCGCTGCCCCGCGCCGGTGCGGATATCGACATTGGCCCCTTCCCGCGAGAAATACGGCTTGCGCACCCACCCTCTAGGCACTGGCCGCGAAGGGTTGTCGTCGACGAAGGCGGGCAACAGGTTGGGGTGCCCTGGGTGCCACTCCCACAGCAACGGCAAGATGCCCTTGTTGGAGATCAGCGCCTTCCAGGGCGGCTCGACGAACTGCGTGTCGCACCCAGGGATAGCCCTGCCGAAGTCTTCGTGGAAGATATGCTCCCAGGCATGCAGCTTGAACAGCCGCGGGATCGGCCGCCCCTCCAGGTCGACGAAACGCCCCTCGCCATTCAGGCCGATGTCCTCCAGGTCGATGTGCCGGGTATGAATACCCGCGTGGGCGGCCATCTTGCGCAGAAAATCCGTGGTGCCACGGTCTTCCACCGAGCCCGAGATGGTCGAGAAGTAGAACGTGCCCTGCCCCGGCTGCGCGGCAAACGCCTGCACCAGGTCTTCGGCCAGGGTATTGAACTGGCTGGCCTGCGCGGGCAGAACGCCGCACTGGATCTGTTCTTCCAGCCAGATCAGCTGAAACGCCGCGGCTTCGTACAACGAAGTCGGCGTGTCGTAGTTGGCCTCGATCAGTTTCGCCGGGCCATGGCCGTCATAGCTGAAATCGAAACGCCCATAGAGGTGCGGCTGCCGCGCCAGCCACGATTGCCGCACCAGGTCGAAGAATGCCGGTGGAATCGCCAGGCGTGCCATCAGCGCCTCGCTGTCGACGATGCGCCCGACAGCCTCCAGGCACATCGCGTGCAGCGCCTCGGTCGGTGCCTGCAGGTCCCGCTCGACCTGGGCCTGGCTGAACTGGTAGTAACCCCGTTCATCCCAGTAACGCTCGCCGTCGAGGGTGTGGAAGGCAAAGCCTTCTTGCTGGGCTGTCTTGCGCCAGCCTGGGCGCTCTGCGAGTTCGACCTTGCGCATGCTCACCCCCCGAAGAAGCTACCGGACTTGCCGCCCCAGCCGCTTCGAGCCGTCGCCTGGCTTCCAAACCCACCCCGCGAGATGGATGCAGACACCGCCGAGCGCGACGCGCTGCGGCCTGAGGCGCCATAGCTACCGCCGCCGCCGGAGCCACCGCCGCTGCTGCTCTGCTCGTCTTTGTTGCTGCGCTGAATGCCCCCGGCCGTACCGTAGCGTTGCCCAAGCAGGCCATTGCGCTGCCCGGCACCCTCGCGATACGCATACAGCGGCTGCGCGCGGTAACGGCGGTCGGCGCTGCTAGCCATCTGCCCCAGTAGCATGCCAGCCACTACGGCGGTAGCGACATGGCCATAACCGCCGCCCTGGGCGTGCGCCGCATCGACCTGGGCCTGGGTCACCTCGCCGGTGGTCTCCAACGCGAACCCACTCATGCGCGGCATGTACCGGCCACCGACGCTGATCTGGCAGCCATCAGGGGAAAATTCTGCTTCGCAGGCGGGCTTGGACACATAGGTCGGCGTGGTGCGCCGGTACTCGGCCAGCGCCTGCTTGTAGGCATCGTTGCACGCCTTCTCCGGCACCTTGTCGCTGACACAGGCTTCGACACTGTCGTAGTTCATCTGCTGGCTGACGGTGTAGGTCTCCTCTTGCGGGCTGCACGCGGTCAGGGCCAAGGGCAGCGAGCTGGCCAGCACCAGCTTGACGGAGCTGCGTCTCATTGGGGGTTTCATGGGGGCTCCTTGGGCGTCAGGCCGACGGGGTCATGCAGGCCGAATTGAGGAAGCCGACGCTGATCGCCACGCTGGCAGCGTAGATGGCAGCGGCCAGCTCACCCGCGGCGATACGCCTGGACAAGTCGCGCAGCACCAGGCTGGTAATGCCAAAGGCAATCAATTGAACCACAGCGGCGATCACGACCCAGGCCACGAAGTCCAGGATGCCAACGCTGTAGGCAATGATATTGCTGGCCGGCAGCGAGAAGCCGATCAGCGAGCCGCCCAAGGCAATGGCCGCGGCCGGGTTGTTCTCACGAATGAGCGCGAACTCGCGGTGCGGGGTAAGGCGGGTGTAGATGAACTGGAACAGCCAGAACAGCAACAGTGCCACGCTGATATAGAGGATGAAGCCGGTCACTGCAGAGGCATTGAGCGACAGGCGTAGCGCGTCGAGCATGGTGAGTCCTTGTCAGGTTACGTGAAAGTCCGTGGGGAGCAGGGTGATGCCGAGCGAGGTGGTGAGGGTGGCCTTGCCCGCCTCGTCTTCCTCCGCCGACAACAGCAGAAATTCGCGGCGCTCAGGCAGGCCGGTGTCGCGGGCGTAGAGCATTGACAGGTGCTGGATGCCATAACGGGCGTCGGGGCTGACCACCCGTTCGTACAACGGCACCAGCCTGGCCTGGCCCGGCTCACGGCCCCACTGGCGGGAATACAGACAGCCGTCGTGTTCGTAGATCGGCAGGCCGACCTTGGACTGGCTACCGACAAGGCGCTGAAGGTGCGCCTCATCGTGGAGGGCTACGGCGCTGTGATAACCGAACAGCACGCTATCGCCCACCTTGTCGCCGTTCATCAGCACTTGCAGCCAGTAGTCTTCGTTGTCCAGGTAATACCGCAGCAGGTGCACCGAATCGCCGAGGTCGACCTCGCCGGTGGCCCAGACCGTTTCCGGGCCGGGAATCTGCAACGCTGAATAACCCTCGAGCAGGGGCTTGAGTGATGCGTCGGGTATGAACCGGCGGCCGTTGAGCAGGCCGAAGGGCGGGTTGGTACTGGGCGAAAGCGGCATCGAACCTATCCTGAAGCGGGGCAATCCTTGCGAGGGGCGATACCTTAACGGGTTTGGCCGATTGAGCCAATTCAAGCACTGTTTGCATTGATGTCCTGCCAGGCCTCAGGCCTGACGCGCCTACATTGACCGCTTACGCTGGGCAGTAATTAACCACAGCAAGTACCCGCCCCCCAACACCCCGGTCACCAGCCCGACCGGCAACTGCGCCGTGGCGGCCAGGCGCTGGCTCAGCCAGTCGGCGACCAACAGCAAGGCTGCCCCCATCAAGGCGGCGCACACCAGCGGCGCGCTGGCCGTACGCGTCAGCCGCCGCGCCAATTGCGGCCCCGCCAGGGCAATGAACGCAATCGGCCCGGCAGCGGCAGTGGCAATGGCCGTCAGCCCCACGGCGGCGAGTACCAGCACCAGCCGCGACCGCCCAACCGCCACCCCCAGCTGACTGGCCGAGTTATCGCCCATCTCCAGCAGTGCCAGTTCGCGGCCGTGCAGCAGCGCTATCGGCAGAATCAGCGCAAGGCCCAGCGCGGCAGGGACGACATGCGCCCAAGTCCGGGTGTTGAGCGAACCGGCCAGCCACAACTGGGCAAACAGTGCCTGATCAAGGTCCCCCGTGACCAACAACAGTTGGTTAAGACCTGACAGCGTGGCGCCCATGCCAATGCCCACCAGCACCAACCGGTAACCCTCGCTGCCCTGCCCCCGGCGCGCCAGGAGTAAAACCAGCAGTGCCGTGAGCATGCCCGCCGCCACCGCCGCCAACGCCGTGGCCAACGGGCCCGCGTCGAACACAATGATCTGCACGATGGCACCGCTCGCCGCACCGGTGGTAAAGCCGATGACGTCGGGCGAGCCCAGGGCATTGCGGGCAATCGACTGGAAGATCGCCCCGGCCATGCCCAGCGCCGCACCCACCAGCAGGCCGGTGAGCACCCGTGGCAGGCGCACCCGTTTGACGATGCGCTGGGTCATGTCACTGTCCCCCTGCCCCAGCAAGCTGCCCAGTACTTGCCCGGCACCAATCGGCAGGCTGCCGGTGCCCAGCAGCACAATCGCCAAGCCCAGCACCAACAGCAACAACGCACTGCCGACCAGCACCGCCCGTGGGCTGAAACGCACGCTGAACGGGCCACACCTGAGCACGCGTGGAGTAGTCAGAGATGGCATAGTCGAAACCTGCTTATCAGCACGATGAACGCCGGCCCACCCAGCAACAGCGCCAGGGTCCCGGCAGCCAGTTCTGCCGGCGCGGCAAGCACCCGCCCCAGCAGGTCGGCGCCCAGCAAAAGCAACGCGGCAATCAGCGCCGCATAGGGCAGCATGCGTCGGTAGTCCGGGCCAACCAGCAAGCGCGCAAGGTGCGGGGCGACCAGGCCGACGAACCCGATGGGCCCGGCGATCGCCGTCGCGCTGCCGGCCAGCAGCATCAGCGCGACACAGGCCAGCGCCCAGGTCAGGCGCACGTTCACCCCCAGCGCCCGGCCCAGGTCCCGCCCCAGTGCCAGGGCGTTGAGCTGCGGCATGAGCGCCGCCGCCAGGCCCAGCCCCAGGGCAATGGCCAGGGTTGGCAGCAGCAATGTGGCCGTGCTGCTGCCGGCCAGCGAGCCGGCGGCCCAGTGGCGGAAGTGGTCATAGACTTGCGGCGGGGTGTTGAGCACGACGATACCGGTCAACGACGCCAGCAGCATCGTCAGGCCGGCCCCGGCCAGCACCAACCGCACGGGGTTGCTGTCGTTGGCACCAGCCTGGCCCAGCAAGAACACCGCGACACCGGCAACGCCAGCCCCCAGGAAGGCCAGCAGGATGTACTGGCCGACCTGCGTCAGGCCAAAAAACGCGACACCCAGGATGACCGCCAATGCAGCGCCAGCATTGACGCCCAGCAGCCCAGGCTCGGCCAGCGGGTTACGCGTCAGCGCCTGCATCAGGGTGCCCGCCGCCCCTAGCGCCAGCCCGGCCAGCAGCGCCACCAGGGTGCGCGGCACCCGCAACTCACGCACGATCAGGTGCTGATCATTCTGCAGGTCGGGCTGGTACAGGGCGTCGAACACGACATTCATGGCGATAGGGTGCGAACCGATCAGCAAGCTGGCCAACGCTGCCACAAGCAACACCAGCACACCCAGCAACAGGCCCTGGCGCGGCATGCCACGCACCCAGCCAGCAGCCCGTACGGGCTGGGTCGACAGGTTATGCATGATCAGCGGAAGTAGCCGGCGACGGTATCGAGCATTTGCCGCCCCGAGTAATAGTCGATGCGAAACGAACTGGGCCCCAGCGGGTAAATCCGCTGATGCTGTACCGCGGGCAGGTTGGCCAGCACCGGGTCGCTGCGAAACGCCTGGGCATCGCTGTCATCGGCACTCAGCAGGAATACGTCGGCATCGCCAATCGCGGCGGCGAGGTTCTCGCGGGAAATGAACTGGAACTCGGTGGCCCGGATCACCTGTCCGGCCATCGCCTCGGGCAGCTCACGGACCTGGAAACCGAGCGCTGTGAGCAGCCGCGCCTGCGGGCTGATGGCACGCCCGATGGAGTAACTACCACCGATGTTGTAGCCCACCAGCATCACCGGCCGCGGTGAAGGCTGCAGGCGCGCGGCGGTTTCACGGGTGTAGTCGTCAAAACGCTGGATCACCTCCTGCGCTTGCCGTTGCAGCCCGGTTTGCGCGCCCAGTTCGGTGGCCAGCGCCTGCCAGGACTGGTTGGAATAGTTCACGACCAGCGTAGGGATGCCCTGGGCGCGGAGCTCGGCCAGGTGCGGCGCGGCACTGTCGGCCCCGGTGGCAGACACCACCAGCAGGTCGGGCGCACTGGCCACCACGGCTTCGATGTCGAACTGCAGGTTGCGGTACAGCACCTGCACATCCCGCTGGTCCGCCACCGTCGCCCATTGCGAGAAGTAGCCTTTGCCATCGGTCAGGCGGCTGGGCGTGGCTGCAGCGCTGGCCACCAGCGGCGCATTCATCGCCAGAAGGATGCCGGTAACGCTCGGCGTGGTGGACACGATGCGCGTGGGCGCGGCCGCCACCCAAGGGCCAAACAGCATCAGGGCAACTGCGGTCAGTGCTGCGCAAACACGTAAAGGCTTCATCGACTGGCTTCGCTCGAAGGGAATCAAGGTGCGCATGATAATACTTCTCATGCAGTTAATTCCATCATGTAGAATCCATTCCGCAAATTCCAGCCTTGCCAAGGACCTTCGATGAGCTCTCGCCTGCATGCCCGTGCATTGACCCTGCGCCGCGACACCCGAACGCTGTCGCAAGACCTGTCCCTGGAAATCGAGGATGGCGCTTTTACCGTCATCGTCGGCCCCAACGCATGCGGTAAATCGACTCTGCTGGCAGCATTGGCGCGGTTGCTGGCCCCCAGCTGCGGCCAGGTGCTGCTCGATGGCCAGGACATCCAGCAACGCCCTGCCAAAGACGTCGCCCGGCGCCTGGCCTTGCTGCCCCAAAGCGCCACGGCGCCAGACGGCATCAGTGTCGCCGAGCTGGTTGCGCGCGGCCGCTACCCGCACCAGAGCCTGTGGCGGCAATGGTCGAAGGCCGATGAGCACGCCGTGCAGCAGGCCATGCGTGCCACCGGTATCGAAGCGCTTGCCGAGCGCCCGCTGCAGGCATTGTCGGGCGGCCAGCGCCAGCGCGTGTGGATTGCCATGGTGCTGGCCCAGGACACGCCGATTTTGCTGCTCGACGAGCCCACCACCTACCTGGACATCGCGCACCAGTTCGAGCTGCTGGAGTTGCTGCGCGAACTGAACCAGCAGGGCCGCACCATCGTGGCCGTGTTGCACGACCTCAACCAGGCCTGCCGCTACGCGAGCCACCTGGTGGCCATGCGCGACGGCGCGATCGTGGCACAGGGTGCGCCAAGCGAAATCTTCACTGAAGCGCTGGTGCAGCGCGTGTTCGGGCTTTCGGCGCTGATCATCGAAGACCCGGTCAGCGGCACCCCGCTGCTGGTGCCACGCGGACGCAGCGAGCCCGCTTAGTCCGGCAGCACCGGCGCCGGTGCGCCGAGCATGCGGCCCCCGGTGGCCTGGTTGACCAGCCCGGCCTCATGGAACAGCGCCTGGCGGTCTTCAGGCGCACGCAACTGCCCCAGGTCAGTGACCGTGGTCATCACGCAGACAATTTCCTGCTGCGCGTCGAACACCGGCGCGGCCTGCCCGGTCACGCTCGACAGCAAGTGGCTGGTCAGCTCAGCCCAGCAATGCTGACGAATCTGCTCCAGCACCTTCGCACTGGGTGGGGTGCCGCGAAAATGCGCCGGCTGCAACTTGCGCGCGGCATCGATCGTAGCCTTGGGCAGAAACGCCTGGAACACCAGCCCGCACGCGGTGTTGTCGATGGGCAAGATGTCGCCCAACGCCAAGGGGTTGATCGAGAAATAGGCACTGCGGTACCAGCGCACCAGGGTCGGCCCGCGGTCGGTCCAGATCGCCACGCCACCGCTGGCGGCATGCCGTTGCGCCAGGGCCTTCATGTGCTGGGCGCCGATGTCCACTGCATCCACCCGTTTCAGGGCGCCAATGCCGATGCTCAGGGCTGCCGGGCCAAGGTCATACAGCGCGCTGGCCGGGTCCTGCCTGGCCAGCCCTTCTTTGACCAGGCTCTGCAGATAGCGATGCGCTGTGGAACCACCGGTACCAGTACGGCGGGCGACCTCGCCCAGGCTCAATTCACTCTCGGCATTGGCCAGCACATTCAGGAACCGCGCAGCAATCGACACCGACTGAATGGTACCGGAACGCTTCTCGCCGGGGCTCTCCGGCTCCGCATCGGCAGGGGACTGCAAAGTGTTCAACGGGGCTATCTCCTCATTTCTGATTATCTGGCCAAGCGGCAGCGCCACGCCCGGCACGCGCGGCGGCCCATCATACCGCCAGCGGCCCTCGCAGGGTGCGAATGCACGTGCAGGGCGACCACACCATACCACTTCGAGGAATAGATTCTTTATTGCGGAACGAGATGGCACCGTGATACCTTCCATCGCAAACGAGGATCGTTCTCATTTGGAGGTTGTCTTGAAGTACCCCGCGCAACGCTCGATCAGCCAAGGATTTGGTGTGCTGACCCTGTCCACCCTGCTTGCCGCCCCACCCGTCCTGGCCGAACAGACGCCAGCCGCCGCCAACTCGCAGCTGGTGCTGGCACCGGTGCTGGTGAGCGGCGAGAAGGTCGAACGCGACCTCAAGAACACTGCCTCGTCGGTGTCGGTGAAGAACGCCAGCGAGATCGACACCCTCAAAACCGGCAACGCCTCGGTGCACGAAGTGCTCAACGATGTGCCCAACGTGATCTACACCGACTCGGTCGGCGCGCCGATCATCCGCGGCCAGGACAGCCAGGGCCCGAACAACGGCGCCAACGTGTTCTGGGGCGGCACGGTACCGCGGGCCACGATCAACCTCGACGGGCACTACCTGAACTACAACGAGATGTACTTCGGCGCACCGTCGGTGTGGGACGTCGACACCATCGAGGTCTACCGCGGGCCGCAGACCACCAGCCAGGGCGCCAACGCCATTGCCGGGGCAATCGTGGTCAAGACCAAAGACCCGACCTTCACACCGGAGGCGGCCTACCAGGCAGAACTGGGTAGCTACCACGCCCGGCGCAGCTCGCTGGCGGTCTCCGGGCCGCTGACCGACAACCTGGCCGGCCGCCTGGCCCTGGATTACGCCGCCCGTGACACGTTCATCGACTACACCAACCCGTCCTTTGCCAGCCACGGCACCGACCAGGACTTCCGCTCGCTGAACCTGCGCGGCAAGTTGCTATGGCTGCCCGAAGCGGTGCCCGGCCTGGGCCTGAAATACACCTTCGCCCACGGCGACTCCAACCGCCCCACCCAGGAAGCCGCCTCGTACCCGTTTCACAAGCTGAACCACACCGGCGCCACCATGCCCAGCTGGCACCAGCAAACCAACACGCATATCGTCGATGTCGATTACGAACTGGGCAACGGCATGAAGCTGTTCAACCAGACCCAGTACTCGCTGTCCAACGTGCACCGCGTGCTGGGCGTGGCCAACAGCGGCGATGCCGATGTCCGCCAGAAGAACTTCTCCAACGAAACGCGCGTCACCTTCGGCGAGCAGCAAGACACCCTCAGCGGCATGGCCGGCCTGTACCTGGCTCGCACTGACTCCGATGAAATCCTGTACTACGGCGGCATCTCCGACTTCGACGACACCAAGCGCAACCTCGGCGTATTCGGTGAAGTCAGCTATCGCCTGAACGACCGCTGGACCCTGACCACGGCCTTGCGCTTCCAGCAAGACCAGGTCCAGCGCGAGGGCACCTCGCCTTTCGCCACCGATGGCCTGGACTACGACAAGACCTTCAACGCCTTCCTGCCCAAGGTATCGCTGGCCTACGCCCTGACCCCGGAATGGACCGTGGGCGGCATGGTCAGCCGCGGCTACAACCCCGGCGGTGTGTCGCTGAACATGAGCAGCAAGCGCTTCGAGCAATTCGACGACGAGCGCATGTGGAACTACGAACTGTTCGCCCGCGCCAGCCTGCTGAACGACCGCCTGCACGTGAACGGCAACCTGTTCTACATGGACATGCAGGATGCGCAGTACAACATCCCCGTGGTGCTGGCCTCGGGCCTGACTCAGTCCTACACCATCAACGCCGAAAAGGCCCACGCCTATGGGGTCGAGCTGTCGGCAGACTACCGCGTGCTCGACAACCTGACCCTCAAGGCCAGCGCCGGCGCCCTGCAGACCCGCATCGACGACATCGACGCCAACAGCAGTTATGCGCATAACGAGTTTGCCCGTTCGCCCGGCTACACCGTCAGCTTCGGCCCGAGCTGGGACATCACCGACCGCCTCAACCTCAACGCCCAAGTACGCCACGTGGATGGCTACTACTCGGATATCGCCAACACCAAAAGCTATGCCATCGACGGTTACACCGTGGCCGATGCACGCATGAGCTACCGCTTCAACGACCAGCTCCAGGTGTACACCTACGTCAAGAACGTCTTCGACGAGCGCAGCGCGACCTACATGCAGACCAACCGGGGCATTGGCGGGATCGAAGCCAGCATGACCGAGCCGCGCACGCTTGGCGTGGGCGTCAAAGGCGCGTTCTAAGCCACCCCTGCTGGCCGATAAGCACCGGCCAGCGCTTATTTGCCAGCCACTGGAGAACCGACCCTGATGACTCATCAACAAGGCCTGCACATCGGCATGTCGCTCGCCCCGACCTGGCTAAGCGGCGAAGGCTGGCGGCGCCCAGACAGCCGCGTCGAAAGCCTGTTTGGCAGCGACTTCGCCCTGGACATCGCACGCCGCTCAGAAGCCGCGCACCTGGACTTCGTGTTCCGCCCCGACGTCAGTTGCGTGGTCGCCGACGCGCTGCAAAGCGGCTCGGGCTTCACCAGCCTCGACCCCACCGTGCTGCTGGCCGCGCTCACCCGCGAGACTACGCACATCGGCCTGGTGTCGACCGTTTCGACCACGTTCTTCCCGCCGTACCTGGTGGCTCGCCAGCTGCAGTCTCTGAACTGGCTGAGCAACGGCCGCGTGGGCTGGAACATCGTCACCGCGTTGCAAGGGCATGAAAATTTCGGCCTGCGTGCCATGCCCAGCGCCGAAGAGCGCTACGCCCGCGCCGCCGAATTTACCGACGTGGTGCAGCGGTTGTGGCGCAGCTTCCCCAACCAGGCGCTGCGAATCGACCGTGACAACGGTGTCTATGCCGACCCGGCACAAGTCCAGCCAATAGACCACCAGGGCGACTTCCTCCAGGTGCAAGGCCCGCTCAACCTGCCGGAACAGGGCAGCCGCATTCCACTGATCCAGGCGGGCGCCTCGGACAGTGGCCGCGACTTCGCTGCCCGGGTCGCCGACATCGTCTTCGCCCCCACGCCCGACCAGGCCGCCGCCGCCGAGCTGCGCCGTGACCTTTCACGACGGGCCGAACGCCATGGTCGCAACCCCGCAGACATCCGCCTGCTGCCGGGCCTCAGCCTGTTCTTGGCGCCCACGCGCGAGCAAGCGCGCGAACTGTTCATGGACACCCATGCGCGGGTCGACAAGGCACGCAAATATGCTGCCATCGAAAAGATGATCGGCATCGACCTGACGAACTGGCCAAGCGACCGACGCATTCACGCTGCCGACCTGGCACCGCTGCAACTGCTGCCCGGTGCCAGCCGCACGCATGTGAGCTTGTTGCGGCGCTTGATCGAGCGCGAATCGTTGCTGCCTAGCGAGCTGTTGATGCGCCCAGAAGTGCTCTCGGCGGCGCACTGGCAGGTGATCGGCACGGTCGACGACGCGGTGGAAGAAATTGCCGACTGGGCCGAGGCGGGTGTAATGGATGGTTTTATTGCGGCGCCGGGGGGCTCGTTCGGCTCGGTGTATTGCTTCCTCGATGAGGTGGTGCCGCGTCTGGTGGAGCGCGGGCTGTTCCGCGGGCAATACCAAGGCGCTACCTTTGCCGAGCACCTGCAACGCTACTAGCCACTACCTCGCCCCCTGTAGCGGCCTTGCCGGGGCGCCGGACCGGTCGAAAAGGGCTGCACCACGATAATCGCCGGGGCTGTGTGGGAGCGGGCTTGCCCCGCGAACACCGGCGCAGCCGGTGCCATGCACCGCGTATTCTCATTCGCGGGGCAAGCCCGCTCCCACACAGCAGCCTCACGCCACCGCTTTTTCCACCCGGCGCCCGACCTCCAGCTCACGCACCAGCGGCAACACATGCTCACCAAAGTACGCCACCTCCTCTTGGAAATGCAGGAAACCTGAGAGGATCAAATCCACCCCCACCGCCTTCAGCGCAACAATGCGCTCGGCAATCTGCAGCGGTGTGCCGATCAGGTTGGTCTTGAACCCATCGTTGTACTGCACCAGGTCCTCGAAGCTGGACGTGGCCCAGTTGCCCTCGCCTTCCGGGCTGGCCGCCCCGGCGTTCTTGACCTCATGCCCAAACGCCTTAACCGCCTCGGGGTTGGCCTTGTCGATGATCTCCTGCAACACCGCCCGCGCCTCTTCCTCGGTGTCGCGGGCAATGATGAAGGCATTCACCCCCACCTTGATCGAATGGCCGTTGGCGGCTGCCTTGGCACGCAGATCGTCGACCTGGGCCTTGATCCCCTCCACGGTATTGCCATTGGTGAAGTACCAGTCCGACACCCGCGCCGCCATGTCCCGCGCTGCACGCGAACTGCCACCCTGGAAGATTTCCGGGTGCGGCTGCTGCAAGGGCTTGGGTTTGAGGGTGTAGTCCCGGAAGCGATAGAAATCGCCGTTGAAGGTGAAATTGTCCTGGGTCCAGATGCCCTTCAGCGCACGGATGAACTCCTCTGAACGGCGGTAGCGCTCGTCATGGTCCAGCCACGGTTCGCCGATGGCGTGGAACTCGCCCTTGAACCAGCCCGACACCAGGTTGATGGCGATCCGGCCCTGGGTGAACTGGTCGATGGTTGCCAGTTGCTTGGCCGCCAGCGCCGGGTTCCATGGGCCTGGAAGGATGGCCGCGATGACCTTGAGCTTCTCGGTGGCGGCCAGCAGCGCATGGCTGATGGTGACCGACTCGTGCTGGTTGTCGGCACCATAACCGGCAGTGAAACGGATTTGCGACAGGGCGTAGTCAAAGCCCGCCTTTTCGGCGATCTGCGCCAGTTTGCGGTTGTAGTCGATGTCCCAGCTGGTGCGTTGCTCGATGGTGCTCACCACCAGGCCACCGCTGACGTTGGGGACCCAGTAGGCGAACTTGATTGGGGCTTGGCTCATGGGGAGGCTCCTTGGCTGTCCTCGAAGGGTTGAAGCAGACAACGCAGCAACCGTGCCAAACGAAAATAGCGTTGAGCCTCAATGGGATAGCCAACAGCGCAGACAGGGCGCGGTGCCCTCTGCGCAGCAGACTGTCGAAACACTGTTGCGGGGGCAACAGCCAGCGTTCGGCGGTCAAGTAATTGTGCCCGATGGTCAAGCGACGGCAGCCAGCGACTGGGAGGATTGAAGCAGGCCCGAGGGTTTATGAGTTCCGGTCTGGGCCAAAGGGGCCGCTGCGCGACCCATCGCCGGCAAGCCAGCTCCCTCAGGCAAGTACAAACCTCAAGCATGCGCCGTACCTGTGGGAGCTGGCTTGCCGGCGATGGGCTGCAAGGCAGCCCCCTTTACAGCCCATGAGGCTTGGCTGGATGGCCCGAGGGTCGCAAAAACAATAACAGTAACAAGGAGAACACCCATG
Organism: Pseudomonas sp. ITEM 17296; assembly: GCF_028895205.1. Lineage (NCBI taxonomy): Bacteria > Pseudomonadati > Pseudomonadota > Gammaproteobacteria > Pseudomonadales > Pseudomonadaceae > Pseudomonas > Pseudomonas sp. ITEM 17296. The sequence continues at coordinate 92,964 of NZ_WJRS01000019.1, read as the reverse complement.
ACTACCTACCTGCAGGCTTACACCCGCGCGGCCGAGGACCCGGAAGGGTTCTGGCGCGAACAGGCTAGCGAACTGGACTGGTCGCGCTTCCCATGCCAGATCTTCACCGACACCCCCGGCGCAGGCGGCCGCTGGTTTGCCGACGGCCAGCTCAATACCTGCCACCTGGCGGTCGATCGGCACGTTGCCAACGGAGCCGGTGAGCGCTGCGCGATCCTCTACGATTCACCGGCCAGCGGTGTGCAAGAGCGCATCAGCTATCGCCAGTTGCAGGACCGCGTGGCCCGCTGCGCCGGCATGCTGCGGGCGCTGGGGGTGGCGCGCGGCGACCGGGTGATCATCTACATGCCGATGATCCCTCAGGCGGTGGTCGGCATGCTGGCCTGCGCCAGGCTCGGCGCGGTGCATTCGGTGGTGTTTGGTGGCTTCTCTGCGGCCGAACTGGCCGTGCGCATCAACGACGCGTGCCCCAAGGTGCTGCTCAGCGCCAGCTGCGGCATCGAGTACGAACGGGTGGTGCCCTACAAGCCATTGCTGGACCAAGCCCTGCAACTGGCCGCCAAGCACACACCACACGTGGTGATCGAACAACGCGAACAAGCTCGCGCCCTGCTGCGCGGCCCTCGCGAGCATGATTGGCAGGCGCTGCTCGCCCAGGCCGAAGCGGTGCCAGCGGTACCGGTCGATGCCACCGACCCGCTGTACATCTTGTACACCTCCGGCACCACCGGCAGGCCCAAAGGCGTGGTGCGCGACCATGGCGGCCATGCCGTGGCACTTAACTACAGCATGCAAGCGCTGTACGACGCGCAGCCCGGCGAAGTGTTTTGGGCGGCCTCGGACATCGGCTGGGTCGTTGGGCATTCCTACATCGTCTATGCCCCGCTCATCCGCGGTTGCACCACCTTGCTTTACGAGGGCAAGCCGGTGCGAACACCCGATGCCGGCGCCTTCTGGCGCGTGATCGCCGAACACCGGGTGAATGTGTTCTTCACCGCGCCCACCGCGTTCCGCGCCATCAAGCGCGAGGACCCACAGGTGCGCCTGGCCGCCGGCCGCGACCTGTCCTGCCTGAAGGCGGTGTATGTGGCCGGCGAACGCCTCGACCCACCGACCTACGAATGGCTGCAGGGCTTTCTACCCTGCCCGGTGGTCGACCACTGGTGGCAGACCGAAACGGGCTGGGCAATTGCCGGCAACCCCCGTGGGCTAGACGACCTGCCGATGAAACCAGGCTCGGCGAGCCTGCCGATGCCCGGCTACCGCCTGGCAATACTCGACGACGAAGGCCAGCCGTTGCCCAGCAACCAGCCCGGCAACATTGCCCTGCGCCTGCCATTGCCACCCGGCACGCTGACCACGTTGTGGGGGGACGCGCAGCGCTTTGCCGACAGCTACCTGAACGTGTTCCCCGGCTATTACTGCAGTGGCGATGGCGGCTACCTGGACGAAGACGGCTACCTGTTCGTGATGGGCCGCGTGGACGATGTGATCAATGTCGCCGGGCACCGCCTGTCCAGCGGCAGCCTCGAAGAAGCCCTGGGCGACCACCCGGCCGTCGCCGAGTGCGCCGTGGTGGCGTTGGCAGAGGAGCTCAAGGGCGAGGTGCCGGTCGGGTTCGTGGTGCTCAAGCAAGGGCTGCAGCCAGACCCTGCGCAACTTGAAGGCGAGCTGGTGGCGCGGGTGCGCGAGGCGGTCGGTGCCATCGCCTCACTGCGCCGGGTGTTCATCCTCAAGCGCCTGCCCAAGACCCGTTCCGGCAAGATCCTGCGCAAAACCCTGCGCAGCCTGGCTTCGAGCCCCGACGTCGCGACACCCCCGACTATCGAAGACCCGTTGGTACTCGATGAAGTGCGCGCGGTATTCGAGCAGGCCGGTTGCTATGACCAGGTGCAAGGGCGCAAGGCGGCAACCGGGCACTGAGCAAGCGGGCCTGCAAACAGAAAACCCCGCCAGGGCAAGCCCTGGCGGGGTGGCAGGAACACTACCTTTGCTAGCCCATCACAGCTGGCGCAACACGCGCTGCAGGGCACCGAGAAACTGCTCGACGTTCTCCGCAGAGAAGCACAGCTGCGGCCGGATCTTCAGTGCATTGTTCTGTGCCCCCGACACACCAATCAGCATGCCTTCATCACGCAGCAAGTTGGTGATGCGCCGGGCCGTCGGGCCATCGGCACTGCCCTCCCCGTCCACCACATCGGCACCGATGAACAACCCTGCCCCCCGCACCTGCCCCAGGCAGGCATGCTCACGGGCAAGCCCTTCAAGGCCCTCCTTGAGCTGAGCGCCCACGCGCCGGGCATTCTCCTGCAAACCCTCGTCCTCGATGACCTGCAGCACCGCAAGCCCCGCTGCCGCCGACACCGGGTTGCCGCCAAAGGTGTTGAAGTAGCTGGCGTTGCGGCCAAACCGTTCGAGTATTTGTGGGCGTACCGTCAGCCCCGCCAGGGGGTGGCCATTGCCCATTGGCTTGCCCAACGTCACCAGGTCGGGCACCAGGCCATGGCGCTCGAAGCCCCACATGTGCGTGCCGGTGCGGCCGAACCCTGGCTGCACCTCGTCAGCGATGAACAGCCCACCAGCAGCGCGCACCGCCTCCACCGCCTCGCAGAGGAAGCCCGGCGGGTCGGCGAACACACCATCGCTGGTGAACAGGGTATCGACCAGCAACGCTGCCGGGCGAATACCATGGCGATGCATGTCGGCCAGCGCGGCACGTACCTGGGCGGCGAACACCTGGCCCACCCGCTGCGGGTCTTCTGGCACATGCAGGGGGGCATCGACCACACGGATATCGCGGCCCAACGGCACATAGTCACCCACCGAAGGCGACAGCTCGGCGATGGCCGACGTCATCCCGTGATAGGCATAACGGGTCACGATCACCCCGGTGCCACCGGTGTAGTCGCGGGCAATGCGCAGCGCCAGGTCATTGGCTTCACTGCCGGTGCAGGTGAACATCACGTTGCCCAGTGCTGCCGGCATGGTCGCCAGCAGCTTCTCGGCATAATCGAGCACCCCCTCGTGCAGGTAGCGGGTATGGGTGTTGAGCTCGCCCGCCTGCCGGGCCAGGGCCTCGACCACACGCGGGTGGCTGTGGCCGACCGAAGCGACGTTGTTGTACAGGTCGAGGTAGGCCCGGCCTGCGCGGTCGTAGAGCCAGGTGCCGGCACCCCGCACCAGGTGCAGCGGGTTGTCGTAAAACAACTGATAGGCCGGGCCAAGCAGGCGCTGGCGGCGCTCGATCAGGCTGCGCTCGGCAGCGTCCAGGGCCTCAGCCTGTTCAGGCTGGAAGGCATTCACTTTCAACATGGTCGGTCTCCTCAGGTGTCCTGGCGCGCGTCGTCCATGACGATGCTGCCGATGATGTGGTACTTGCGGCGGTCGAAGTAGCGGAAGTACAGGGCAATGGAGCCCCCCAGCGCGAAGCTGGCCGCGACGATCCAAGGGATCAGCCGGAACAGCAGCGACTCGGCCGCGCTGCCTGCGGCAAAACTGAGGTTGGCGAACAGCAGGTAGACCACGTAGAGCATGCCGATGCCGCCCAGCAGGGGCGCGAGGAAGGTCTTGAACCAGTGCGCCTGGGCACGGCGTTGAGTGCCCACATGGAAGTAGCAGACCACGGCAAAGGCGCACAGCGCCTGGACGATGAGAATCCCCATGGTGCCGAGAATGGCCAGCAGCGCGTAGAGGTCGGCATAGGGGTCTTTACCGGTGAACAGAAACGCCAGGACGATCACCGTAGCGATCAGGCTTTGCACGGTCGAGGCTATGTGCGGTGAACCATGGCGCTCATGGGTGCGGCCCACGGTACGGCCTAGGAACACGAACAGGTTTTCCCGGCCCAGGGCATAGATGTAGCGCGCCGCGCAGTTGTGGAAGGCCATGCCGCAGGCGAACGAGCCGGTCACCACCAGCAGCTTGAACAGGCTCACCGCCCACTCACCCAAGTAGGTGCGGGTCGGCCCGTAGAACACTTCGGCGGCAGTGGCTGGGTCTTGCGCCAGGCGAATGGCCTCGGCAGGCCCGGAGCCAGCGATGGCCATCCACGACACGAACACATAGAACACCCCGATGCCGATGACCGCGATCAGCGTCGCCAGCGGGATGATCTTTTTCGGGTTGCGCGACTCCTCGCCGTACATCGCCGAGGACTCGAAACCGACCCACGACCAGAACGCGAAGAACAGGCCTATGCCCGCATTCGCGCCGATCACGCCCTCGGCGGGTTTGAACGCGTTCAGCGGGTTGATCGACTCCGCGGCCATGCCCTGCGGGCCACCGCCATGCAGCAGCACGGCAAAGGCCATCAGCCCCAGCATCAGGATCTCCAGCACCAGGCATAGCCCAAGCACCTTGGCGGTCAGGGAAATGTCAAAGTAGCTGAGCACGCCATTGGCCAGCAGCATGGCCAGGGCGAACACGATCCAAGGCACGTGCACGCCGAAGACGCTGGCCAGCAGGTCTTCGCAGAAGAAGGCGAAAATGCCCACCAGCGCCGCTTCAAACACGATGTAGGTGAGCGTGACCGCAATCCCCGAGGCCATTCCCACCACCCGCCCCAGCCCATGGGAGATAAACCCATAGAACGCGCCGGTGGCCGTGATGTACTTGGCCATTTGCGCATAGCCGATGGCAAACAGCGCCAGGATGATCGTCGCCACCAGGTAGCCTGCGGGGGCGTACTGGCCATTGCCGCTGCCGATGGCGATTGGCACGTTGCCCAGCATTGCCGTGATCGGCGCCGCCGTCGCCACCGTCATGAACAGCACACCCATCAGGCCCACCGCGTTCTTGCGCAGGCGCTGCACCTGGTGGGGCTGCGCCTGGCCATCGCGCGTGAGTTTCAGTTCACCACTGTAGATCTCGCTCATCAGGATGCACTCCGTTCTTATAGGGTTATGGTGCAAGGCGTCAGGCAAGTGCCTGCAGGGACTCTGGCAGGATCTGCCCGCCGTCGACGATCAGGCTCTGCCCGGTGATGTAGCCGGCCTCTTTCGAGGCGAAAAACAGCGCGGCGTTGGCGATGTCCTCGACGTGGCCGAGGCATTTGAGTGGAATGGACGCAGCCATGCTGGCCTGGTACGCCTCGCCCATGCCCTGCAAGCCCTCGGTGAGGATGTTGCCGGGCAGCACGGCATTGATCGTGATGCCATCGCGCGCCAGCTCGATGGCCGCCGTACGCATGAAGCCCAATTGCGCCGCCTTGCTCGCGCCGTAGTGCGCCCAACCGGGGAAGCCAGTGACTGGCCCGGTGATCGAAGAGGTGAGAATCACCCGGCCATAGGCCGCCCGGCGCAGGTGCGGCAGCGCCGCCTGCACGCACAGGAAGGTGCCTTTGGCGTTGGTATCAAGCACCAGGTCCCAATCGGCGTCGGTCATCTGTTCCAGCGGCGCCGAGGGGAACACACCCGCGTTCGCGCACAACACATCAAGCCCGCCCTGGGCCTGCACCACCTGCTCGATCAACTGCCGCACCGGCTCGCGCTGCGCCACATCGGCGACCAGCCCGATCACTGCCAGGCCTTGGTCGCGCAGGCGGCTGGCCACGGCCTCGACCTTGTCCCGCTGCCGCCCACTGATGGCCACCTTGGCGCCCTGGCGGGCAAAGCCGACGGCGATGCCCAAGCCAATGCCGCTGGTGCCGCCGGTGACCAATACGCTCTTGCCTTGTAGTGAAGTCAGCATGTTCAAGCCCTCGATCCAATGACCTAGCCGGTGATGTGGACCGATGGTGGGCTGACCGGCAGCGGCCGACTTGACCGCAGGGCACAAGTTGCGGGTCGCAAGATCAAATTCTCGATCAGGCCTGGGCGCCTTGTGGCGAGCGGTCAAGATTTCGCGGTTTGCGGTCAAGCCAGTGGCGCGGGGCTCGACTCATGCTGGCAGCCAGACCCCTGCCAACGGAGCGTGCCTGATGACCACCGATATCTCCTCCCACACCAGCCCTGCCGTGCTCGACCACTTTGCCCAACGTGCGCTGTCGGCCTATGCCGAGGCCTACCAGGGCCAGATCGGGTTACTGGTGCATTCGGAGAACGCCACCTATCAGGTTCAGGGGCAACGGCAACGTTTTGTCATGCGGGTGCACCGCGCCGGCTACCACCAGCAGGCCGACATCGCCAGCGAGCTGGCCTGGCTCGCGGCGTTGCAAAGCGCTGGCCTGGAAGTACCTGTGCCGATTACGGGGCTGGATGGGGAGGCCATTCAGGTTGTCGAGCTGCCCGGCCACGGCCGCCGGTTTGTGGTGCTGTTCCACTGGATCGACGGGGGCGAGCCCGACCAGCAACAACTCAATGCTTCTTTTCGCCGGCTGGGCGCCATCAACGCCCACCTGCACCGGCATGCCCGCACCTGGCAACGACCGGGCAACTTCCAGCGGCTGACCTGGAACCACCAAACCATGCTGGGTGACCAGGGCCACTGGGGCAGTTGGCGTGCGGCGCCCTACCTGGATGCACGCGGTAGCGCATTGATCAGCGAAGCCGTGGGCGTGATTGGCGAACGGCTGCACGGGTATGGCGAGGACCCATCGCGCTTTGGCCTGATCCACGCCGACCTGCGTCTGACCAACCTGCTGGTGCAGGGGGACCGCACGCGCATCATCGACTTCGACGACTGCGGCATGGGCTGGTACCTGCATGACCTGGCGGCAGCCCTGAGCTTTTTCGAACACCACCCCGACCTGCCGCACTGGATAGACAACTGGCTGGAGGGCTACAGCACGGTGGCCAGCCTTGACGACTGCGACATCGCCCTGCTGCCAACGCTAATCATGCAACGGCGCCTGCAGCTGCTGGCCTGGACCGGCACCCACCGCGGCACCCCACAGGTCGAGTGCCTGGGCCCGGTGTGGGTCGAACAAACGGTCGAGCTGTGCCAGCGCTACTTGCAGGAGCGCCCGGTGGGCGCACTCGCGCGGGCATGAACGAAACAGTTTTGTAACCAAAGGCTACGCACCCTGTTGGTGCGTCGCCCACGCCTGGCGTGCTCCAGCCCAGCCCGCAAAGAGGTACCCTTGAGCGGCTGAACGGTGTGATTACAGCGTTTCGCGCGGCGTGGAATGAAAATTGCTCCCACCGTTACCCAGCAGCACTCGGTAAACGATCGAGGAGGATTCTACGTGCACGTTGTCCATCCAGGTCCGCTCCACCCCACCGGCGCCCAGCCCGGCAACGCGATCGGCATTCTCGCCTCGGCGGCAACCGGCCTGGTCAGCTTCATCGGCCAGCAAGGCGGCGACGCCGAGCGCATTCTCGGGCGCGCCGGCATCGACTCCGAACGCCTGGAGCACCCGACCCTGAGCCTGGACCTGAACCAGTATTGCCAGGTGTTCGAAGAAGCCGCCCGGCAAACCGGCAACGACAACTTCGGCCTGCGCTTCGGCCAGCAGTTCAAGCCCGACGCCCTGGGTTTGCTCGGCTACGTGGGCATGTGCTCGGCCACCCTGGGCGATGCCTTGCGCAATGTGGTCGACACCTTCCCGGTGCACCAGCAGAGCAGCCTGTTGCGGCTGGAGGCGATGGGTGAGTTCTACCGCCTCGACTACCAGGTGCAGTACGGCGCCATTGTGCGCAGACGCCAGGATGCCGAACTGTCGCTGGGCATGTTCTTCAACCTCATGCGCCACGCGCTGGGCCAGAACTGGGCGCCGGAAAAGGTGCTGTTCGAGCACCCGCAACCCGAGGCCTGGCACGAGCACTGCAAAGTGTTCGACGCCCCGGTGCTGTTTGGCCAGCCACGCAATTCGCTGGTGTTCCGCCGCAGCGTGCTCGACCGGCCTATGCCCGGCCGCGACCCACGGCTGCTGGCCATCGTCATCGAAAGCATGCGCATGCTCGGCGGCCAGGCCGGCACGACCAACCGACCCGGCATTGTCGATGACGTCAAGACGCAGGTCAGGGCCCTGCTCGGCGACGGCTACCCGAGCCTGGAGCAGGTCGCCGAGCAGTTGCGCCTGCCCAGCTGGACAGTGCAACGCCGCCTGCAGGAGCAAGGCTTGAGTTTTTCAACCCTGATCGACACCGTGCGCCAGGAGCTGGCGACCTACTACCTGCAACAGTCCGCGCTGCCGATCTCCGAGCTGGCCTTGCTGCTTGGGTATTCGGAGATCAGCGCGTTTTCGCGTGCGTTCCGCCGCTGGTTCGATGTCAGCCCCAAGCAGTGGCGCCAGGCGCATAAGGGGCAGACGGTGACGGCGCAGTAGAAGCTGGCGGGGGGCGGCTGGCTAGACTGCCAAGCGAGCCAGACGCTGCAAAGCCAGGGTAGCCTCCGGCGGGATGGCGACCACGGTGTCGCAGTGGGTGCATACGCCTACCAAAAGGTCCTCGGCCACGCCTCGGCCATCGCTGAACGGTACATCACGGCGAGCATAGTGCGTGGGCACTACCGCCCGACAATCCTCGCAAAGTGCCCTGCCGCTATCACCTTCGGAAAAGACCTTCATTGTTTACACCCTCACTGTTGAGCGCTGACGCATCAGCGGTGCTTGCGCATGCCCATGTGCGCATCGTCCATCAGCGCCTTGGCCATTTCGCAAAGAAAGTGCGAGGCCCACACCAGCACAGGTTCGTCGTCCATCACCCCGATGAACGAGGCTCGTCTTGAGCAGTCCATCAGCACCGACGCCTGCTCGATGGCATGGTCACAGCAGTTGCCGGGCTCTACGCGAAACAGGCGCTTGCCCTGTATCACGCCGTCCAGGCACGACGCTGAACCTATGGTCAAACCCAGCGTGCCGGTGCGTTCTGGTAATACCTTGTCCATTGCATATCTCCCTGCGCTGTCGCGCTGAAAACAACGTTCGCAAGCGCGTCGACGCCCGCTGTAGGAGCGGGCTTGCCCGCGAAGGGCTGCAAAGCAGCCCCGGCATCGGTGAACGTCAATGCAGCGTCTGCATGTGCGGCGTGGCCGTGAGTTGCACCTGCGCAACCGCCGATTCCAGCAATGTGCGCACCGCTTCCATTTCGTGCATGACGGCCAGGGTCATGATTGAGGCAGGCGACTTGGGGAGCGTGGAGACGGCGTGGTGGGCGACGGCCAAGGCGCAGAGTACGTACTCCGAGGCTTGGATCAGGGTGTCTTCGAGGTGATGGGGTGTATCGGGGGAGCACGGTGGGTCGGGGACGATCTTGAGCATGACAACCTCCAGACAAAAGCTAAGTCGGACCGGCGCCAAATCACTTGCAGATGAATAGGTGGCGGCTACGTGCGGGCCTGCAAGACCGGACTTGGAGGTCAATTGCCCGGCTGGCCCGAAGGCCACCCGCACGCAGCCACCATTGAACAAAGCCAACAGCAAACTGAGACCAATCCAAGCTACGGGCTTGCAGACCCGGTCGTTGAATATGCAACGACCCAGCGAGACTAGGGGGCTCAGCTTTCCATCGCAATGACGCAATGGCCTGCAAAGAGTTATTCAGAAACGCCCTACAAGGAAGAGCCAAAATCTGATCATTTCCGGTAGCTCTATATCAATTTCGTGCCGCATTTTCCCGCTTGCGCTAAACATATGGAAATCCGTATATTCGGTTATCCATATGTAAAGAGCACCTCCATGATCACCCCACCCGAGGTCTTCAAGAACCTGGCCGACGAGACCCGCGCTCGCGCCACCCTGCTCATCGCCAGCCTGGGCGAACTCTGCGTTTGCGAGCTGATGTGCGCGCTCGACGACAGCCAGCCGAAAATCAGCCGCCATCTCGCCCAACTGCGAAGCAGCGGCCTGCTGCTGGATCGCCGCCAAGGCCAATGGGTGTATTACCGCCTCAACCCAAACCTGCCCACGTGGGTGCACGACATGCTGCAGGTAACGTTGCAGGCCAATGCCACCTGGCTGCAGGCGAACACAGTACGCCTGCAGCACATGGCCGACCGCCCCGTCCGCGCAGCCGTCTGCTGCTGAAGCCGCCACCCCGCGAGAGAGCCTTCCAATGCAAGTCCTGTTCATGTGCACCGCCAACAGCTGCCGCAGCATCCTCAGCGAAGCGCTGTTCAATCACCTGGCACCGCCAGGCTTCGCAGCCGTCAGTGCCGGCAGTTTTCCCAAAGGCCAGGTGCTGCCGCGCAGCCTCACCACCCTGCAGCAGGCCGGCATTTCCACAGAAGGCCTGCGCAGCAAAGGTAACGATGCCTTCACCGCCAACCCGCCGGACATCGTCATCACCGTCTGCGACAAAGCCGCCGGTGAACCCTGCCCCGTGTACTTCGGCCCGGCCCTAAAAGCCCACTGGGGCCTGGAAGACCCTTCCGAGGTCGAGGGTGACGAGGCTGCGATTGACGCCGCATTCAACGCCACGCTGGCCATCATCGAGCGACGCTGCAACGCCCTCTTCGCCCTCCCCTTCAATACCCTCGGCCACGACGAGCTCCAGCGCGAGCTGGACCGCATCGGCACGCTTTAAGGAGGCCCCATGTCCGAGCAACTGCCCAACCTCGACCTGTCCCTGTTCGACGCAGCCCCGGCCGCGCCCCGTGCCAGCGAGCACAAACCGCGCATCCTGCTGTTGTACGGGTCGACCCGCGAACGCTCCTTCAGCCGCTTGCTGACTGAAGAGGCTGCCCGCCTTCTGCAGCATTTCGGTGCCGAGACGCGCATCTTCGATCCCTCCGGCCTGCCGTTGCCTGACGACGTGCCGGTAGAGCACCCCAAAGTGCAAGAACTGCGTGACCTGGTGCTGTGGTCCGAAGGCCAGGTCTGGTGCTCGCCCGAACGCCACGGCGCCCTGTCGGCCGTGTTCAAGGCGCAGATCGACTGGGTCCCCCTGGCCCTCGGCGCCGTACGCCCCACCCAAGGCAAGACCCTGGCCGTGATGCAAGTGTGCGGGGGTTCGCAGTCGTTCAACGTGGTCAACCAACTGCGCGTGCTGGGCCGTTGGATGCGCATGTTCACCATCCCCAACCAGTCCTCGGTGCCCAAGGCGTACCTGGAATTCGACGATGCCGGCCGCATGAAACCATCGCCCTACTACGACCGGGTGGTCGACGTGATGGAAGAGCTGGTGAAGTTCACCCTGTTGCTGCGCGACCGCACCGAGTTTTTGGTGGACCGCTATTCCGAGCGCAAAGAAAGCGCCGAGCAGCTTACGGCGCGGGTCAACCAACGTTCGATCTGAGTGATTACCGGGGACGGCGCGGCTTTGAAGCCGTCCCCGGCCCTTGACGCAACCTGCGGGTATCAGTACGTTTTCAGCCCCTTCCTTTTCGGCCCCCTCTGCAGTGCACCGCCCAGGCGTTAGTTCGCGAAGCGGGCATTCAAGATGCCGACACTTATACGGTCGCCTAATGGCGTGCCGCTACTCCGTTATCAAGTGAACAAGGTTGATTACATGATCATTCGTCAGGCCAACGCCGCAGACCATCCACTGCTACTCGACATCTGGCTGCGCGCCGTTCGCGCCACTCACCATTTTTTGCAGGCATCCGACATAGACGCGCTGCTGCCGCAGTTGCGCGATGTTTACCTCCCCGCTGTCGAGTTGTGGGTCGCGGTGGATGCTGAAGATTGCCCGTTAGGCTTCATCGGGCTGAATCAGGAGCATGTGGAAATGCTCTTTATCGACCCCGACCTGCGTGGGCGCGGCATTGGGCGCGCGCTGCTGGATTACGCACGCGGTTCGCGGCACACGCTGCGTGTGGATGTGAACGAGCAGAACCCCGAGGCTGTAGGGTTTTATCTGCATTATGGGTTTGTGCAGACGGGGCGCTCTGAGGTGGATGGTGAGGGGCGGCCGTTTCCGTTGTTGCATATGAGTTTGCCGAGTGGAAGGGCCGAGCTTGATGGGCAGTTGAGCTCGCGGAGCTAAGGCATCCGCCCCATGCCGTTTACTGGGCATCCCTAGCGCTCCAAAAGTATGATAGCCGTACTCCTTGACAGGCCTTCACTGTATGGGTAGGCCTTTATGAGTACGGCTATCATGCGTACTGCACAACATGACGGCCAGCCGAATCTACCTACTGACAAACACTTGAATTACCCTGCTGCAAATGTACATAGGCAACACCTATGAGAAACAGCATCATGCCTACAACCACTGAGACTTTATACGTTGCAAAACTGCAAAACCTGATCGTAAAACAACCAAGTCTGCAAAAGAACTCATTCGCAAGACACCAACCATTTCCGACCTTGATATGATCTCTTTCATTCTCGCCTCCACGTTCGCAAAAGTTGAAGTGAAGATGAATACTTACGATTGAGCTTTCCGAGACAGCCTTTGCGAGGGTTCACGCGCTGAGCGAGGAAAGCGAAGCATCTCCTACGACCCATGAAATCTAGACAAACTATTCAGAAGTAGAAATGACAATCCAAAACTCATCTACGCGCAAATGAACCTGAATGAAGCTCTGGAGGAGGTAAAGCTACATGCCACGGGCATTTTCGACGATACTGAAAATCTGGCTGCATTCATGACCATAGACTTTGCATCACTGAACAATGCGTGCCTGCAGTACTTATCGAAGAAGAACCAGCCCCCACATCTTGCGGGTGCCCAGGTGATCATGACCGCGGTGGGTGAGGCAAATCCAGGGACAGGGTTGGGCACTGACATTATGCTCTAATTTTTTGAAAAGGCTGTGACTGTGCCCGCATACATTCGGGTTAACCACGCTTGATGATGCGGGTGCAGATGGTTGCAAATCGATGTATATTTAGTTCATGGGCGTGATTGCTGCAAGTTTCAGTGACTGCTAACCCCGATTGAACGAAATTAGGCTAAGCTGAGCGATCTCCCAAAGGCTGGTAGCTGGTTGCTCAAACCCTACATAGTCGAACACAGCAACCCGCCAGAGCAGGTCCTTAAAAATGGTTAATTCGGTACAACTCGAGCTCATAGACGCGATAAATACTGCACGATCACCAATTGGAGCATTCATGCTTGGAATAGCAGGATATGCAGACCCTAACTCTCAACTAGCCAAACGAGCACACAACATAGTCATCCCTACTAAAGCCAGCCCATCACTACACACTGACAGAATCGGAAGAATCAATAGCCCCCTGGCTTACCATCTACCGCTAAAACCATCTATGGAGCACATAAAGAAAAACCCTAACAAAAATATTGAATTCTTGACCCTACCTATTAAGGCTGCAATCCTTCATGTAGGTGACGCCTTTTCTCGCTTTGGATATTTAAACAAAGCGCCTGAGCTTGAGTTCCTTAGGCACATTAGGAACGCCATCGCCCACGGGAACCGCTTCAATATAAAAACAGAACTAAAAAAAGCAGCTCAGTTCGACTCATATACGATTACTAAGTCCCTGAACGGCACAAAACTTTTGGCCGACGGAACTGAAGATGGTTTTTTGTACGCAGGGGATGCGTTAGCGCTCTTTGACTATCTGGAAGCTCGCCTTTCGGAAAATTACTATTTACTTCCAGACTAAAAACCGGAAATGAAATCAAGTAGATATGGTGTATTGGGGGCTCTACAGCCCATCGCAGGCATCAGCTACTAAGGGTCAGCGCAGGCCTTGAGATTTAAGTAGATCATCTGTTTGAGCAGATCCGAGGCATTACGTGAGGAGCCGTTAGATAACCGAAGCTTGCTGCATGGCTCGCGGCTGTCACATGACGTGATTTGAATGAGCGCTTATCGCTATATTCGACCAACGCCATCAGATCTATCAGAGCAAGATTGCTGCGATATGCGCGCTCAGGGTTGAGAGGGGTGTTGCCTGTATTGGGGCTGCTTCACAGCCCGTCGCAGGCAAGCCAGCTCCTACAGGTGCGGCGTAGGCTTTGAGATTTACGTTGCCGACACTGGTGCTGGGTGCCAGCGATGGTCCTTAGCGTCGAGAGGAATAGGGGCTTCGATGGCCGAACCTGGCTGGGAGGTAGCGCGATATCGAGTATCGCTATGATGCAGTGTGATCACGTCGGGCCAGTCTCGGTGAGGCGGTCTAAATGAGTGCCCATGGCTCACCGCGGTTGAGGTATGGAGGCCTCATGTCGCGCCAATAGCATCCGAAGAACCTGTTTCCGGACGAACCGCGATTTCTCTTGGTAAACTAGCTACCTTCCCTCCTCAAGCGAACATGGCCTGTGTAACAGGCTTAACAATCCGCCAGTGTGTGCACTGCTCGTTGCCACGGGAATTTGCTACACGTCGCCGCCCGGTTGCTAAATCGCAGCCACCGCTTGCTGAAATCGCCCTGAAAACCCCGAATCCGGTACGAAACACGTTGAACGAAATGACTGCAAAATCAGGCTCTAACCCAGTAGCGACAAGGCCTGAGCCGTCGCGCCGGTTCTCCGTAGCACCCATGATGGATTGGACATGCACTCCCTGTACGCCTTGATTTGCCTGATCTATAGAAGACGGCATTCGGCCATGTACCATTTTTGTACCACTTTGCCTCTTGCTCTCACACGTCAGGTCGCCCCCTTTCGATCAATAGCTGGCGCTTAAAACTTTTGACAGCCCGGTGGACAGTTCATCCTGGATGATGCTGCACTAGCTAAAAGCCAACGTATTCGTAGGAGAGGTAAATTGGTGATGATGGACAACCCAATGATTCTAGAGGACGCCGTTCATCAGCTGATAGCTCAGATCACTACCATTACAACAGAGTGGGCTACGCGCCATGGAATTTGGTATGACGCTTGCCTAGTCGACCCCATGTCTCACTACGACGATGAACCTTTCATTGGCGGTCCGTTGCTGCTGCTGTGCGCGGAGGGAGAGATAAACACCGTTCTCGAGTGGGACCACAAAGAGGCGCAGGAGCTTCGTCAGGAGCTTGAAGAGGTCGGTGTTTACTTAGAGTTTGAAGAATCCTGCACTTCGGGGTTCTACTTCACCGATGACGAATGTGAGCTGGTTCAGGCGGCCTATCGGGTAGCACGCTGGAAATGGATATGTCGACTTGTGGAGGCTGATACGGCGGACGTCAGTGGCGACCTATATGCTCATTTCGCGGCTAATGCCCAAGATTTTCATCGTCTTGGTCATCGCGAGTTTGAGACATTAATCAGCAGTATCTTTTCCGCGCGTGGATGGAAGACAGAACTAGGCCCCGGCTCCGGGGATAAAGGAGTAGACCTGCGTATCTGGCAACGAGATCCGATTGGAGACCTGCTTACGCTGGTGCAAGTGAAACGTTACGCCCCAAATAACCCCATTGGGTTGGAAGCGGTTGCAGCGCTCTCGGCCCACGTCGACCGACATCAGGCTAGTCGAGGCTTATTCATAACCTCCTCACGCTATCTGCCAGGGGTTCGTGACTTTGCTCAAAAGGCTGGTTCAAGACTCGTCCTTGCAGACAGCACCAACCTGACTCAGTGGTGCGAAGAGTCTGCCCAAGAAATGTTAATGGCCCGTAATCGAGCCGCAGCAGAGCAAGAGCTAGTGCCTTTGCTTCAAAGTATTCGGAATCGAGGAGTTGATCCTCGCTTGGTAGTCGGTGATCGGAAGTACCCGTGTTTTTGTGTTGTATTGCGTGAATCGCGGACCTCCGCACTGCTCGCACGAATACCGAGCATTCGCACTGCTGGCGATGTTCAAGCGGGACAGGTGATGCCGGTTTGGGATATCGGCGCTGACACTTCAGAACACCGTGAAGCGGTGTTCCGTGCTACACGGAGTGAACAAAATGGCAGGGTAAGCTACTGGGGACAGCGGACACTGTTCTCTACTTGGAATGGACTACCTGTAGGCTTTTCTCATTGGGATTGATATAAAGTGATGAGTGGCTTTAACCTGCCCCACCACTGACACCCAAACTTTACCAAGCGCTGTAGACCGATCTCTGCCCTTATCGACATGCAGAGCCCAGCCCCCCTTCGGGAGGGCGACCAACGACCAAAAGCTGGCGCATGGACAGAGAAAAACTATCCCATAGTTAACGTCGATTTTCATCTTCTGTCACGGGATGCTCACCCAACTCCTCTGGAAGCTCATCCAATAGCTCACTCGAGTGAAACTGAAGAGCAATTTCACCTTTTGTTAATCTTTCAGTCCAGTATTTACCCACTAACTTTTGCTTTGGCTTTTCAACAACCTGGAATACTGCCGCTCCATCATGAGGAACACTTCTCTTACTCAAACTTATTCTAGGCTTACTACTATATATATACGCTAGATTTTTGATCTGTCGATCAGGATCAATAAGAAACCCCTCAGAATACGAAGAGCTTTCCATTTCACTCGTACGCATCATGCAGCTAATGTGGAAGAAGGACTGCTTTACAGTCAGCAATACTGGTATAGGCGGTGATTTTGCCCCCGACTCTGGGTTTTCCCAATCTGAATATATAAAGCCCACCCAACTTCCATTCAAATCCGGAAATGGAACAAGCCATCCTCTGAAAATTTTAAACTTCCACCCCCACTTAACAAATACTGCTACCACCAAAAGATCAACGCTCACGACCTTAGGAATCAGGCCAAAAAAATCTTGCATCTTTGATAAGTCTAGCTTGCTAAAATAGGCTATCGCAAACCAAGCTACCGCGGAGGTTCCTACCAGTAGGTACAGCGAGCTTTTAAGAGTAACATTTCGCATTATTTGAACTCAAGGTAGTTCCAGGCTGCTTGCGAGAAATCTCGGCCATCTGCACGAGTCCATTTTTGTCCTGGGTGGAATAAAAAAAAGCATTCATTCACCTCTACCCAGCGCCCGGACTCCGGCTCGTCCCCCTGAAGGCTACTCCAGATATAAACAAGCATGGCTCTTAGGCACTCTGTCCATGTTGCATGAGCAAACGCAGCGTCAGGGCAATTATAGGCAAGGCACTCCATAAAGAAGGATGGCAACTCTCGAAAACTCCCATTTTTTGCCATCGCATTTTCGATTCGCTTTAAAAGCCGCGCTCCTTTTTTATAGGCACTCCCAGTACGCTTATTCTTAGCTATGCCATTCGACAATTGCTGGGCCGGGTAGTTAACAATGCTACTACCATCCGTTTTGAATATTTTAGTTCCATCTCTCACTTCATTGATCATGTGGTATCTAAAGCTAAAACATGGAACCACATCAGCATCAACGCGCGCTGAGTTAGAGTTTATCTGTATTGCGGTAGACCCCGTGGAGTCCACTTGACCTGGAAACTTAGCTTTCATAGCAGCAAGGAGCTCGGCTCTAAGCTTTGCAGGGGTCCAAATTCCCTCATAAGGCTTGCCAGGCGTATGAATTCCTTTTTCAGCCTCATCCCAATATAAGAGATCCGTACATTCCACAGCTATATCGACATCACTATCAGATCGCACATTTGTATTGTTGGCGTAAGATCCTTTCGCATAAACCTTAAGCGAGCAGTTGCTGAATGGCTCGTGTGAATTGATTGCTTGGCGAATCATTCGTTCCGCTCTATCCTGCTTTTCCTGCTCGGTGCCACTCGACGGACCAGTCCATCCTACCAATATATCTTCCAGGCTCATTGCTTATCGTCCCTTGAAAAGGCAAACAATATATAGATCGCATGTAAAGCATAATTATTATGCCGAATGTGTCGCAAACGCTTTTGTCCATACGCAAATTCTTTAGGGTCAATAGAGTCGCGGATCAAGGACCCTACTCCATGAAGGGCACACTCCCCTGAGCCATTACTTCAAGCATACGTTTCTTTTGCTGGCCTACCATCTCCCTACTATAGCCGGTTCGGCGGCGAAGTCGGGCAGGGATTTGAACCCGCCCAACCTTCTCAATAGGCCGTTATGGGCCAGCAAAACCGGCTATTCTGCCGTCAGCGAATGGCCTACTCAGACACAACACGCCCTAGAATTTGCCCTGAGTCTGCCCTAAGAATTTTCAGACCTAAAGCATTGTCTTGGATGACAAAGCCTGAATCACAGCTGACACGCTTGAGCTTTTGCTTCTAAACCAAGTATCGATCAGAGCGGCGCTGGAACCCTCACAAATTTTGATATTTATATGGAGTGTCAATTCCACGGGATACATGCCAGGAGTTGACTTCGGTATAAATTTTTGACCTGGCGAAATCCGCATCACTTAATGACTGCCTCAATACGGGTTCAATTATGGCTGCCCCTACTGGTCGACCATCGCCAAATACGGATTTCAGTCCGCCACACAAGATATCAATTGCATCATGCCCTCGCACATAATACCAGTCATTGACGAGTGGAAGTTTCTGCATTTCCCCGATTAAAGTTTCGACCGTTTCACACACTCCCAATTGAACCGCTCGTGCCAAAGCCGATTCTTGGTCGTAACTCCAGTCATCCCGAAAGAACGCTATGGGCTTAAATTTTTTCAAGCAGACCCGCTTATTAAGATAGTTTACAGCTCTAATTTTCCCAAAGAACAGAGCACGCTGTATCACAGCATCAATGATCGATGTCCCATTCGCCACAAAACTCTCAACCAATGCAGGTCGTGCGTACTCAGCTAATACGCACGCGATACTGTTAGTTCTCAGCATTAGTCCTTCAAGGTCTCGAGGCTCAGTTGAAATAACGTTTTCTGGAGGCTGGTAATCAACAAGCCAATCATAGTCATTATCGACGATGCCAAGGATATTAGCCTGGGAAAATTTTTGCTCCGAGTTGAAAATATTCATGGCCCGGATGAGCTTATATTTCCCAGTAGCATCTATTAAGCACAACCCGCTCTTGAGTCGAGGTCTAAAAAACTTAATATCTGTCACACCCTCAAGTAGCCAAAATGTACTTTCTGGATCAACAGATAAAGTCATCAATACTTCGGCTACGATATCTCCGGGCTCTCTTTCAGTAATCATCATGATCACCAATTTCGTCAAGCGATTCCATAAGCTCGTAAAAATCGCCAACAATAAATGGAGAGTGCGTTGCAATCAATGCATCAAAACCAATCAAATCTCGGATCCGCTTGAGATCCTGGATGAAACTTTTTTGCCACTTAACATGAAGGGAAATCTCAGGCTCATCTATGAGTAATAGTGAGTTTGGAGTGGTCTTAAATAGCAATTCATACATCATAACTATTTCGTGCTGCTCGCCTGAAGATAAGGACGAGAGCGGAATACTACCACCCGCCTCACTGACAATGGATAGTCCGCGTTCCTTGTTTATCATAAGCCGTTTGTGCGCTAGCTTCACTCTGAGCAGGTCGGAGAGCATAAAGCACTTCTGTGCAAGTGCGCTAAAAACACTCAGTTTTGATTCGCTATCTTGGACAAACAAGCTCATCGTTTCGATTTTACCAGCGGAGAGAGACTTAACGTCAGACGGGAAAGACGGCCCCTCAATAGTAGCAAGCAAACCAAGTGCACTTAACCAGTTTTGGTACGCTTCGAGATTCTTCAACCGCTCGCTTACTAAATCGGCACTCAGAAACTCGTGATCTCCTGCTATGAGCCTATGCGGAAAAGACTGATCAAGTGTCTGGGATCGCTTGGCGTATTCAGCGCTTACAGTCTCGATTTGTCCGATCATATCCGCAGCACACAAGTCCACGGTCAATTTTGAATTCTCTCCACTTCGCACAGCCAGCCGATAGGTATCAACAAGCTTTACATTCAATTCTCTACGAACCTTCTCAAAGAATGCTGATCTTGTTTTTGCTTTTCGTTTACGGCTTTTAGCAGGAAGAAATTTATGAGAGAGATCCCACACGTCTACCGGCTCGCCACTGTTCTCGTCAAACCACAATCCAGGCCTAATCTCTCTAAGCCACGGCCTAGATGCTGCCATCGCTTTGGCAACTGATAGCAACTCAGGATCAATAGATGAGATCGTATCTATGTGAAAGCCATCGGGATTGAAAAAGGAAATCTCTAGCGGAGCATTGAGGAGGGATTGATCGTTTTTTTCCGAATATTCACTATTTGAATTTCGAGAAATAGAAACTTTAACATCGCTGGCAAGCGCGATATGCATAGTTCTAAATGGGATGTTTGCCAATGCATCAATATCCCATTCCAAAAGATATTTCAGGCATTTAAGGACTGCGGTTTTACCAACCCCATTTGCACCATGGATGATGGTAATTCCGCCATCCCTAAGTGAAACTCTATGATTGTAGATACCATAAAGCCTTGAAATGAAAATTTCTTTGATTTTTACAGATTCGCCCATGACTACTCCCTTAGCAAGAAAGTAATCATGACACAGCTACTGGCCATGGGCTATTGTCTACACCCGCCTCTCGTCGTCTCTTCTCACCGACCAAGTTCGTTCCCTTGATCTATTGGCAGGGCTTACGGTTGCTGATCGTCAGGGTCGATAGGGGTCAGCCATGCCAGAGGCCCCACTCAGTCTGCGAGAGCGATCAGCGAATTTGATGGGACAGGTAGCCAGCCTCAGAACTCGACGCTAAGCCCCTCTAAACCGACGTCCTCGGCAAACTTCACCAGGGTATCCAGCTTCGCCCAGGTCTTCACCTGGTCGCGCTTGGAGCGCACAGGGATCAGCCGCGCCGTGGGGCCACCGACGCGAATGCTCAGCGTCTGCTGGCTGCGGTCGTCTTCCCAGCGGCCGGCCACCGCGTCCAGGGCGGGCTTACCAAGTTGGCTTGGGCTTGACCGGCTCACCGTCCTGAGTCCAGCCAAGGGTATATAGCGGCCATGGCGAGCCATCTTCGGTGGTGCCAGGCGTCATGCCGAGGTAAACCCAACCCATTTGCAGGTAGGCGTTTACTTCTTCCTGGTGACGCGCATGTTTGATCTGTTTGACGCTGCTCTCTGCCACGGGTAGTGCTCCTTGCTTGAGTGATAGCACAGTGTAATCAAATCCTGAGAAGAGTCGAGTCGCCCTCGATGGGAGAGTGAATCGGCTCAGAACTGACCTGTTCATTTAGAACAAACCGCCAAGCGAGGAAGGCTGCCAGTTCATGATTACCAATTCGCCGGTCACCTCGGCTTTGCACTGCCGCTGATTGGTGGTGCTGTAGCGGATGTCCAGCCACTCAAAGTGGAATCCGTCGAATACTCGTCGGATATCCGGGTGGTCATTGATGCTGACCATCACCCTGCCCTTGCAGCGGCGCATGAAGTCAGCCATGCGCTCGTACTCCGCGAACGGGAAATCCAGGCCATAACCAGCGGTCTGCCAATACGGTGGATCCATGTAGAAGAAGGTGTGCGCCCGGTCGTAGCGCTCGGCACAGTCGAGCCAGGACAGATTCTCGACGTAGATACCGGCAAGGCGCTGCCACGCGGCCGACAGGTTCTCCTCGATGCGCAACAAGTTGATGGCCGGTCCGGTGGTCGCAGTACCGAACGTCTGCCCAGTGACCTTGCCACCGAACGCATGCTGCTGCAGGTAGAAGAACCGAGCTGCACGCTGAATATCGGTCAGAGTTTCAGGGCGCGTCATCTTCTGCCATTCAAAAATCTGCCTAGAGCTGAGTGCCCATTTGAACTGGCGCACGAACTCCTCCAGGTGATTCTGCACAACACGGTAGAGGGTGACCAGGTCACCGTTGAGATCGTTCAACACCTCCACCGGGGCGGGCTGAGGACGCATGAAGAACAGCGCGGCACCGCCGGCGAAGACTTCGACGTAGCATTCATGTGGGGGAAAGAGAGGGATTAAGCGGTCGGCCAGGCGGCGTTTGCCACCCATCCAGGGGATAATTGGAGAGGTCATAGGTATGCAAGTCTTTACTGTATGGATAAACAGGTTTTAGGCTCACCGCGCTTTGTGCACAAGGCAGAGGCCACGGCTGGACTTGCAGGAAGGGTCTGCGGGTTCGGCGGGCCGGGCTGGATGTTGACGCATCCTCCTGGCTCGCCTCTTTACGGCCACAGTACCGCTGACCATCGCCGTCAGCCGCCGGGGTGTTGCCGAGGCGCTCCGCCAGACGCCCGGTGTCGTACCTGGCCAGATAAGCATCGTTACCGAGCTCGCGCACATACTGCAGCTGCCCAGACTCATGGCCGACTTGTGCGAGGAACGCAGCCATACGCCGAGGGGTGATGATCGAGTACTTGCCCATTGTTGCGTTGAGGCCGGGAACAAAAACGCCGGCTTTTCGGCCGGCGTTGGGGAAGATCTGTTGCAGCTGTTGAACTGAGATAGCCATTGGTCTCTCCAGTGATGGCCGTATGCGGCCATAGGGGTTAGAGCTGCTCAACCTTGAGCGGCTTGTCGTCTTTCTTTTTCTTGCCCGAGGCCTTGGCCTTGCCCTTCTTGCCGCCGTTGCACTCCACGGTCGTGGTCCATCCACTGGCCGTGAACACTTGCTCCACGCTTTCCACCAGGTACTCGCCATCGAGCCCGACCTTGAACCCCTGGGCATTCACCGAGCACTCCGCGAACAGGTCGTGCCGGCCCGCCATCTCCAGGCGCACGCCGGCGGTGCTGCGGTTGAACGCGGCCAGCCGCGCCTTGGCAGCCTGCCGGGCAGCAGTCTCGTTGGGGTAGATATGGCGGTCGGTGTGAACGGGGGGCAGGCCATCCGGCGATTCGTCGTTGTCGAGCTGAACCACCTTCAAAGCGCCGGTCTTCTGATCCTGGTGCTGGGTTTTCACTGCTTTCTGCGTGCTGCGGTCGCTCAGCCGGAACTGATAGCGGGACACGTCCGTCTTGTTGACGGTGATGACCTGCAGTGACTTGCCCGAAGTGCTCTTCCCACCCTGCCGGGGCATCACCAGCAGCTTGCCTTGGGCAACCTTGGCAGTGCTGTCGTACTGCCGCGCCAGGCGCGTGACGAAGTTGAAGTCCGACTCGTTGCGCTGATCGATCCGCTCGACCTTCATCGTGACCGGGCAAACCACCTCCCAGCCGTTGCGCTTGGCAATTTCAGAGACGATCTCAGACAGCGGCACATTCTCCCAACTGCCGCTACGGATGGTCTTACCGCTGCCACGCATGTCGCTGGCCTTGCCGCGAATGGTCAGCTGATCAGGCGGACCGGATAACTGAACCTCGTCCACGGTGTAGGCGCCCATGCGTTTGAGTGGCTCGCCCTCGTAACCCAGCATGACCTCCACCACCCCTCCCCGCGCTGGCAGCGCCACTGCCTGGTCGCGGTCGTCAATACGCAGCTCAAATTCGTCCGACTCCATGCCAGGCTTGTCCGAGATCCGCAGCGGCAGAAGGCGGTCATTGATCAGCGCGGTAATGTCCTTGCGATCCGCGATGATTCGATACGTTGGTTTCATGCAGACTCCAGATACAAGAAACCCCGCACTGGGCGGGGCTTCGCTTGAGTAACACCGGGTCAGTCGAACAGCTGCAGTAGCTCAACAGCCGGCGCTGACAGATCGGGCAGCAATATGAACAGGCCGGCGCGGTATCCGCTGTGACCAACCCACCGACCACCCGGGCGCCACAGGGCATGCAACCAATGCTTAGCTCCACCATGTCTTTTATCTGCAACATCTGTCGCAACGCTCGCTTGAAAATAAGGCGCCTGTACAGTGGCTACACACTTGGGCTAGAGGCAGCCTGGAAAGCCCGAGAAAATGTATGCGGGCACTAGGAGGAAAACTCATAAATACCAAGTTCATACTGATGGCGCAGCACAACGGACTAGCAATAATTCCTATCGAAAAAATATGCTCCGATTACTTTACCCATCTAACTTCAGAAATTCTTCTTCGGAAGGTGCTCGCAGGACAGATAAAACCCCGCCACGCGACTAGAGCACAGTCAAAAAAGCGCCAGAAGAATACACATTACCGATTTCGCACTATATCTAGACACTCAAAGAGAAAGCACCAAGAAAAAATGCCTGCAAATTAACAAACCTCTGAAAGCCAACTAATGACAGCGAGCGGGCGACCAGCACCATGGTCGCCCGCCTTCCACATTGCATTGGAGGTCACAACATGGAGCCCGTTTTAATTAGATACTTAGGCTCGATTTTGTCTTGGTAAACCTGATGCAGGGTTTCTAACACCAGACGTCCAAACGGTGTAACCTCATAGGTAACATCAATGTAAGATTCAACCTTACTTGGATCTAACATTACCGTCTGGCGCGTAGCCGTCTTGATCGATCTCTTGCATACCCTGAAGTTGACCAGGATGTCACCCAGTGCATGCTCAAAGCTGTGAGGATTTTGGTAGCCGTGCATGAAGAGGAATAGATCCAAGTTATCTATCCTCTCAAAAACGCGAGCTATCTCCCTGAAATTTTGTTCACGAATCTCTCTTCGAACCAAACGCTTGAATACACCAGCAAGCATAATCGCCTTCTGTTCATTCTCTAAGCGATCCATCAATTCAATAAGGTCGGTCACAAATTCTTCCGCCTCACCGGCGCTTTCAAACTCATCATCAAATTTTTTCAAATCATCGTCAGTCAATTCTGAAATATTCGAATGAAAAACCTCTACACGCTTCAAAAACCTACTGCGTTTATATTTATTTCGAAACTCCCACGCGCCTACAAACGATCGCACTACCGGGACGCTTTTCAAAAGCTCCGAATCCGTTAACATATCAACAGCTGCCTCAGCATAATCAATACCCGGCATTGATTCAAAAAAACTTCGGACCGCCCCTTTCGACTTACTAACCTTTTTATCTTTTGAGTCGTTCATTTCCATCTCCTAACCTACCCTGACACCAAAGACCACACTTGAGCTTATGATTTTGCTCAGCCAGCTCCAGCCTTTATACCTGTCTCCGCACCCACGCAAATGGGTGTACCCTCGCAACGAGTTCCAATCGCGGTGCCCAGATACGATTGGGACCCTTGGGATGTCCCAGTCCATCTCAAACAACCGGCTCACCCCTCATTACGCAAATCATGGAAGTATAAATCCTCGATACCGGTAATCTTGCACGCTTTGGACCAGGCCGTTCCAATTGAGTCAGTGTTATACGGGAACATCTCCGGGCACTCACGTGGCATGCTCTGCACAATAATCCAAGCCTCATCGGAAGTAACACCACACATCATTGCCAAGCTTCTGGCCAGGATTTTTCATATCCCGCACTTTGACAGCCTGCTGATGCTCGTCCAGATCCTCCAACCGAATGCGGGTAATCTCGTCCATCCGCCGCGTTGAATAAATAGCGATCGCCACTACCTTCGGCATATGGATCACGCTGTGTCGGCGCTGCAGCATCTTGAAGAAATGGTCCAGCACCTTCTCCAGCTCATCCAACGTAGGCCGCCGATCTCTTTCCCGGCTGCGCATGTTGTAACCGAACTTTTTCAAGACGAGCCGTGCATCAGGCATCGCCTGCGGATCAATCTCATACCCCCTGCCACCCTGGCCAACGACAGCACCGAATCTAGGTGCGCCAGGTCATTGCCGGCCGTCTGTGGTTTGATCCCTCCCCCTTCTGGACTTATGCGCCAGAGGGCATAGTCCACCAGCACCTGCTGACTGATGTCGGAGTCGACCTTTCCCCAGATAGCTTTCTTGATGGCGTTAAGCGTACGTCGCTTCATCTCGCCCAACGGCCGGGCTTTCTCTGCCTCCACCAGATAACGGTCGATCATCTGCTTGACCGTGTGCCCTACCCGGGCGGCGCGCTCAATAGCACCTGGTTCAGCTAACTCGGTTTCCCGTCGCTTCGCCCAGACCACCGCCGCCTGTTTGCGGGCGAACGTTTGGCTCTCTTGGTAGACTGTCACCTTGTCGCGATTAGTGCGGATCTGAACGAGGTAGCTAGTGCTGCCATCGGCCTTTTTACGCGTTCTGATCGTTACCATCTGAGATTGGTACACGTCGTCTGTCGATTGGTACATTGCACCGAGCGCTTGACAAAAACGCCCCAAAAACCCCGAATCCGGTACGAAACACGTTGAACGAAATGACCGCAAAATCAGGCTCTAAGCCAGAAACCACGCGCCCTGAGCCGTCACGCCGCTTCAGCGTTGCACCGATGATGGACTGGACAGACCGCCACTGCCGCTTCTTCCTGCGCCTGCTCTCCAAGCACACCCTGCTCTACACCGAAATGGTCACCACCGGCGCCCTACTCCACAACGACGCCCACCGTTTCCTGCGCCACGACGTGTCCGAGCACCCGCTGGCCCTGCAACTGGGCGGCAGCGTGCCGGCCGACCTGGCCGCCTGCGCGCGCCTGGCCGAGGAGGCGGGCTACGACGAGGTCAACCTTAACGTCGGCTGCCCGAGCGACCGGGTGCAGAACAACATGATCGGTGCGTGCCTGATGGCCCACCCGGCGCTGGTGGCGGATTGCGTCAAGGCAATGCGCGATGCGGTGTCGACGCCGGTGACGGTGAAGCACCGTATCGGCATCAATGGCCGTGACAGCTATGCCGAACTGTGCGATTTCGTCGGCCAGGTGCGCGAAGCTGGGTGCCGGAGTTTTACCGTGCATGCGCGGATTGCGATTCTTGAAGGGCTGTCGCCCAAGGAGAACCGTGAGGTGCCACCTTTGCGCTACGACGTGGCGGCGCAGCTGAAAGCGGACTTCCCGGACCTTGAGATCGTGCTTAACGGCGGGATCAAGACGCTGGCGGAATGCCAGGCGCACCTTGAAACGTTCGATGGGGTGATGCTGGGGCGTGAGGCGTATCACAACCCTTACCTGCTGGCCGAGGTGGACCAGCAGTTGTTTGGCAGCGAGGCGCCGGTGGTCAGCCGCAGTGAGGCGCTGGCGTTGTTGCGGCCTTATATCGTGGCGCACATCGAAAGCGGTGGGGCCATGCATCACGTCACCCGGCATATTCTGGGGCTGGCCCAGGGCTTCAAGGGGGCGCGGCGATTCCGGCAGCTGTTGTCGGCGGATATTCACAAGGCGCCAGAGCCGTTGGTGGTGTTTGATCAGGCAGCGGAGTTGATGCAGGGTCATTGATGAATGAACCAGGGATGGATTGGCAATGAAGAAAAGGCGCACGCGTTCGCAGGGCAGCTTGGGCGTGGCAGTGGCGATCTTTGCCCCGGTGGGCATCATTCTGGCGGTCGCCTCGCAATACCCGACGATGATCGAGCGCAGGGTTGAGGCGAGAAAGGCGCAGGCGCGTGCGGCACAGCCGGCGCCTCGCCCTGCGGGGACCACGCTGGAAATCATCATGCCCGACGGCAAACGGCTCCAGGAAGGGCAATCGGGCACCTTGGGCGAAGCCCTGAAAAGCAGGTAGTCGGCAGCCTTGGGAACCTCGGGGCTGTGGGTGAATCGAATCATCACCTTGCGTAGAACTTCAGGGGCTTGCCTGCTGTGTTGGGCTGAGACCTTGGGGCTGTTGCGCAACCCCATTCGCGACGCATGGCCGCGCCCACACGCGGTTTGCCCGAGCGGCTTCGACGGGCCTTGAGCGGCCGCCGGGGCTCGGGTAATGTCGAGTCATTGCACAGGACAGAGCACGCCCATGACCTCCAAGCTGGAACAACTCAAGCAGTTCACCACCGTGGTCGCCGACACCGGGGACCTGGACGCCATCACCCGCCTGAAACCGGTCGATGCCACCACCAACCCGTCGCTGCTGCTCAAAGCCGCCGCCATCCCCGGCTATGCCGACCTGCTCAAGCAGGTAAAAGGTGATGCCAAGGGCGATGTGGACCTGGCCTGCGACAAGTTCGCGGTCGCGGTCGGTTCTGGGATCCTCAAAGTCATCCCTGGCCGTATCTCCACCGAAGTGGATGCGCGCTTGTCGTTCGATGAGCCGGCCCTGCTGGCCAAGGCCCGCCAGTTGATCGCGCTGTACGACGCCGCCGGGGTCAGTAAAGACCGCGTGCTGATCAAGCTGGCCTCGACCTGGGAAGGCATCCGCGCCGCCGAGAAGCTGGAGAAGGAAGGCATCCAGACCAACCTGACCCTGCTGTTCTCCTTCGCCCAGGCCCAAGCCTGCGCCGATGCCGGGGTGTTTCTGATCTCGCCGTTCGTGGGCCGTATCTACGACTGGTACAAGAAGAGCACTGGCAAGGAATACGTCGGTGCCGAGGACCCGGGTGTGCAGTCGGTCACGCGCATCTACGACTACTACAAGACCAATGGCTACAACACGGTGGTCATGGGTGCCAGCTTCCGCAACATCGGCCAAATCGAGCAACTGGCAGGCTGCGACCGCCTGACCATCAGCCCCGAACTGCTGCAGCAGTTGAGCGATGACCAAGGCGAACTGCCGCGCGTGCTCAAGCCGGGCAACACGGGCGAAGCTAAGCAAGTATTGAGCGAGAGCCAGTTCCGCTGGGCGATGAACGAAGATGCCATGGGCACCGAGAAGCTGGCCGAGGGTATTCGCCAGTTCGCGCGGGATCAGGAGAAGCTGGAGAAGTTGATGGCTGAAAAGGCCTGATACATTTTGGGTTTGCCTGACGGGCGGGAAATGTTCAGCATTTTCCGCCCGTTTTTGGTTTGGCGCTAAGCTGCGCCAGGCTTCCGAGGTATTTTGAATTCGATGGCCTATTCGCGGGCAAGCCCGCTCCCACCGGTACCGTGCTGCGTGAATGGGCTGTCTAGCCACCAGAGCTGTTGATGACCTCTTCCCTACCCCTTGTTCTCGCCGGCCCGGTACTGCGCCGCCTGGAGCCACAGCGCCTGGCCATTTGGCTTGTCGCAACGCAACCCTTGCAACCTGAATTTGCCCTTGATGGCGTAGAACACTCGGCCAAGGTCACTTGCCAGGTGATCCCGATAGGCCAGCACGCGTTTATTCATTTGCTGGATATCCACGTTGCCCAGCCGCTCCCTTGCAACCAGACGCTGGGCTACGACCTGCGCATCAATGGCCAGGGCATCGCAGACTGGGCACCCCACATGCTCTACCCCGGCGAAACGCGCCCACACTTCGTGTTGCGTGATCGCCTCGATCATTTGCTGCACGGTTCTTGCCGCAAGCCGCACCACCCCGCCGCCGACGGCCTGCTCTGCGCCGACCGTTTGCTGCAACAGTGCCAACACCCCGAACAACGCCCCGCGGTGCTGCTGATGACCGGCGACCAGGTGTATGCCGATGATGTCGCCGGGCCCATGCTGCGCGCGATCCACGTCCTGATCGAACGCCTGGGGCTGTTCGACGAACAGCTGGACGGTGCAGTCGTCGACGACAGCGCGGCGCTCTATCGCCACCCGGCCAGTTACTACCATCGCGCCGACCTGCTGCCCGCGCAGGAACGTAACGACAGCCTGCGCGAGCGCTTTTTCGGGGGTAAACGCAAGCCGATCTTCTCGTCCAGCAACGCCGACAACCACTTGGTAACCTTCGCCGAGGTCATGGCCATGTACCTGCTGGTGTGGTCACCCGAACCCTGGCGGCTGGTCAACCTGGACATGCCCACAGGCCTCACCGATGAACGCCAGGCGCGTTATCGGCAGGAGGTGCCACTGATCGAGGCCTTCGCCGACAACCTCGGCCAGGTGGCGCGGGTGATGGCACACCTGCCGTGCCTGATGATCTTCGACGACCACGACATCACCGACGACTGGAACCTCTCGGCCCAGTGGGAAGAAACCGCCTATGGCCACCCGTTCTCGCGGCGGATCATCGGCAATGCGCTGCTGGGCTACCTGCTGTGCCAGGCCTGGGGCAACGACCCGGATGGCTGCGGGCCATTGGTCGAACGCTGCCAGGCGCTGACGGGTGCGCCACTGGCCAGCCAGGCACAGGATGAACTGATCGGCGAGCTGCTGCGCTTCCAAGGCTGGCAGTTCAGCCTGCCCAGCAACCCACCCTTGCTGGTACTCGACACCCGCACCCGGCGTTGGCGCAGCGAAACCAGCTTGGCCAAGCCTTCGGGCCTGCTCGACTGGGAGGCGCTGAGCGAATTGCAGCAGGCACTGCTCGATCATCCTTCGGCGATTATCGTGTCGCCGGCACCGATCTTCGGGGTAAAGCTGATAGAAACCGTGCAAAAGGTATTCAGCTGGATGGGCTACCCGTTGCTGGTGGATGCCGAGAACTGGATGGCCCATCGGGGCGCGGCCCAGGTGATTCTGAATATCTTCCGCCACTCGCGCACGCCCGGGCATTACGTGGTGCTCTCAGGGGATGTGCATTATTCGTTCGTCTATGAAGTGCTGATTCGACACCGCCAACGCAGCCCGCACTTGTGGCAGATCACCAGCAGCGGGATCAAGAACGAATTCCCCAGGCGCTTGCTGGATGTGCTCGACCGGCTTAACCGCTGGTTGTATTCACCGCGCTCGCCGCTGAACTGGTTTACCAAGCGGCGGGAGATGGAAGTGGTGCCGCGTACGCCCAGCGGTAGCAAGGCGGGTGAGCGGTTGTGGAATGGTGCGGGGTTGGGGCAGGTGTTTTTTGATGAGCAGGGGCGGCCGGCACGGGTGTATCAGCTGGATGCCGGTGGGCGGGATGTGACGGAGTTTGTTGGGCCGGAATGAAGGATTGCCTGTGCCGGCCTCTTCGCGGGTAAACCCGCTCCCACAGGGTTACCGAAGTTCCTGATGCAGCGCTAACCCTGTGGGAGCGGGTTTACCCGCGAAGAGGCCGGTACAGGTTTAAAGCGTACTCAAGACCGCTCCAGCGCATTCACCAGGTCATGAAACGCTTCGCGGTTGGAGTCATTGAGCCCCATGAGGATCTTGTGGGCCTCCAGCACCTTGGAGCGCACCACTTCTTCGTTCTGGTCCTGCGACGGCAAGTCGGTCAGGCACTCTGGGCACGGTATTGGGCGATCGACGATGTTGAACACCTGATCGAAGCCCATGGACTGCAACAACCGGGAAATGTCCGGGTTGGTGGTGACCACAGTCGGCAGCAGCCCCACTTTCTGGCGCGACAGGATCGACAACTTGGCCAGCAGGCCCAAGGTGGTGCTGTCGATGCTCTCGGTTTCAGTCAAATCGATGACGATGGCCGAGAAGTTCAGCGCGGTGAAAATCTTCTCGATCGTCGCATCCAGCGCCGAACACAGGGTCAGGCGCACTTCACCGACGAACTTCAGTACAAAGGTACCGCTTTGCTCGGCGAACTGAATTCTACCGGTACTCATTGAAGGTTCCTGCTCAACACCAATAGGGCGATATCATCCGGCATCTCCCCAAGCGTAGCCAATCCAAATCGTTGCCGCAGCCCATCCAGGCTGCCACCCGCTGCCTTGACGATTTCTGGCAAGGCGGCTTCTTTATCTTTGAGCGTGTCACCTGGCAAAAGGTCCAGAATGCCATCGGACATCAAGCTGAGGCTGAACACCGGCGGCAGCTCCACCACCAGGTCCTGGTAACTGGCCTCGTCGAACAACCCCACCGGCAGGCCGCGGCCTTCCAGGTAGCGGGTATTGCCCGGGGTGTACAGCACCGGCAGCGGCAGGTGGCCGCCAACGGCATAGGTCAACAGCCCGGTGTCTTCATCGATCACGCCGCCCACCATGGTCACATGCTTGCCCAACTTGCAGTTGATCAGCCCGCGGTTGATGTGGCTGAGCACTTGCGAGGGCTTGAACTCACGCATCTTGCTCCCGCGCTTGAATTCGAACAACAGGCGCGTGGTCATGAACTTCAGCAACACCGTGACGAACGCCGACGAGGCGCCGTGCCCGGAGACGTCGGCGAGGTAGAAGGCAATGCGCCGATCATCCACACGGAAGTAGTCGGCAAAATCACCCGACAGGTACAGCGACGGGATGATCTGGTGCTCGAAGGCAAACTCACCGGCCACCCAGGGGCTTTCCGGGAGCATGTTCATCTGCACCTGCCGGCCGGCGGTCTGGTCTTCCTGCAACAGGTGCAGGCTGGCCTCCAGCTCGCGGTTGGCGGCTTCGAGCTTGTCGCGGTAGCGCTGGTTTTCCAGCACCAGGCGCGAACGGTCGAGGGCTCGGCGCACCGAGTGCTCGAGCACGGCAAGGTCTTCCAGCGGCTTGATCAGGTAGTCGGCGGCGCCCAGGCGCAAGGCCTCGACCGCATCGCTCATCACGCCGGCACCCGACACCACGATCACCGGCAGCTGCGGCGCGCGCTCGCTGATCTGGCGGATCAGTTCGAGCCCGCCCATCTGCGGCATGCGCAGATCGCAGATCACGAGGTCGGGCTGGTGTTCTTCGAAGACCTGAAGCCCCTGCTGGCCATTACCGGCCTGGAGGACGCTGAAACCACTGTCTTCAAGATAGGCGGCGAGGCTCGCACGGACCACGTCGTCGTCATCGATGATCAGCAGCGTTGCACTGGTTTTCTGCATGTGGGCGAACGGCGCCGATTTAGGTTGGTGCAGCGGTGTCGGCAAGGCTGACGGCCAGCTACGGGAATACTCTGTGGTAACACTCTACTTGAGTTGTAGGACAAGAAGACCCGCCCGGCAACTGTCAGAGGTACCCTGTAAGGCGCAGACGGTACTCCCATCCGCCAGGCGTTTCAAGCGTGCAAGGGTCGACCTCGCTGCTCTTTACAGGGCAAATCACCGAGAGTTATAAGAAAGGCGACCCGCGCAACCTAAAGGGAAGGATGCAGCATGCCTCAGACACCCTCCAGCCACAGCGAAAAACGCGATTTCATCCGCATGCGCATCGACACCGACATCAGCCTGTTGCACCAAGGCCAGGTGATTGCAGCGGTGTGCCTGGACCTGTCCAGCGGGGGCATGCAAGTGCAGGCGCCGCAGCGTTTTCAGGTAGGAGATACGCTTGAGGTGAGGATCGATTCCGATCACAAGGCGCTGAAAGGCCTGCATGCCAGCACCGAGGTGGTGTGGATCGCCGACCAGCCCGACGGGCAGCAGAAATTCGGCCTGCGCATCCTGGCGATGCATTGACGCTGGGGCTGCTTGGCAGCCCCGTGGCTTAAATCAGAAACAATCAGAAATCATCTTCGACTTCGCCGTCCTTTACCTTGAACTCGCGGTTCTGCAGGTAGGCGTTGCGAATGAAGATGTACTTGTCACCCTGCATCAGCTTCTCAGCCGACAACAGGCTGGCACGGGTATCGACGACGTCAACCGCGAGGCTCGTGTTACGCGTCGGTACGTGGTTGATGTAGCGGTAGGGTTCGGTGTAGCTGTCCGGGTACTTGGCTAGGCCGTCACGCACGGTGCTTGGGCCCAGCAACGGGATAACCACGTAAGGGCCACTGCCCACGCCCCAGTAACCCAAGGTCTGGCCGAAATCTTCGTCGTTGCGCTGCAGGCCCATCTTGGTGCCGACGTCGAAGAAGCCACCCAGGCCAAAGGTGGTGTTGACGATCAGCCGCGCCGTGTCCACGCCCGCCGCATGCGGTTTGAGCTGCAGAATGTCGTTGGCCAGGTTGGTGACATCGCCCAGGTTGCGGAAGATGTTATGGATGCCATCTTCGAGGAACTGCGGCGTCACTGCCTGGTAGCCCTTGGCCAATGGCTTGAGGGCATAGGTGTCGACCGTATCGTTGAACCTGAAGATCGGGCGGTTGACCGCCTCCCAAGGGTCTTCCTCGGTGGCCGCTTGGGTGGCCGCCACGGGCGCCAGCAACAAGCTGGCGCAGACACAGGCCTGGGTGACTCGTTCGATCACACCGGCACCGATCCTACGCATAGATGTCTCTCCATCGAATTTCTTGGCCGCAGCCGCACCGGGCGTGCTGCTGATAAGGCGCAAGTATAAGGGCTTGCGGGCTGATCACCAGCATTACACATTTTTGCTCAAGATTTTGTGAACGTATGTTGCCTCGTCATCGGCTGGTAACAATAGCGGCCTAGCCTGCGGACTATTTCAGGGAAGTTGCCATGCACGATGCGTCCGCCTTCACTGCTGTGCTGTTTGGCCTGCGTGGCTGCCTGGTCCAGGGTGCTAACGGCAACCCCCTGCCCGCGCCCGGCGCCCTGGCAACGCTCACCAGCCTGCGCCAGCGCCAGGTGCCCTGCATCTGGCTGGACGACCTGACTGCCACACAGGGCAAACGCCTGGCCACTGTGCTGCCCGACTGGCTGCCGGGGCACGCGGTCAACGGCGTGCGCTGGCCCGCGCCAAACGCCTGCTGGCAGGCGCTGATGGCACTGGAAAGCGCGCGCCTGGATGGCTGCGTACTGGTTAGCGGTGACCCTGCGCTGCTGCAATCGGGCCTAAACGCCGGCTTGTGGACCGTGGGCCTGGCGGCCTGCAGCCCGCACTGCGACCTCAGCTCCCGGCATTGGCAAGCCATGAGCCAACAGGAACAAGACCTGGCCCGTGGCAAGGCCACCCTCGCGCTGTTCAGCCTGGGCGTACACTCGGTGATCGATCACCTCGAAGCCCTGGACACCTGCCTGCAGGACATCGCCCAGCGTCGGCGCAAGGGCGAAAAACCCTGATACAGCACCTTTGACGCGGATCATGCAAAGCGGCTGCGAGTGGATTACATTGAAAGCAGGCCAGAACCTTTGCCGCTTCGCTGAGGTCCATGGCTTGCCAAGCCATTGATGGAGAAAAGCCAATGCCTGCCCGCGAATTGCAAGAGCGACTGAACAGCTTGCGCGAGCAACTGGACCGTAACGTGCCGCTTTCGGAAGAGGAGCTGGCAGCGCTGCATGAGGAAGCCAGACAAATTGAAGCGCAGCTGAAGCTTGAGGAAGCCACACCTGACAACAATCTGGTAGACGGGGTCAATCTGGCGATCGATCGTTTTGAGCTCGACCACCCAGATTTAGCCGCTACCCTGCGCAATATTTTCAACTCATTGCACAGCATGGGTATCTGAATAGCTGGGGGCGCTTCGCACCCCTTTCGCGGGCAAGCCCGCTCCTACAGGACAGCGCGGTCTAAGGACTGCGCTAAAGCCTGTGGGAGCGGGCTTGCCCGCGAATGGGGCGCGAAGCGCCCCCAATGGCGATAATTTTACTGCCGAACCAACCGCCCATTCACTGGGCTGATCGCCCCCATGCTGCGGTACGGGTTGATATCCAGCCCACCCCGGCGCACATACCGTGCATACACCGTCAAATGCTCCGGCTGCAGCAGGTTCTTCAAGTCCAGGTAAATCCGCTCCACGCACTGCTCATGGAAGTCGGCATGCTGCCGGAAGCTGATCAGGTAAGTCAGCAGGCTGGCAGGGTCCAGCGCCCTGCCCTTGTACTCGACCACCACGCTGCCCCAATCCGGCTGGCCGGTAACCGGGCAGTTGGACTTGAGCAAATGGCTGTGCAGGGTCTCTTCAACCACACGCTGCGCATCGCAACGCAGCAACTCCGGCTGCGGCTGCTCATAGTTGCTGGTGGCCACATCCAGCGCATCGATGCACTGCCCCGGCAATGCCACAACGCCCTGAGCCTCCACCTCGGCCAACGTGCGAACCTTGACGCCGACCGGCTTGCCAGCCGCCGCAGACAAGTCCTTCTCCAGGCAGGCCTGCAGCTCGCCAATCGAGGCAAAAACCGTTTGGTTCAGCGAGTTCAGGTACAACTTGAACGACTTGGACTCGATGATATTCGGCGAGTCTGCAGGAATGGCGAACTCGCCGATCGCCACCACCGGCTTGCCCGACGGCAGCAGCCACGACAGCTCGAAGCAGTTCCAATAATCCACGCCCTGCCACGGCAGGGTCTGGGCAGTAACGCCCAGCTCGGCCCACTTGGCGGTACGCGGGATCGGGAACAGCAGCTCAGGGGAGTAGGTAGCGATGTATTCGCTGGACTTGCCCAGCGGGGAGTGTTCGGCGGCGGGATGCATGGAAACTGACCTGAAGGTTCGAAATGCCCCTAGTCTACCGTTTTTGCGCCCCGCCTTGGGCCTGATGTCACTCGATGGTCAATGGCCCGACCATCCCCGCCTGGTAATGCCCAGGTACGTTGCAGGCAAACTCGATGGGTGCCGACTTGCGGAACGTCCAAGTCAGTTCGGCACGCTGGCCAGGCGGTACCAGCACGGTGTTGCCCCCGCCGTGGCCGTGGCCTTCGCCGTGGTTCATCTGGCCGTGGTCCATGCCTTCATGGTTCATGCCTGCGGTGAACAGCTTGCCTTGCATCGCAATCATTTCTTTCTGGTGCTCGGCATGCATGGCCTTGTCGCCCAGGTTGAATTCGTGGGGCAGCTTGCCCTCATTGATCAGCACGAAGCGCACTGTCTCGCCCGCCTTGACCTCCAGGCTTTTCGGTTCGAAGGCAATGTCCTTGAGCACCACCTCGACCGTACGGGTGGCCTTGCCAGCCGGGGCAGGCTCGCCAAAGGCGAAACTGTCAGCACTGCCCGCAAACGTGGGCAGGCTTGCCACGGCAAGGGCGGCGGCGATGAACAGGCGTTTCATGATGACTCCAAAATACACAACGTGATGAGAACACCTTAATCAGGTGGGGCTGGCGGCTACCTGACGGGAAGATTACAACTTTGTCAGTTTGGGCGAGCGCCGACATCGTCACGTATCATTTCCCGGTAGACGCTGCGCCCCCTCCAGAACTGTGGACACTGCATGAAACTGTTGATCGTTGAAGACCAGGCCCGCACCGGCCAGTACCTGAGCCAGGGCCTCAGCGAGGCAGGCTTCGCCACCGAACTGGCGGCCGATGGCGAAACAGGCCAACACCTGGCACTGACCGGCGACCATGACTTGCTGATCCTCGACGTGATGCTGCCAGGCCGCGACGGCTGGCAGATTTTGCACGCAGTGCGCCAGGCCGGCCTGGACACCCCCGTGCTGTTCCTGACCGCCCGCGATGCGGTAGAAGACCGTGTGCACGGCCTGGAGCTGGGCGCCGACGATTACCTGGTCAAGCCGTTTGCCTTTTCCGAACTGCTGGCCCGTGTACGCAGCCTGCTGCGCCGTGGCGCCAGCCCGAGCCAGGACACCACCTTGAGCCTGGCCGACCTGCGCCTGGACCTGATCCGCCGCCGCGCCGAGCGCGCCGGCCAGCGCATCGACCTGACCGCCAAAGAGTTCGCCCTGCTCGAATTACTGCTGCGGCGCCAGGGCGAGGTGCTGCCCAAATCGCTGATTGCCTCGCAGGTCTGGGACATGAATTTCGACAGTGACACCAACGTCATCGAAGTGGCCATCCGCCGCCTGCGCCTGAAAATCGACGACCCGCACACCAGCAAGCTGATCCACACCGTGCGGGGCATGGGCTATGTGCTGGAGGAGCGTCAGGATTGATGCGCCGACTTTCCCTCGGCAGCCGCCTGGCGCTGCTGTTCGCGGCCTGCACCGCTGCCGTTTCGCTGGGGGCTGGCGTGCTGTTCAGCCGTGCCAGCGAGCAGCACTTCATCGAACTCGACCAACAGTTGCTGGAATCTCGCCTGTCGCTGTTTCGCACGCAGCTGGCCGGCGTCGTCGGGCCCGCCGAACTGGGCGCCCGCCTCCCCGCCCTGCGCGATGAACTCAGCCACCAGGCCGACTTGGCCCTGCGCATCAGCGGCCATGACGGTAGGCCGTGGTTCGACAGCCGCACGCAATTGCCCGACACCACGCCACCCTCTGGGCTTGCCACTCTGCACACCGACGGCGCCGACTACCGCAGCCTGGCCATGCCCCTGAACCCGGCCGACCCGCAGTCTGCGCAGCTGACCCTGTACCTCGACATCACCCACCATCAGCACTTCCTGCAGGGCATGCAGCGCCTGATCTGGCTAACGGTCGGCCTCTCGGCCCTGGCCACCGCCTTGCTCGGTGCCTGGGCCGTACGCCGGGGGCTGAGGCCGCTGCGGCAGATGGGCCAGGTTGCGGCCAGCGTGTCGGCCCGCTCGCTGACCACCCGCCTGCCAGTGGCGCAGATGCCGGAAGAGCTGGCCGAACTGGCCACCACCGTGAACGCCATGCTGCAGCGCCTGGACGATGCCTTCCAGCGCTTGTCGGCATTCTCCGCCGACATCGCCCACGAACTGCGCACACCACTGTCCAACCTACTGACCCACACCCAGGTCACCCTCACCCGCCCGCGCAGCCTTGAGGAGTACCGCGAGGCCTTGCATGGCAACCTGGAGGAGCTGCAGTGGATGGCGCAGATGATCAACGACATGCTGTACCTGGCCAAGGCCGACCATGGCCTGCTGGTGCCTGGCCAAGCAACGCTGGCACTGCATGAAGATGTCGATGCATTGCTGGAGTACTACGCGCCGCTGGCCGAGGACCGCGACGTGACGCTGCTGCGCGAAGGCCAGCTGCTGTTGCAGGGGGACCGCCCCATGCTGCGCCGCGCATTGTCGAACCTGCTCGACAATGCCTTGCGCTTCACCCCACCCGGTGGGCAGGTACGCGTGACGCTGGAGCCTGGGTTACGGGTTTGCGTGGCCAATACCGGGGCGGCAATCGCACCGGCTGTATTGCCCCGCTTGTTTGACCGGTTCTACCGGGTGGACCCGGCGCGGCGCGAAGGCAGCACGGAGCACGCCGGGTTAGGGCTGGCGATCACCCGGTCGATCGTGCAGGCACATGGTGGGCGTATTCGGGCAGAGTGCGAGGGTGGCTGGACGCGGTTTGTGATCGAGTTACCTGGCAATCAATAGAACTGCAGCTCCTGCATCGGCGTGTAGGAGCAGCCTTGTGCTGCGAAGAGGCCGGTGCAGGCTGCAGCAATCTGCTTTGCCTGCACCGGCCTCTTCGCAGCACGAGGCTGCTCCTACAATGAACGCGAATCAGCGTTTCAAACCGCCAGGCCAATCGCCGGCTGCACCTGGGATGCCCGATACGCCGGGTAAATGGTCGCCAAGAAGCTCATCACCAACCCCGCCGCACAGATGATCACCACATCGCCCCACTGCAGTTCCGACGGCAGGCTGCTGATGAAGTACACGTCCGACGTGAAGATATGCTGGCCGCTGACCCGCTCCAGCCAGCCAACGATCTGGCTGACGTTGAACGCGGCAATCACCCCCAGCACACCGCCGATCAAGGTCCCGACAATACCGATCAAGCTGCCCTGGACCATGAACGTACCCATGATCTGCGCAGGCGTGGCACCCAGGGTGCGCAGGATGGCGATATCCGGCCCTTTGTCGTTCACCACCATCACCAGCGTGGCAATGATGTTGAACGCCGCCACTGCGATGATCATCATCAGCAGCAGGCCGATCATGGTCTTTTCCATCTTCATGGCGCTGAACAAGCTGCCCTGGGTGTGCGACCAGTCATCGGCACGGTAGGCATCGCCCAGGCCGGACGCGATGGCTTTGGACACCTGCGGCGCCGCATACAGGTCATGCAGCTTGAGCCGCACGCCTTGTACCTGGCCCGGCGCCCAACGCTGCATTTCGCCCGCATCGGCGACGTGAATGTACGCCTGCGAGCCATCCAGCTCTGCGCCGACTTTGAAGATACCGACCACGGTCAGGCGCTGCATGCGCGGGGTGATGCCACCCGGCGCCTTGCTGATTTCCGGCACGATCAGGGTCAGCTTGTCGCCCGTGTTCAAGCGAAAACGCCGCGCGCTCAGTTCACCGAGCACCACGCCAAACTCACCTGGCTTAAGGTCCTGCAGGCGGCCCTGGACAATATGCTGGCCGACAATGGAAACCTTGCCTTCCTCTGCCGGGTCGATGCCGCTGACCTGGATCGGCTGCATCGCGCCCTTGTAAGAGAGCATGCCTTCCATTTCGGTGATTGGCGC
Organism: Pseudomonas sp. ITEM 17296; assembly: GCF_028895205.1. Taxonomy (NCBI): domain Bacteria; kingdom Pseudomonadati; phylum Pseudomonadota; class Gammaproteobacteria; order Pseudomonadales; family Pseudomonadaceae; genus Pseudomonas; species Pseudomonas sp. ITEM 17296. The sequence continues at coordinate 53,715 of NZ_WJRS01000019.1, read as the reverse complement.
CGCGGCCATCACCGCCGGGTCCTTCAGCGCGGCATCGGCGACGGTGCGCCAGTCATCCAGCGGCTGCACGCCAAGGATACTGGCATGGGGCACCAGGCCGAGGATGCGCGAGCTCATCTCGCGCTGGAAGCCGTTCATTACCGACAGCACCACGATCATCGCCAGCACGCCCAGCGACAGGCCGATCATCGAGGTCATCGAGATGAACGAGATGAAATGGTTGCGGCGCTTGGCACGGGTGTAGCGAGCACCAATGAACAAGGGCAAGGGTCTGAACATGTAAAACACCCAATGAAAGAGTTGCGGGGCGGCTCAGGCCACCCCGTGCAAGCGGCTCAGATCGCCACCAGGTGACCGTCGTCGAGTTTCAACACACGGTCCATCTGGCGCGCCAGGTTGAGGTCGTGGGTCACCACCAGGAACGCGGTACGCGAAGCGCTAGACAGCTCCTGCATCAGTTCCTGGATGCCCTGGGCGGTATGGTGGTCGAGGTTGCCGGTCGGCTCGTCGAGCATCACCAGGCCCGGGCGGTTGACCAAGGCGCGGGCGATCGCCACACGCTGGCGCTCACCGCCGGACAACTCAGCAGGCTTGTGGTGCAGGCGGTGGCCAAGGCCGACGCGCTTGAGCAGGGCCTCGGCGCGCTCACGCGCCTCAGGGATGGCGGTGCGGCCGATCAACAGCGGCATGCACACGTTCTCCATGGCGGTGAACTCAGGCAGCAGGTGGTGGAACTGGTAGACGAAACCCAGTGCCCGGTTGCGCAACAGGCCACGCGCGCGCTCACCCAGGGCCGACAGCTCCTCGCCCGCCAGCCAGACACTGCCCTGGGTAGGCGTGTCGAGGCCGCCAAGCAGGTTGAGCAAGGTGCTCTTGCCAGAGCCCGAGCTGCCGACGATGGCCACGCGTTCACCCGGGTGCAGCTCCAGCTGCAAGCCAGACAGCACCTGCACCGACTCCGGGCCCTCGTCGTAGGACTTGCCCAGGTTGCGGCAACTCAGAACGGCTTTATCACTCATGCGCGACTCACTCATAACGTAGCGCCTCTGCAGGCTGGGTGCGGGCCGCACGCCAGGCCGGATACAGGGTGGCGAAGAAACTCAGGACCAGTGCCGCGGCACAGACCATGTACACGTCATTGGCCATGATCTGCGACGGCAGGTAATCAATGAAATACACGTCGGCGTTGAGGAACTTGTGCCCGATCAGCTTCTCGATGCCGGCAATCGCCGCACTCACGTTGAGCGCGGCAAGAATGCCGACGCCGGCGCCGATCAAGGTGCCAATCACCCCGATCACCGTACCTTGCACCATGAAGATGGCCATGATCTGCCCAGGCGTGGCGCCGAGGGTGCGCAGGATCGCGATGTCGCCGCGCTTGTCATTAACCACCATCACCAGGGTAGAAATGATGTTGAACGCCGCCACCGCCACGATCAGCAGCAACAGCAGGCCGATCATGGCCTTTTCCATGCGGATCGCCTGGTAAAGGTTGCCATGGGTGCGGGTCCAGTCACGGCTGTAGAACTCCTGCTCGCCCAGCTGCTGGGCGATAGACCAGGCCACGCGCGGCGCCTGGAACAGGTCGTCGAACTTCAGCCGCAGGCCTTGCACCTGGTTCGGTTTCCAGCGGTGCAGGCGGGACAGGTCGCTGATGTTGGTCAGGCCCAGGTAACCGTCGATTTCGCCGGCGCCCACGTGGAAGGTACCAACCACGGTAAAGCGCTTCATGCGCGGGAACATGCCGGCCGGGGTCACGCTGACCTCGGGGGCGACGAAGGTCAGCTTGTCGCCGATGGCCACACCCAGCTTGGCGGCAGCCTTGTCGCCGATCATGATGCCCCACTCGCCCGGTGCCAACTGGTCGAGACGGCCTTGCTGGACGAAGTTGTCGATGATCGACACCTCGCGCTCGCGGGCCGGGTCGATGCCATTGAGCAGCACCTTCTGCACCTTGCCTTCATGGGTCAGCAGGCCCTGCATCTGGGTGAAGGGCGCTACCGCCACCACCTGCGGATTCTGCTTTACTTGTTGGGCAAGCGCAGGCCAGTCGTCAAGCGGCTGGCCGCTCTCGAGCGTGGCATGGGGAATCATGCCGAGCACGCGGGTACGCATCTCGTGGTCGAAACCGTTCATGACCGAGAGCACCACGATCATGACCACCACGCCCAGGGCGAGGCCGATCATCGAGGTCAGGGAAATGAACGAGACGAAGTGATTGCGACGTTTGGCACGGGTATAACGCGTGCCGATGAATGCGAAAAGAGGTCTGAACATGTCGGGGCTTGTTCGGATGAAAGGGAACGTCCTTGTGGCGGGGCGCTTACGGCGGCTTTACACTCGGACCACCGCCGCTACCATGGGTTCGCCATGACGACATTAGACGAAGAAGATCGCCGCGAATACTACCGCATCGCAGATCGGATCGCACTTCAAATCAACCCCTTGAGCGCGGCTGAAGCCCTTGACCCAGAAGTGTTGCAGGATGATTCGCCGCTGTTCAACCTGCTCAGCGAGCTGCACCTGTCCGACTTCGAAGCCCAGCACCTGCTGCGCCAGCTGAGTGACAAGGACCGCACTCTGGCGGCGTTTTTGCGCGCGCAAAGCAAACGCCTCGACCTGCTCAGCGCCGTGGTCGCGCAAACCCTCATCGGTGAGGTCGGCCAGCCGCAGGCAGTGGTCATCTCCGAAGGCGGCATCGAGTTCACCCAAGCCCAGGCCATCGCCCCCGACACCCGCGTGAAGGTGAAGATGGTGCTGATGCCCCGCGCCCACGGCCTACTGCTGCGCGGCAAGGTCACCCACTGCGACCCACGCCCTGACGGCGGCTTTGAGGTCGGCACCGAATTCATCGACATGACCGACGCCCAGCGCCAACTGCTGGCCCGATACATCCTGCAGCGCCAGCAACAACAACGGCGCCAGCAGCTGGAGCAGAATGACCCTGCCTCCTGAGCCTCTTCCCCTTGAATTGAAGGAACGAACGTGACCCTGATCTACGGCCATCGCGGCGCCAAGGGCGAAGCGCCCGAGAACACCCTGAACAGCTTCCGCCAGTGCCTGTCCCACGGCGTCAATCGCTGTGAACTGGACCTGCACCTGTCGGCCGACAACGAACTGATGGTGATCCACGACTCGACGCTCAAGCGCACCACCGGCCGACGCGGCAAGGTGGTCGAGCACCCGGCAGCCGACCTGGTCACCTACGACGCACGCAAAGGCGGCCCAGGCCATGTGCAGCCCTGCCCTATCCCGAAACTGGAAGAACTCTTCGAAAAATGCGCCTTCGAGCATTGGCAGCTGGAGGTCAAGAGTGCCTCGCGCACCCGCGCCGCCACCACGGTGCTGGCCATTCGTGAACTGGCCCAGCAGTACGGCCTGCTGGACAAGGTCACCATCACCTCGAGCTCACGCGACGTGCTAGGCGCCGCACAAGAGCTGGTACCCGACGTGTCTCGCGGGCTGGTGGCCGAATACGCCTGGCTCGACCCACTGAAGGTCGCGCAAAACTACGGCTGCGAGTTGCTGGCCTTGAACTGGACACTGTGCACCCCAGAGCGCCTGCTCAAAGCCCAGGGCCAGGGGTTGCATGTGTCGGTGTGGACAGTCAACGAACCGGCACTGATGCGCCGGCTCGCTGATTTTGGCGTGGACAGCCTGATTACAGACTTTCCCGGTTTGGCCAAGACCACCCTCGGGTAGGGCTGAAATCGGTATCCCCGACCGGCTCAGGCCACCGGTCGGAGCCGCTTAAAAAAGCCGGTTCAGGCCGTCGTAGGCAGCTACCCGATAGGCTTCGGCCATGGTCGGGTAGTTGAACGTGGTGTTGACGAAGTACTTCAGGTTATTCAGCTCGCCCGGCTGGTTCATGATCGCCTGGCCGATGTGGACGATTTCCGAAGCCTGGTAGCCGAAGCAGTGCACGCCGAGGATTTCCAGGGTTTCGCGGTGGAACAGGATCTTCAGCATGCCCTGTGGCTCGCCGGCGATCTGCGCGCGGGCCATGCCCTTGAAGAAGGCCTTGCCCACTTCGTACGGCACTTTGGCCTGGGTCAGTTCCTGCTCGTTCTTGCCGATCGAGCTGATCTCCGGAATGGTGTAGATACCGGTCGGCACGTCATTGACGAAGCGCCAGCTGCCATTGTCGACGATGCTGCCCGCTGCCGAACGGCCCTGGTCATGGGCGGCACTGGCCAGGCTCGGCCAGCCGATCACGTCACCGGCACCGTAGATGTTCGACACGGTGGTGCGGTAGGCCTCGTCGACCTCGATCTGGCCGCGGCTATTGACCTTGATGCCGATGTTTTCCAGGCCCAGCTTGTCGGTGTTGCCGGTACGGCCGTTGCACCACAGCAAGGCGTCGGCCTTGATCTTCTTGCCCGACTTCAGGTGCAGGATCACACCGTTGTCCAAGCCTTCGACCCGGTCGTACTCCTCGTTGTGGCGCACGGTGATGTTGTTGTTGCTGAAGTGGTAGCTCAGCGCCTGGGAAATTTCCGAATCCAGGAAGCTCAGCAACTGGCCACGGTTATCGACCAGCTCGACCAGCACACCCAGGCCGCTGAAGATCGAGGCGTATTCGCAACCGATCACGCCGGCGCCGTAAACGATCAGTTTGCGCGGGGTGTGGCTGAGGCTGAGGATGGTGTCGCTGTCATAGACGCGCGGGTGGTGGAAGTCGATGTCGGCCGGGCGATACGGGCGCGAGCCGGTGGCGATGATGATCTGCTTGGCGTTGAGCTTTTCGACCACACCGTTGGGGCAGACCACTTCGATGGTCTGCTCGTCGGCGAAGCTGCCGGTGCCGAAGAACAGGTCGACACGGTTGCGAGCGTAGTAGCCGGTGCGCGAAGCGACCTGCTTGGCAATGACCTTTTCGGCGCTCTTGAGCACGTCCGGGAAGGAGAACCAGCGCGGCTCGCCGATGGCGCGGAACATCGGGTTGGTGTTGAACTGCATGATCTGCCGCACCGAGTGACGCAGTGCCTTGGACGGGATGGTGCCCAAGTGGGTGCAGTTGCCGCCGACCTGGCGACGGCTGTCGACCATCGCCACCTTGCGCCCTGCTTTGGCGGCGTTCATTGCCGCGCCTTCTCCGGCCGGGCCGGAACCCAGCACCACTACGTCGTAGTTGTAGACAGCCATGCGTACTCCTTCAGAACTGGCCCGCGAGTCACGGTGGCTCGCGGGGCGCGATCATGTCGCCGGGGCGCCATGAGAAAATTCGGTTGCAGTCTAATCAAGCGTGAACGCCGCGCACATTAACCCTTGGTCGCGTCGTAGGCCAATTTTGCCTGCACTACATGTGGTTCACCGATTCCCTGGCGATCATCCATCCTTGCGCTTTCACTCGCCTTTCATTGCCCGCGCAAACGCTGGGGTCGCTCGGGAGACGAAGCCACCCTCGGCCCGAGTCACCAATACGGCGGCAAGGTTATGGCTGACGGCGAAATCCCAGCCGCGCTCGGGGCCGAGAATCAGCAGCAGGGTCGAGAACCCGTCAGCCTTCAGCGCCGAGGCGTCGAGCACAGTGGCCGCAGCCAGGTCGTGCGCGACCGGGCGCCCGAGACGGGCATCGAAGGTGTGCGAATAGCGCCGGCCATTCTGCTCGAAATAGTGGCGATAGTCACCCGAGGTCGATACCGAAAGGCCATCCACCGGGATGACTTGGCGGGCGATCTGGCGGTCTTCACGGGGCAGCTCGAGGGCGATGCGCCACGGGCTGCCATCGGGTTTGCGGCCAACCGCCTTGAGCTCGCCGGTGGCTTCGGCGATGAAACTGCTGATGCCCATGGCCTGCAGGCGCTGAGCGATCAGGTCGACGGCGTGGCCGGCGGCGATGCTGTTGAAATCCAGCTCCACCGGGGCATCCTTGCACAATGCCTGGCCTTCGATGCGCAGGTGCTGGTAGCCCACGCGCAGGCGGGCCTGGGCCAGGGCTCGCGGGTCGGGCACCTGCTCGTGGCGGGCCTGAGGGCCGAAGCCCCAGAGGTCGAGTAGCGGCTCGACAGTGAGGTCGAAGGCGCCGGCACTTTGCGCCGCCAACTGCTGGCCGAAGCGGACCAGGTCGAGCATGTCTGATGGCAAAGCAAGGCATTGATTGGCCGGCAGCTGGTTGAACTGGCTGACAGTGGAATCGCTGCGGTAGGTGGAATAGTGCTGGTCGATACCCTGGAGGATGGCTTCGACTTCAGCCTGCACCTGGGCTGGGGCCGGGCCACCGGGGGCGCGGACGTACTGGATGCTGTAGCTGCTGCCCATGGTCGGGCCGCCCAGGCGTTCCAGGGTCGGGCCCTGATTGCAGGCGGTGAGGAGCATCAGGATGAACAGGAGGGCTGTGCGCAAATTCGGGCTCTCGGTCGCCGATACTGGCCTCTTCGCGGGTAAACCCGCTCCCACAAGGTATTGCACCGCCCTCAAGGACGCAGGCGAACCTGTGGGAGCGGGTTTACCCGCGAAGAGGCCAGTAGAGACAACATAAATGCTAGGCAAAAAAAACGGGAACCCGAAGGTTCCCGTTTTTTCATTGCCTTACAAGCGAATCAGCGTGGAAACGCTGGCGGGTTCACACCGGCCATGTCTTCCATCACACGAACCACCTGGCAGCTGTAACCGAATTCGTTGTCGTACCAAACGTACAGCACAACGCGGTTGTCGTTGGCGATGGTCGCCTCTGCGTCAACCACACCGGCGTGGCGCGAGCCGACGAAGTCGGTCGAAACCACTTCCTGCGAGCTGACGAAGTCGATCTGCTTGTGCAGCTCCGAGTGCATGGCCGTCTGGCGCAGGTACTCGTTGATCTCTTCGCGGGTGGTGGGCTTTTCCAGGTTCAGGTTCAGGATAGCCATCGAGACGTTCGGCGTCGGTACGCGAATCGCGTTGCCGGTCAGCTTGCCCTTCAGCACGGGCAGTGCCTTGGCGGCTGCAGTGGCGGCACCGGTCTCGGTGATAACCATGTTCAGCGGCGCGGCACGGCCACGGCGGCTGCCCTTGTGGAAGTTGTCGATCAGGTTCTGGTCGTTGGTGAACGAGTGAACGGTTTCGACGTGGCCGTTGACGATGCCGTACTTGTCGTTGACAGCCTTCAGCACTGGCACGATGGCGTTGGTGGTGCAGGAAGCAGCCGAGATGATCTTGTCATCGGCGGTGATTTCACCGTGGTTGATGCCGTGCACGATGTTCTTCAGCGCGCCCTTGCCAGGTGCGGTGAGGATCACGCGGGCAGCGCCCGGGCAGGCCAGGTGCTGGCCCAGGCCGTCGGCGTCACGCCATACACCGGTGTTATCGACGATCAGCGCGTTGTCGATGCCGTACTGGGTGTAGTCGACTTCGCTCGGGTTCTTGGCGTAGATAACCTGGATCAGGTTGCCATTGGCGGTGATGGTGTTGTTGGCTTCGTCGATGGTGATGGTGCCATCGAACGGGCCGTGCACCGAGTCACGGCGCAGCAGGCTGGCACGCTTGACCAGGTCGTTCTCGGCGCCTTTGCGCACGACGATGGCACGCAGGCGCAGGCCGTCGCCACCACCGGTCTTCTCGATCAGGATGCGCGCCAGCAAGCGGCCGATGCGGCCGAAACCGTACAGGACGACGTCGGTGCCTTTACGGGCCGAAGCGTTCTGTTGGCCAACTACGTCAGCCAGCTCTTCACGCACGAACTGCTCGGCGCTGCGGCCGTTGCCTTCCTGCTTGAACTTGTTGGCCAGCTTGCCCAGGTCAACCGAAGCGGCGCCCAGTTTCAGCTCGCTCATGGCCTTGAGCAGAGGGAACGTCTCGTGGACAGACAGTTCGGTCTCGTCGGTCTGACGATGACGCGCAAAGCGGTGGGCTTTGAGGATCGAGATAACCGAACGGTTGATCAGGCTGCGGCCATAAATCGAGCTCACCACGTTGTTGTTGCGGTAGAGCTGACCGATAAGCGGGATCATCGCTTCAGCCAATGCTTCACGATCAATCCACTCACCAAGACACTGGTCGGGCTTCTGAGTCACGGGAACCTTCCACATGTAGGGACAGAAAAAAGGGGCTACATTATGACGCCCCAACGCGGAACGGGCAATGAGCGCCTGTCGCGGCAGCCAGAGCCAGTGTTCATGGCCTTTGGAGCCTGACAGCAGGCACCGGCACCGGTACAATCGGTGTCTTTGCCGCAACGCTTGGAGTGCAATCTCCCGTGTCAGTTCTGCGCCTACCGCAACTGTCGGCCACGGCCGGCAAACAAACCTGGGGCAACCTGCCCGGTGCCGCCCTCAGCCTTGCCATTGCCGAAGCCGCCAGCAGCGCTGGCCGCTTTACCCTGCTGCTGACCGCCGACAGCCAGGCCGCCGACCGTCTGGAACAGGAGCTGCGCTTCTTTGCCCCAGACCTGCCGGTGCTGCCCTTCCCCGACTGGGAAACCCTGCCCTACGACCTGTTCTCGCCGCACCAGGACATCATCTCCCAGCGCATTGCCAGCCTGTACCGGCTGCCGGAGCTGAGCCACGGCATTCTCGTCGTGCCGATCACCACCGCCCTGCACCGCCTGGCGCCGACCCGCTTCCTGCTGGGCAGCAGCCTGGTGCTGGACATCGGCCAGACCATCGACGTCGAGCAAATGCGCACGCGCCTCGAAGCCAGCGGCTACCGCTGCGTCGACACCGTTTATGAACATGGCGAATTCGCCGTGCGCGGCGCGCTGATCGACCTGTACCCCATGGGCAGCAAGCTGCCCTACCGCATCGACTTGTTCGATGACGAAATCGAGACGCTGCGCACCTTCGACCCCGAGACCCAGCGCTCGATCGACAAGGTCGACTCGGTGCGCCTGCTGCCGGCGCGCGAATTTCCGATGCAAAAAGAGGAAGTGACCCGCTTCAAGGCGCGCTTCCGCGAACGCTTTGACGTCGACTTCCGCCGCAGCGCGATCTTCCAGGACCTGGCCAGCGGCATCATTCCCGCCGGCATCGAGTACTACCTGCCGCTGTTCTTCGAAGACACCTCGACGCTGTTCGACTACCTGCCCAGCGACACCCAGGTGTTTTCCCTGCCGGGCGTCGAGCAGGCCGCCGAGCACTTCTGGAACGACGTGCGCGGGCGCTACGAAGACCGCCGTGGCGACCTGAGCCGCCCGCTGCTGCCGCCTGCCGAGCTGTTCCTGCCGGTGGAAGACTGTTTCGCCCGGCTCAAGCAATGGCCGCGGGTGGTCGTCAGCGCCGAAGACGTCGAGGCTGGCGCCGGCCGTGAACGCTTCCCGGCACGCGCCCTGCCCGAACTTGCCATCGAGGCCAAGGCCAACCAGCCACTGGCGGCGCTGTCCAGCTTCCTTGACCAGTTCCCTGGCCGCGTACTGTTTACCGCCGAGTCTGCGGGCCGTCGCGAAGTGCTGCTGGAACTGCTCGAACGCCTGAAACTGCGCCCGCACACCGTCGAAGGCTGGACCGACTTCATCACCGGCTCCGAGCGGCTGGCGATCACCATTGCCCCGCTTGACGAAGGCCTGGTGCTGGACGACCCGGCCCTGGCCCTGATCGCCGAGAGCCCGCTGTTCGGCCAGCGCGTGATGCAGCGCCGGCGGCGCGACAAGCGCGGCGAGACCGCCAACGATGCGGTGATCAAGAACCTCACCGAACTGCGCGAAGGCGCACCGGTGGTGCACATCGACCATGGTGTGGGCCGCTACCTGGGCCTGGCTACCCTGGAAATCGACGGCCAGGCCGCCGAGTTCCTCACCCTGGAATACGCCGAGGGCGCCAAGCTGTACGTGCCGGTGGCCAACCTGCACCTGATCGCCCGCTACACCGGCAGCGATGACGCCCTGGCGCCGCTGCACCGGCTCGGCTCGGAGGCCTGGCAGAAGGCCAAGCGTAAGGCCGCCGAACAAGTGCGCGATGTCGCCGCCGAACTGCTCGACATCTATGCCCGCCGCGCCGCGCGCAAGGGCTATGCCTTTGCCGACCCTGCTGCCGACTACGCCACCTTCAGTGCCGGGTTCCCCTTCGAAGAAACCCCCGACCAGCAGAACGCCATCGAAGCCGTGCGCGCCGACATGCTGGCGGCCAAGCCGATGGACCGCCTGGTGTGCGGCGACGTGGGCTTCGGCAAGACCGAAGTGGCCATGCGCGCGGCCTTCATCGCCGTGCACAGCGGCCGCCAGGTGGCGGTGCTGGTGCCCACTACCCTGCTGGCCCAACAGCACTACAACAGCTTCCGCGACCGCTTCGCCGACTGGCCGGTAACCGTCGAAGTGATGAGCCGTTTCAAATCGGCCAAGGAAGTCGCCAGCGCGGCGGCGGACCTGGCCGAGGGCAAAATCGACATCCTCATCGGCACCCACAAGCTGCTGCAGGACGATGTGCGCTTCAAGGACCTGGGCCTGGTAGTGATCGACGAAGAGCACCGCTTTGGCGTACGCCAGAAGGAACAGCTCAAAGCCCTGCGCAGCGAGGTAGACATTCTCACCCTGACCGCCACGCCGATTCCGCGCACCCTGAACATGGCCGTGGCCGGCATGCGCGACCTGTCGATCATCGCCACACCGCCCGCCCGACGCCTGTCGGTGCGCACCTTCGTCATGGAACACAACAACAGCACGGTCAAAGAAGCCCTGCTGCGTGAACTGCTGCGCGGTGGCCAGGTGTATTACCTGCACAACGACGTGAAAACCATCGAGAAGTGTGCTGCAGACCTTGCCGAACTGGTCCCGGAAGCGCGTATCGGCATCGGCCACGGCCAGATGCGCGAGCGCGAGCTGGAACAGGTGATGAGCGACTTCTACCACAAGCGCTTCAATGTGCTGATCGCCTCGACCATCATCGAGACCGGCATCGACGTGCCAAGCGCCAACACCATTGTCATCGAGCGCGCCGACAAGTTCGGCCTTGCCCAGTTGCACCAACTGCGTGGCCGGGTCGGCCGCAGCCACCACCAGGCCTACGCCTACCTGCTGACGCCAGCGCGACAAAAGGTCAGCAGCGACGCCGAGAAGCGCCTGGAAGCCATCGCCAACACCCAGGACTTGGGGGCAGGCTTCGTGCTGGCCACCAACGACCTGGAAATCCGCGGCGCTGGTGAACTGCTGGGCGAAGGCCAAAGCGGGCAGATCCAGGCGGTCGGTTTCACCCTCTACATGGAAATGCTCGAACGGGCGGTCAAGGCCATCCGCAAGGGTGCCCAGCCAAACCTCGAACAGCCACTGGGTGGCGGCCCGGAGATCAACCTGCGCCTGCCGGCCCTGATCCCCGAGGGCTACCTGCCCGATGTGCATGCACGCCTGATCCTTTACAAGCGCATCGCCTCGGCCGCCGACGAAGAAGGCCTCAAGGACTTGCAAGTCGAGATGATCGACCGCTTCGGCCTGCTGCCGGAGCCAACCAAAAACTTGATGCGCCTGACCTCGCTCAAGCTGCAGGCGGAAAAGCTCGGCATCAAGAAAGTCGATGCTGGCCCCAACGGCGGCAAGCTTGAGTTCGAGGCCGAGACACCGGTCGACCCGCTGACCCTGATCAAGCTGATCCAGGGCCAGCCCAAACGCTACAAGTTCGAAGGCGCCACCCAGTTCCGCTTCCTGGTACCGATGGAACGCCCCGACGAACGTTTCAACACCCTTGAGGCGCTGTTCGAGCGCCTGACCCCACAGTCTGCCTAAGGAAGATCCATGCGTGCCATCCGTTGCCTGACCCTGCTGCTGGCGCTGTTCGCGCCAGCCGCCTTCGCCGAAGGCCTGTATCAGGTAGAAATGATCCTGGTGCGGCAAAACAGCGTCCCCGCCTTCACCAGCCCGTTCGCCCCCGAAGACTGGAGCGCCGGTGCGCCGCGCCTGGACAAGGCCGCCGAACGCCCACTGGGGCTGGACGATGAAACCACCCGCCTGCAAGCCACCGCCGACTACACCGTGCTGATGCACAAGGCCTGGCAGCAGCAGGTCGGCAGCGAACCCAGCCGCATCGCCCTGGGCGAGGGCGAAGAGCAGTTCGGCCACTTCCCCATCGAAGGCAACCTGAGCATCGCCGAAGGCCGCTTCATCGCGGTGGAGGCCAACTTCTGGGTCAACCAGCTCGACGGCAACGGCAGCGTGCTGCGCAGCGAGCAATTCAAGCAAAGCAACAGCAACGTCAAGGGTGGCCAATTGACCTTCCTTGATGGCGGGCACCTCGCGGCGCTGCTGAAGATCACGCCACCGGGTACACCGAAGATGCCGGTGATGGACCCGGAGTTGATGGAGCAGTGATGTGAGCGAGACCGATGCGCAGTTCTTTATCCGGGGGCTTGACACCTGGAAGTTCGCGTTTGACCGCACTACGCTGCAACGCGGCTTCGACTATGCAGAGGAAGGCAGGAGCGAAATCGTATCCATCCTGGACCTGACCATCCGCGCGCAGTGCGCAGGCTCTGGCGGCCGCGCCTATTACCAGCGCATCACGCTTGACATGACCGAGGACGGCCTTGAATGCGAGGGCACCTGCTCGTGCCCTGTCGGTAACAATTGCAAGCACTGTGCAGCGGCGCTCTATCTGCTTGAACGTGGCCCGGACTGGGTCGAAGGCACACCTGACGAACCCCTTGCCGTTACGCCCGCAGCGCAGCAGTCCCTAGAACTGCCCCCCGAACTCGCACATTGGGTCGAGGCCCTGGAAGTACCGGCAGCCCTTGCCACAGAACCCGCCAAGCGCAAAGGCCCTGCACTCTACTATGTGGTGAGCAACAACCATGGCCAGTGCATGCTCAGCGTGTTCAAAGGTACCCGGCAGCCCGATGACAGCTTGAAGCTGGGCCGGCCCAGTTCGATGCCCGAGCTGATCTACTACACACCCAAGTACGTGACCGATGAAGACTTGCGTGCGCTGCGGCTGATCGATGCCCTCAGCAAGGATTACAGCCTGCCCGTCGCACGCCTGGAAGGCAAAAAGGGCGCCGAACTCTACGAGTATGCCCTCGCCACCGGCCGCTTGCTGTATGGCCAACAGCAGAAACCCCTGGCCCAAGGCCCCGACCTGCACGCCGAATTTCGTTGGGTTCGGCTGGACAACGGCAGCTACCGCGGCGCCTGGCACCATGCTGAAAATACCCACATGCTGGCACTGCCGGTCGACCCCCTCTATTACGTCGACCCACACAGCGGGCAGACCGGCAAACTGCTGCATGACCTTGACCCGTTCATTGCCAGCCAACTGGCCAGCGCCCCGACAGTTCCCGAGCACCTGATCATCCCCCTGAGCCATCGCTTGAACGCATTGAACCGCCAGGTTCCGACCCCCACCAAGGTCCGCAGCGAGCAGATCGACACGATCGAGCCTCGCCCTCACCTGACCCTGGGCAGCCTCGAGTACAGCGCCTACATGCCCAAGACCGGCCGCATGCAGCGCCAGATGCAGCATCGCGCCGCGCTGTCGTTCGACTACGACGGCCTGCGCGCCAGCGGCAACGACGACAAGCCGTTGACCCGCCTGGTGGATGCCACCAGCCAGCGCATTCGCCGCCAGCCCAAGGCCGAACAGGCGCTGCGCAAGACGCTACGCGACCTCGGCTTCAAGGCCGCCACCCGGCAGAGCAAGGCGCTGCCCGACAGTGCGGGCGAGATGCACCAACTGCCTGATGACGAGGCCTGGCTGCACTTCGCCCGCAATGGCTTGGCACAACTGCGTGAAGCCGGCTGGGTGATCGACATCCACCGCGATTTTTCCTTCAACCTGCACGAGGTGGACGACTGGTACGCCAGCATCGACGAAGCCCCTGGGCATGAATGGTTCGATCTGGAACTGGGCATCGTGGTCGATGGCCAGCGCCACAGCCTGCTGCCGATCGTGCTGCAGTTGCTGCGCAGCAACCCGGAGCTGCTGCGCGCCAGCGAACTGGCCCGGCGCAGTGACGACGAACACTTGCTGATCGACCTTAACCGCGGCCGCCTCGACAGCCCCGCGCTGCGCGTCGCCCTGCCCTACGGCCGGATCAAGGCGGTGATGGGCACCCTTGGCGAGCTCTACCTGCATGAAGACGCCGCCGGCCCTTCACTGCGCCTGGACCGGGCCGATGCCGCGCGCCTGAACGAGCTCGATCACCTGCCGCTGCACTGGGAAGGCGGCGCGCACGTGCGCGACCTGGGCAAGCGCCTGCGTGACGCACGCGACCTGCAGGTCGAACCGCCCGCACAACTGAACGCGGCCCTGCGCCCATATCAGCAACAAGGCCTGAACTGGTTACAAGCCCTGCGCGAAATGGGCACGGGCGGCATCCTCGGCGACGACATGGGCCTGGGCAAGACGCTGCAAACCCTGGCTCACCTGTTGCTGGAGAAACAGTCCGGCCGCCTGACCACTCCCGCCCTGGCGGTGATGCCGACCAGCCTGATACCCAACTGGCTCGACGAGGCCAAACGCTTTGCCCCCGACCTGCGCGTGGTGGCACTGCAGGGCCCAGGGCGCAGCAAGCATTTCGCCACGCTGCACGACTACGACCTGGTGCTCACCACCTATGCCCTCGTGCCCCGCGACCTCGAACACTTGCGTACGCAGCACTGGCACGTGCTGGTGCTCGACGAGGCGCAGAACATCAAAAGCAGCACCAGCAAAGCCGCCCTCGCCGTCTGCGAGTTGCAGGCCGAGCAGCGCCTGTGCCTGACCGGTACGCCGATGGAAAACAACCTCGGCGAGCTGTGGTCGATCTTCCACTTCCTGATGCCGGGCTGGCTGGGCGACCTCAAGCGCTTCAACCAGGATTACCGCACCCCGATCGAACGCCGCGGCGACGCCGAACGCATGGCCCACCTGGTCAGCCGCATCCGCCCGTTCCTGCTGCGCCGCACCAAGGAACAGGTGGCCACCGAACTGCCCGCCAAGACCGAGATGGTGCACTGGGTCGAGCTCAGCGATGCCCAGCGTGATACCTACGAGGCCGTGCGGGTGGCGATGGACAAGAAAGTGCGCGACGAAATCGCCCGCAACGGCGCCTCGCGCAGCCAGATTGTCATCCTTGATGCCCTGCTCAAGTTACGCCAGGTGTGCTGCGACTTGCGCCTGGTGAAGGGCGTCGAGACCAAGGGCAACCAGGCCGATAAAGGCAAGCTCGGCGCCCTGCTGGAGATGCTCGAAGAGCTGCTCAGTGAAGGCCGGCGGGTACTGCTGTTCTCCCAGTTCACCTCGATGCTGGCACTGATCGAGCAGGAACTGCAAAAGCGCAAGGTGCGTTACAGCCTGCTGACCGGCGACACCCGCGACCGCCGCACGCCGGTGCAAGCATTCCAGCAGGGTGACAGCGAAGTGTTCCTGATCAGCCTCAAGGCGGGTGGCACCGGGTTGAACCTGACGGCTGCGGACACGGTGATCCACTTTGACCCCTGGTGGAACCCGGCCAGCGAAAACCAAGCCACCGACCGCGCCTACCGCATCGGCCAGGACAAACCGGTGTTCGTGTTCAAGCTGATTACCCGCGGCACGGTGGAAGAGAAGATTCAGCTGTTGCAGCAAGAGAAGGCGGCCCTGGCGGCAAGCCTGCTCGATGGCGGGCAGGCCGGGCAGTGGCGGCTGGGAGATGATGAGATCGAGGCGCTGTTTGCCCCCTTGCCAGGGAAGCGCGGCCGCTAAGCGCTTGTGAGCACTCTCTGTAGGAGCAGCCTTGCGCTGCGAAGAGGCCGGTGACAACACCCTTGATCTTCGCTGGTGTTACCGCCGCCTTCGCAGCACAAGGCTGCTCCTACCGGGAAGTGGGTAAATCCGGCCTACCGTCGAATACGGCCGGATCAGTCAATCGACCAACTGCGCCTCTTTCAACGCCCCCAACGCCTCCAGCCAACGCGGCTGCTGGCGATAATCGGTGCGCGCAAAGCCCTGCCCGCGCATCCGTGCAATGCGCGGCGAAGGCTTGACCTTCAGCCGCTGCGCCGCACTCAATGCCAGCTCTGCCGCCGCCCGGTCGTTGCACACCAGGCCCATGTCGCAGCCAGCACTCAAAGCTGCTTCGATGCGGTTGGCGGCATCCCCGACCACGTGCGCACCGGCCATGGACAGGTCGTCACTGAAGATCACCCCGTCAAAGCCCAGCTCACCGCGCAGGATGTCCTGCAGCCAACGCCGCGAGAAGCCGGCGGGCTGGTTGTCGACCTGCGGGTAGATCACGTGGGCCGGCATCACCGCTGCCAGCTGGCCGCTGAGCCGGGTGAAGGGCACCAGGTCCGCCTGACGCAACTGTTCAAGGCTGCGCTCGTCCGTGGGGATGGCCACGTGCGAGTCGGCCTCGGCCCAGCCGTGCCCCGGGAAGTGCTTGCCGCAGGCCGCCATGCCCGCAGCGTTCATGCCGCGAATGAAGGCCGCCGCCAGCTGCGTGGCGCGCTGTGGGTCACCCTCGAAGGCGCGGCTGCCGACCACCGCACTGCGCTGGTGGTCCAGGTCGAGCACCGGGGCGAAGCTCAGGTCCAGGCCTACCGCCAGCACCTCGGTGGCCATCAACCATCCGCACTGCTCCGCCAGGTAATCGGCGTTGTCGTTGTCGGCCAGCGCACGCATGGCCGGCAGGCGCACAAAGCCTTGGCGCAGGCGCTGCACACGCCCGCCCTCTTGGTCGACGGCCAGGATCAAGTCCGGGCGAATCGCGCGAATGGACGCGCACAGTTCGCGCACCTGGCGCGGGCTGTCGATATTGCGGGCAAAGATGATCAGGCCGGCCACTTCAGGTTGGCGCAGCAGGTGACGGTCTTCGGCGGTCAGCCATTTACCGGCGATGTCCACCATCAAGGAGCCTTGCAGGCTGACGGTCATGGGAAATCCTTCATTGAAGACTTAAAGAAGCCCACTGGGGGCAAGCCGCCTCTTCGATGCGCACCCGGCAATGGGCCGGCACGCGGTCGAACAGGCCAAGCAAATCGGTGTTGTGCAGGCGTATGCAGCCATGGGACAGCGGCACGCCCAAAGGTTCGGTCTCAGGTGTGCCATGCAAGTAGATATAGCGGCGGAACGTGTCGACGGCGCCGAGGCGGTTGACGCCCGGCTCGCAGCCGCTGAGCCAGAGTATGCGGGTGAGGACCCAGTCCCGCCCGGGAAACCGCGCCTGCAGCTCAGGCGACCAGACCTCACCGGTCCAGCGCCGGCTACGCAACACCGCATTCAGCGGCAGGCCCGCGCCAATTTTCGCCCGTACCTGATGCAGGCCACGCGGCGTGCAGCCCGATCCATTGCGCTCGCCGGCGCCGTTACGCGCCGTGGACACCGCCAGGCGCAGGCACAAGCGGCCCTGGGCGAACCCATAGAGGCATTGGTCGGCAAGGGAGATGTGCAATAGATCGAGATCGGGCATGGGCGCTAGCTTAGCCGAAGCGCCCTGCCCCGCCCAGCCTTCAGGCCTTGGCGGTGGCTGTGCTGCTGGTCTTGCTGCGCGGGCGCAGTTGGGCGGCTGCCATGGCTTCGTCGGTGACCCCGCTGTCAGCGCGCATGCCTGCTGCCAGGAACGGCACCATCAGGCGCATGACCTGTTCGATCGAGGTATTGATGCCAAAATCGGTTTCGGCGATGGCGCGCAACGCCTTGATGCCGGACATGCTGAACGCTGCTGCGCCGAGCATGAAGTGCACGCGCCAGAACAGCTCCAGCGGCGGAACCCGTGGCGCGGCTTCGTTGACCAGCAGCATGTAGCGGCGGAACACCTTGCCGTACATGTCTTCCAGGTAACGCCGCAGGTGCCCCTGGCTCTGGCTGAAAGCCAGCCCCAGCAGGCGCATGAAGATAGACAGGTCATTGTTGCTGCGCGGCTGCACGGCCAGGGCCTGCTCGACGAGCATTTCGAGCAGCTCTTCGAGGCTGGGCTTTTGCTCCGGGCGCGCCTGGCGACGCTCGAGTTCACGTTCGAGGCTGGCACAGAAAGGGCCGAGGAAACGCGAGAAGACCGCCTGGATAAGGGCCTTTTTGGAACCGAAGTGGTAGTTGACCGCCGCCAGGTTCACCCCGGCCTTGCTGGTGATCAACCGCAACGAGGTTTCAGCGAAGCCTCTTTCCGCGAACAGCTGCTCGGCAGCATCGAGAATGCGTTCAACGGTTTCCGATTGGGCCATGATTATTCCGCCAGACAAACAGGTGTTTGAAACATACGTTTCAGGCCTGCGTCTGTCAAGGCTCGGTGACTGGGCGGTCGCCATTTAAAAACGCCAATGATCGCGCTGCAAGCGCCATTCTCGCTGTTTCTTCGTACAGGGTGCTTGCAGCTCATCCAGTACTGTATATAATCCCAGTCACTGTATAAAAAGACAGAGCGCTCACCATGTTGAAACTGACGCCACGCCAAGCTGAAATTCTCGCGTTCATCAAACGTTGCCTTGAAGACAACGGCTTTCCACCGACACGCGCTGAAATCGCTCAGGAGCTGGGCTTCAAATCGCCCAACGCCGCCGAAGAGCACCTGAAGGCCCTTGCTCGCAAAGGCGCCATCGAGATGACCCCCGGCGCATCCCGCGGCATCCGTATCCCCGGGTTCGAGGCCAAGGCCGACGAAAGCGGCCTGCCGATCATCGGCCGGGTAGCAGCGGGCGCACCGATCCTCGCTGAGCAGCACATCGAGCAATCCTGCAACATCAACCCTGCCTTCTTCCACCCTCGCGCCGACTATCTGCTCCGCGTGCACGGCATGAGCATGAAGGATGTCGGCATCTTCGACGGTGACCTGCTGGCAGTGCACACCTGCCGCGAAGCCCGCAATGGCCAGATCGTCGTCGCCCGCATCGGTGACGAAGTGACCGTCAAGCGCTTCAAGCGCGAAGGCACCAAGGTCTGGCTGGTTGCCGAAAACCCCGAATTCGCCCCCATCGAAGTCGACCTGAAAGAACAGGAGCTGGTGATCGAGGGCTTGAGCGTCGGCGTCATACGCCGCTGATCCAGGAGGCGCCATGCAGCAGTTCATTCACGCACCCGAGCAAGCCCAGTTGCCATTGTTCGAAGCATTCCTTGCCCAGCCCATTCTGCCGGGCCTGAAGGCCAGCGAGCAGACGCGCAAGAGCAGCCACCCCGAGCTGTTCAGCGAGCTGTCACTGCGCGGCGCTGCCGAGCATTGCCAGAGCCTGTTGGCCCCGGTCCTGCGCGAACTGAGCGAAGAGGAAGACGCCCGCTGGCTGACCCTGATCGCCCCACCCTCGAGCCTGACCCAGGCCTGGTTGCGCGATGCCGGCCTCAACCGCGAACGCATCCTGCTGCTGCACCCTCGTGGCAATCAGAGCCCGCTGCAACTGACCTGCGAAGCGCTGCGCCTTGGCCGCAGCCACACCGTGGTCAGCTGGCTTGGCAGCGTCAATGCCAGTGCACGTCAACTGCTGCTGCGCTCAGCCAGCACCGGAAACGCACAAAGCCTGAACATCCGCCTCGGCTGATGTTCAGGCTTTGCCTGTTACTTCAAAAGCACTGATACCACGCAACGCGATCAATGCAGAACGCGAGGGCCTTCGTCGCGTTCGAGCTCGCCGTCCATCAGGCGACCTGCCATCTGCACGCCGACACTGAGCATGGCCTTGGCCACTTCTACATGCTGACCCTGCAGGAACGCCTTGGCGTCTTCCGAGAAATCCAGGGTTACCAGAGAGCCCTCATCCTCCGCACGACGCAGTTCGATCCGGCCATCAGGCAACTCGACAATTTCCAGAAAAGACGTAGACATAAAAGGCTGTTCTCCACGAAAGGCCAGCATTGTATCAGCCGCAGCGGCTATCAGCACTCACTCAACGCGTCACGGAAACGTCTCACCAAGCTTTTAAGGTTGCTGCGCCAGCTTTCCAGTTCTTCACGCGACAGCGCAGGCTGCTCGGGCTCATCGAGGTTGACGGCCTGAATCAGCGGCTGGGTGACATCGGTTTTAGGCGTTTTTTTCGCGACCGGTGGTCGGAACAAATCGGCATAAGCACTCAGCATTTGCGCCAGCCAGGTTTCGCGCTGACGGGCCAATTCCAGCAGCTCGGCCACCTCGGGGATAGCGATGCCATTCAGCGCATCGCCTTCAAGCAGTTGCTCGACACTCGACGCTGTTGGCAGGCGGTAGTAGCCACCAATTTCATGGCACAGACCCAGAAGCGCGCCGTACAAGTGGAACAGCGCCGATTCGCGTTCGGCCTGGACCAAGCCCTGAGCGTTCATGGCTTGACCCTGTTCGGCTTTGGCCATGGACTCGAGCGCGAGGCCGGCGAAGAACAGTTTCTGGTTGGTGCGGGTGTAGAGTTCCTGGGCCATCTCGAGTGACCTCCCTAAAGGCTGGTAAGCGATTAGGATCAGTTTCAGGGATGGCCTGGCTGGCCGCAAGCTGAATGTCGCATAAACAACTGGGGCCGCAAAGCGGCCCCAGTTCAACGCCAATCAGCGCTTGTCTTCAACCTTCCACGCATTGCCGTCGTAGAACGCCTTCCACCCCGTCGGCTTGCCATCGACCTCGGACTGCACGTACTGCTCCTTGGTCTTGCGGCTGTAGCGAATCACCGCTGGGCGGCCTTCCGGGTCCTTCTGCGGGGCATCGCAGAGGAAGTGGTACTTCGGATCGATCTCATGCTTGTGCGGGACGATCTCCAGCACCAGCGGCGCACGGGTCTCGCGGTTTTTCGGGAACTGGCTGGCCGCCAGGAACAACCCCGAAGCACCGTCGCGCAACACATAGGTGTCATCGACCTTCTCGCACTTCAGCTCTGGCATTTCCACCTTGTCCATCTTCGGTGGCGCCGCCTCACCGCTTTTGAGCAGCTTGCGGGTGTTCTTGCACGCAGGGTTGGTGCAACCGAAGAACTTGCCGAAACGGCCAGTCTTGAGCTGCATCTCGCTGCCACACTTGTCGCACTCCAGGCTCGGCCCTTCGTAGCCCTTGATGCGGTAGCTGCCCTCTTCGATCTCGTAGCCGGCGCAATCCGGGTTGTTACCGCAGATGTGCAGCTTGTGCTTCTCGTCCAGCAGGTAAGCGTCCATCGCCGTGGCGCAGATCGGGCAACGGTGCTTGCCCAACAGCACGCGGGATTCCGATTCACCCTCGTCATCCGCGGCAATCTCGTCACCTGGCACCAGGTTGACGGTTGCCTTGCAACGTTCCTTGGGCGGCAGGCTGTAGCCCGAGCAGCCGAGGAACACGCCGGTGGAAGCGGTGCGAATCATCATCGGGCGGCCACATTCCTTGCACGGAATGTTGGTCATGGTCGGCTGATTGGCACGCATGCCGTTTTCGGCCGACTCGGCCGTCTGCAGCTTTTTGCTGAAGTCGCCGTAGAACTCGTCGAGCACGTTCTTCCAGTCACGCTCGCCCTGGGCCACGTCGTCGAGGTTCTCTTCCATACCGGCGGTGAAGCCGTAGTCCATCAGGTTGGAGAAGCTCTCGGACAGGCGCTCGGTGACGATGTCGCCCATCTTCTCGGAATAGAAGCGGCGGTTGTGCAACGTCACATAGCCACGGTCCTGGATGGTCGAGATGATCGCCGCGTAGGTCGACGGGCGACCGATGCCGCGCTTTTCCATTTCCTTGACCAGGCTGGCTTCAGTGAAGCGCGCTGGCGGCTTGGTGAAGTGCTGGCTCGGGTCGATCTGGATCAGCTTGAGCGCTTCACCCTGGACCATTTCCGGCAGCACATCGTCTTCGCCAGGCTTGCTCTGTTGCGGCAGCACGCGGGTGTAACCGTCGAACTTGAGGATACGGCCCTTGGCACGCAGCTCGAAGTCGCCAGCCGCCACCGTGACGCTGGTGGACAGGTACTGCGCCGGCGGCATCTGGCAGGCGAGGAATTGGCGCCAGATCAGCTCGTACAGGCGCTCTGCATCGCGCTCCATGCCGCTGAGCTTGGTCGGATGGGTGTTGACGTCAGAAGGACGAATCGCTTCGTGCGCCTCCTGGGCGCCTTCCTTGCTGCCATACACCAGCGGGTTTTCCGGCAGGTACTGCTTGCCGAATTCGCGCTCGATGTAGCTGCGCGCCATGTCCAGGGCATCGGCCGACAGGTTGGTGGAGTCGGTACGCATGTAGGTGATGTAACCCGCTTCGTACAGACGCTGGGCCATCATCATGGTTTTCTTCACGCCAAAGCCCAGGCGGTTGCTCGCGGCCTGCTGCAAGGTGGACGTGATGAACGGCGCCGAAGGCTTGCTGCTGGTCGGGCGGTCTTCACGCTTGACCACGCTGTAGCTGGAAGCCTTGAGCTTCTCCAGCGCTGCCATGGCCTGTGCTTCGTTGAGTGGCTTGAAGGCCTCGCCTTTCTCGCGCGCCACTTCGAAACGCACCTTGGCGTTCTTGGCGGTGCCCAAATCGGCGTGGATCTCCCAGTACTCTTCGGGGATGAAGGCACGGATCTCGCGCTCGCGCTCGACCACCAGCTTCACCGCGACCGACTGTACACGGCCTGCAGACAGGCCACGGGCGATCTTGGCCCACAGCAGTGGCGAAACCATGTAGCCCACCACGCGATCGAGGAAGCGCCGCGCCTGCTGGGCGTTGACGCGGTCGATGTCCAGCTCGCCCGGTTGCGAGAAGGCCTCTTGAATGGCCTTCTTGGTAATTTCGTTGAACACCACGCGCTTGTAGCGGGTGTCGTCACCACCGATGGCTTCGCGCAGGTGCCATGCAATGGCCTCCCCTTCGCGGTCCAAGTCGGTTGCGAGGTAGATGGTGTCAGCATCCTTGGCCAGGCGGCGCAGCTCTTCGATCACCTTTTCCTTGCCAGGCAGGATCTCGTACTTGGCCTTCCAGCCGTGGTCAGGGTCGACACCCATGCGTGCCACCAGCTGGCGGCGTGCCTTTTCTTTCGGCGAAAGGGCCGGCGCCTCACCCGCAGCCTTACCACGCTTGGCGGCCGGCTCTTTGCTAGCGCTGGCCGAACCGCTGGTGGGGAGGTCTCGGATATGGCCGATACTCGACTTCACCACGTACTGGTTGCCCAGGTACTTGTTGATGGTCTTGGCCTTGGCCGGGGATTCCACAATGACCAGCGATTTGCCCATGGATCGGAGTATTCCTGAATCTGAAGATGAAAAACGCGTCAGGTGCCAGACGCGGCACCGCTATATATAGTGGCAAAACAGTGAGGTCAAGCGCGGTCGATCACTCGTGCGACTTGGCCAGCAGCCCAGGCAACCCTTCTTCGGCCTTGACCAAAGCAAAGCGTGGCACCTGCTCGCCGTCAACCTCGACGGACTCCTGGAACATCGAAAGAGGCCGTACCCAGAACCCGTATTCACCATACAGGCATTGGTAGAAGACCATCCACTCTTCAGTTTCGGAGTGCTGCGCAACACTGAAGACACGGTACTCAGGCCCCTTGTAGTGCCGGTACACGCCTGGCTGTATCTGCATGTCGCTCACCCTTTTTAATAAAACCTTTAAAAAACAAAACCGGGGCACAAGGCCCCGGCTGCTGTCCCGCGACGCGATCAGACGCGTTCGAAGACAGTGGTGATGCCCTGGCCGAGGCCGACGCACAT
This sequence comes from Pseudomonas sp. ITEM 17296, assembly GCF_028895205.1. Classification (NCBI taxonomy): domain Bacteria; kingdom Pseudomonadati; phylum Pseudomonadota; class Gammaproteobacteria; order Pseudomonadales; family Pseudomonadaceae; genus Pseudomonas; species Pseudomonas sp. ITEM 17296. Next base: position 30,337 of record NZ_WJRS01000019.1, on the reverse strand, counting down.
GGTCGCCACCCCCAGAGTACCGCCATTCTGCTTCATGACGTTGAGCAGGGTGCCGGAAATACGTGCACCCGAGCAACCGAACGGGTGGCCCAAAGCAATGGCGCCGCCGTGCAGGTTAACCTTCTCATCCATCTTGTCGAGCACTTTCAAGTCTTTCAACACAGGCAAGGCTTGTGCGGCGAAGGCTTCGTTGAGCTCGATGAAGTCGATATCGGCCATGCTCAGGCCGGCACGCTTGAGGGCTTTCTGGGTCGATGGCACCGGGCCGTAGCCCATGATTGCCGGGTCGACACCGGCCACGGCCATGGCGCGAATCACCGCCAATGGCTGGATGCCCAAGTCCATGGCGCGCTGGCCAGACATGACGATCATGCACGAAGCACCGTCGGTGATCTGCGACGAAGTACCCGCGGTGACGGTGCCACCTTTCGGGTTGAACGCAGGCTTCAGCGACGCCAGCCCTTCGAGGGTGGTTTCCGGGCGAATGGTCTCGTCAAAATCGAAGACCTTCAGGAAGCCATTCTCGTCATAGCCCTGCATCGGGATGATCTCGTCCTTGAACTTGCCTTCGACCGTCGCCTTGTGAGCGAGCTGGTGCGAACGCAGGCCGAACAGATCCTGCTGTTCACGGCTGATACCGTGCATTTTGCCGAGCATCTCTGCAGTCAGGCCCATCATCCCGGAAGCCTTGGCAGCATGCAAGGACAGGTGCGGGTTAGGGTCGACGCCATGCATCATGCTGACGTGGCCCATGTGCTCGACGCCGCCAACCACGAATACATCGCCGTTGCCGGTCATGATCGCCTGGGCGGCGGTGTGCAGGGCACTCATCGACGAGCCGCACAGGCGGCTGACGGTCTGCGCCGCCGAGGTGTGCGGGATCGGCGTCATTAGCGACGCCATGCGGGCAATGTTCCAGCCCTGCTCGAGGGTCTGGTTGACGCAGCCCCAGATCACGTCCTCAACTTCTTTTGGGTCGACCTTGCCGTTGCGTTCCAGCAGTTTGGTGATCAGGTGCGCAGACATGTCTTCGGCGCGGGTGTTGCGGTGCATGCCACCCTTGGAGCGGCCCATTGGCGTGCGACCGAAGTCGACAATCACCACGTCTCTTGGATTCAGGCTCATATCAAATCTCTCGCTCTACGCTCAGTTGAAGAAGCGCTGGCCATTTTTGGCCATTTCGCGCAGCTTCGCGGTCGGGTGGTACAGCGGCCCCAGGTCAGCGTACTGATCGGCCAGGGCGACGAATTCGGCGACACCGATCGCGTCGATGTAGCGCAATGCACCGCCACGGAAGGGAGGGAAACCAATGCCGTAGACCAGGCCCATGTCGGCTTCGGCGGCAGTTTCGACGATGCCGTCTTCCAGGCAGCGCACGGTCTCCAGGCACAGCGGGACCATCATCCAGTTGATGATGTCTTCGTCAGTGACTTCACGCTGCTCGAACACGATCGGCTTGAGCACGTCGAGCACGGCGGCGTCGAACACCTTCTTCGGCTTGCCACGTTTGTCGGTCTCGTAGGCGTAGAAGCCCTTGCCGTTCTTCTGGCCCAGGCGGTTGGCCTCGTACAGGGCGTCTACCGCCGAGCGGCGCTCGTCCTTCATGCGGTCCGGGAAGCCTTCGGCCATGACGTCGCGGCCATGGTGGCCGGTGTCGATGCCGACCACGTCCATCAGGTAGGCAGGGCCCATGGGCCAGCCGAACTTCTCCATGACCTTGTCGATGCGCACGAAGTCGACGCCAGCGCTGACCAGCTTGGCGAAACCGCCGAAGTACGGGAACAGCACGCGGTTGACCAGGAAGCCCGGGCAGTCGTTGACCACGATTGGGTTCTTGCCCATTTTCTTGGCATACGCCACGGTGGTGGCGACCGCCACTTCACTGGACTTCTCGCCGCGAATGACTTCGACTAGCGGCATCATGTGCACCGGGTTGAAGAAGTGCATGCCGACGAAGTTTTCTGGGCGCTTGAGCGCTTTGGCCAGCAGGTTGATGGAGATGGTCGAGGTGTTGGAGGCGAGGATGGCATCCTCTTTCACCTGGCCTTCGACTTCTGCCAACACGGCTTGCTTGACCTTCGGGTTCTCGACCACGGCCTCGACGACGATGTCGACGTGGGCGAAATCGCCGTAGGACAGGGTCGGGCGGATGGCGTTGAGCGCTTCAGCCATCTTGGCGGGGGTCAGGCGGCCTTTCTCGACGCGATTGCCCAGCAGCTTGGAAGCTTCGTTAAGGCCCAGCTGAATGGCGTCTTCGCGGATGTCCTTCATCAGGATCGGCGTACCTTTGACCGCCGACTGGTAGGCGATGCCGCCACCCATGATGCCGGCGCCGAGCACGGCAGCCTGCTTCACGTCACGGGCGATCTCGTCATGGGCCTTGGCCTTGCGCTTGAGCTCCTGGTCGTTCAGGAACAGGCCGATCAGGCTCTCGGCAACCGACGTCTTGGCCAGCTTGGCAAAGCCTGCGGCTTCGATTTCCAGGGCCTTGTCACGGCCGAAGTTGGCGGCCTTCTGAATGGTCTTGATGGCTTCGACCGGCGCTGGGTAATTCGGCCCAGCCTGGCCTGCGACAAAGCCTTTGGCTGTCTCGAACGCCATCATCTGCTCGATGGCATTGAGCTTGAGCTTTTCCAGTTTCGGCTGGCGCTTGGCCTTGTAGTCCAGCTCGCCGCTGATGGCGCGCTTGATCAGGTCCAGGGCACCGGCTTGCAGCAGCTCAGGGGCGACCACGGCGTCGACGGCACCGACCTTGAGGGCGTCTTCGGCACGGTTTTCCTTGCCAGCGGCAATCCACTCGACCGCGTTGTCCGAACCGATCAGTCGCGGCAGGCGCACGGTACCGCCGAAGCCTGGGTAGATGCCCAGTTTGACTTCAGGCAGGCCAATCTTGGCAGTGCTGGCCATGACCCGGTAATCGGCCGCCAGGCACATTTCCAGGCCACCGCCCAGGGCGATGCCATTGATGGCGGCAACGGTCGGCACTTCGAGGTCTTCGAAGGCATTGAAGATGCGGTTGGCTTCCAGGCTGCCGGCTACCAGCTCGGCCTCGGGCAGCTTGAAGTTGTCGACGAACTCGGTGATGTCGGCGCCGACGATGAACACGTCCTTGCCGCTGCTGACGATTACGCCCTTGACCGAAGCGTCGGCCTTGATGGCATCGACCGCTTCGCGAAGCTCGTTCAGGGTCAGGCGATTGAATTTGTTGACGGACTCACCCTTGAGATCGAACTTGAGTTCGACGATGCCACTTTCAAGAGCCTTAACCGTGATGGCTTTACCTTCGTAAATCATCAACTGATCTCCACGATATGGAAGCTAACTGTACACGCCGGTCGCTGCTGCATCAGGCAGGCCATGCCGCCCTGCCCCAGGCACACCCGTCAGCGCGCTAGTCGGGACTATGAACGAGCCGTGTGACATACAAACGCTCAATTCATACGCCCGTTTGATTTGGGTGTGCACACATTCTCCGAAAAGATCAGCGTTGTCAAATGCTCACGCACTGAGTGAAAACACGACTTTCCGGTCATTTTGTAGGGTCTGGGTACAAAGCATGACGTCAGTGATCGCTGCACATTCATGTCAGCAATTGACCATGGGAAAACAGGCACGTGCCTGCCAAGGGAAGATTTTTCAGCAGATTGCTGGCAGCCGGCTACACTGCCAATGGCTTCAAGCATTCCCGGCCTGCCTGGCCTTTTCTGCGCAGCAGAACGCAAAGCGGCGACTTGGCACCCCACCCCTTCAGGGGCTCTGCCAAGCCGCCGCTTTGTCGTTTAACGCCGCTTTTTAATTGCCGAGGGGTCAGGCGAGGGTTTCGAGGACGTGCGCAATATCCTGCAATACAGATTTATCGCCCCGCTCGGTCCAGTACAAAGCGATCATGCGGGGGTCGGCTTCAACCTTGTAGACACTGGCCGGCAAGCGCGTAAAAGCCTCGGCAAGGCGTGGGTCCTCACACGGCTCGCGCCATTGGTTCCACCACACGCCTGGCGTGACCTGCCAGAAGCAGAAGCTGTCCTCGCGCCCCTTGCGCCGCCCACGGTGGTACTGCGGGCAGGGGCTTGGCGGCTCCTTTTCCAGCCAGTGCGGCCACTGCTGAGGCGCCAGCTGCATGGCCAGGCCCATGCGACGCGCTTCCAGGCGCAGGTTCATCTGCTCGCCCTGCTTGCGCGACGTGCGCAACCAGGAAAGCGGGCTGAGAATCAGCGCAAGGATTGACACCACCAGCAATACCGTCATATCAGTAGACCCCATAAAGCGTTGCAAATGAGCTGGTTAGCCATTTTTCACGGAAGACCCGCCCGAAAGCGACCATACTTCTTCTATCGCGATTGTCAGGAGTACCGCTCATGCAATACGAACATTTGTTGGTCGCCGTCGACCTGACCGAAGAATGCGACCCGGTGATCAAGCGCGCTATGAAGCTCGCGGAACCCTCAGGCGCCAAGGTCTCGCTGGTGCACATCGTCGAACCCATGGCCATGGCATTTGGCGGCGACGTGCCCATGGACCTGTCGCAGCTGCAACAGCAGCAGTTCGACCAGGCCAAGGAGCGCATGGAGCGCTTGTTCAACAAATACCCGGACATCAACCGCGGCGATTCCCACCTGACCTACGGCCAGCCACGCCAGGAAATCCACCAACTGGCCAAGGACCAGAAGTGCGACCTGATCGTGGTCGGCAGCCATGGCCGACATGGCCTGGCTTTGCTGCTCGGCTCCACTGCCAACGACGTGCTGCATGGCGCGCCATGCGACGTGCTGGCGGTGCGGCTACAGAAGAAGGAATGATTTGACCTGTACCGGCCTCTTCGCGGGGCAAGCCCGCTCCCACAGGTACGCCACAGGCCTTGAGGTATGTGGCGATCCTGTGGGAGCGGGCTTGCCCCGCGAAGAGGCCGGCTCAGGTTAACCGCTGATCAGCCTTCCAGCTCAGCCCAGCGCTCTACCAGCACATCCAGCTCGCCTTGCAGCTTCTCGATCTGCGCCAGCACCGCCGAAGTCTCGGCGATTGGCCGCTGATAGAAGCCCGCCGCATTCACTTCTTCCTGCGCCTCAGCCATGCGCTGTTCGATCGCATCGATCTGCCCAGGCAACATCTCCAGCTCACGCTGCAGTTTGTAGCTGAGTTTCTTCTTCGAGGCGTCGGCCACGGCTGCCGCTGGCGCAGGTGCAGCTTGCACGTCCTGCTTCTCCACCACCGCGCTGTTAAGCTCGGACTTGCCGCCCTTGCTTTCGGTCACGCCCAGCAGCTTCGGCGAACCGCCCTGACGGATCCAGTCCTCATAGCCACCGACATACTCGCGTACCTTGCCCTCGCCTTCGAACACCAGGGTGCTGGTGACGACGTTGTCGAGGAAGGCCCGGTCGTGGCTGACCATCAGCACGGTGCCCTTGTAGTTGGACAGCACCTCTTCGAGCAACTCTAGGGTTTCCACGTCCAAGTCGTTGGTCGGTTCGTCGAGCACCAGCAGGTTGGCCGGTTTGCTGAACAGTTTGGCCAACAGCAGGCGCGCACGCTCGCCACCCGACAGCGCCTTGACCGGCGTACGGGCACGCTGGGGGCTGAACAGGAAGTCGCCCAGGTAGCTGAGCACGTGGCGGTTCTGGCCATCGATCTCGATGAAATCGCGGCCTTCGGCCAGGTTGTCGATCACGGTCTTTTCCAGATCGAGCTGATGGCGCATCTGGTCGAAGTAGGCCACTTCCAGCTTGGTGCCACGCTCGACCTTGCCCGAGATAGGCTCCAGGTCACCGAGCATCATCTTGAGCAAGGTGGTCTTGCCGGTACCGTTGGCACCCAGCAGGCCGATACGGTCCTGACGCTGCAGGACCATGGAGAAGTCCTTGACCAGCATCGGGCCGTCGGCATGGGCGAAGCTGATATTTTCCAGCACCATGACCTGCTTGCCGGACTTGTCCGCCGCCTCGATCTGGATGTTCGCCTTGCCCTGACGCTCACGGCGCTCGCCGCGCTCGACGCGCAAGGCCTTGAGGGCACGTACGCGCCCTTCGTTACGGGTACGCCGGGCCTTGATGCCCTGGCGGATCCACACTTCTTCCTGGGCCAGGCGCTTGTCGAACAGCGCGTTGGCGGTTTCCTCGGCGGCCAGGGCGGCTTCTTTGTGCACCAGGAAGCTGGCGTAATCGCCGTTCCAGTCGATCAGCCCGCCGCGGTCCAGTTCGAGGATGCGAGTGGCCAGATTCTGCAGGAAGGACCGGTCGTGGGTGATGAACAGTACCGCGCCATTGAACCCGCGCAGCGCCTCTTCAAGCCAGGCGATCGCACCGATGTCCAAGTGGTTGGTCGGCTCGTCGAGCAGCAGCAGGTCAGGCTCCGACACCAGCGCCTGGGCCAGCAGCACGCGGCGGCGCCAGCCACCGGACAGCTCGGCCAGGGTCTTGTCGGCAGGCAGCTGCAGACGGCTCAGGGTGCTTTCCACCACCTGCTGCAGGCGCCAGCCGTCACGGGCTTCGAGTTCGTGCTGAACGTGCATGAGTTTTTCCAGGTCTTCGTCGCCCTGGATGTTCTGGCTCAGGTGATGGAACTCGGCCAGCAACGCGCCAACGCCATCAAGGCCCTCGGCCACCACATCGAACACGCTGCGCTCGTCGGCCAGCGGCAATTCCTGCGGCAGCTCGCCAATCTTCAGGCCCGGAGCGCGCCAGATCTCGCCGTCGTCGCCCTTCTGCTCGCCCTTGACCAGGCGCAGCATGCTCGACTTGCCGGTGCCGTTGCGGCCGATGATGCACACCCGCTCGCCACGAGCGATCTGCCAGGACACTTTGTCCAGCAGCGGCATGGCGCCGAATGCGAGGGACACATCGCTGAATTTGAGCAGGGTCATGTTGGTCTCCATAAATCGGGCGCGCATTCTACCTGACTTGGGCCCCCACGGCATTAAGTTGACCACCCGGTGAGGGCTTTACGACATCTGGTCGAACATAATGTCTTGATACAAGCGCTGTGCTTTCATCTGCCGCCGGCAAACGGCTAAGCTAAGGCATAGCTTCCAACAGTGCTGGCTTCGCCGTCACTTCCCCATGGTTCAACTGCCCGGACGTATCATGCGCAGCCGCCTGTTACAGATTGCATCCTGCTTGCTGCTTACCGCCGCCACCGCCAGCGCGGCGCAGGCCCTCGACCTCACTCAACAGCGCCAGTACTACGACGAGGCCAAGCGCGCCCTGGCCAAGGGCGACAAAGGCCCGTACCTGCGCTATGCCCAGCAATTGCGTGATTACCCGCTGACGCCCTACCTGACCTACGACGAGCTGACCGCACGCCTGAAGAGCGCGAGCAACGAAGAAATCGAAGGGTTCCTGGCCAAACACGGCGACCTGCCCCAGGCCAACTGGATGAAACTGCGCTGGTTGCGCTGGCTGGCCGAGCGCGGCGAATGGAACACCTTCGTCAAGTACTACGACCCCAAGCTCAATTTCACCGAACTGGACTGCCTCAACGGCCAGTACCAGCTCAGCCACGGCCTGCGCGCCGAAGGCTATGCCACGGCCGATAAACTGTGGAATGTCGGCAAGTCGCAACCGGCGGCCTGTGACACGCTGTTCGGCATGTGGGCCGCCGAGGGCCAGTTGACCGAGGCCAAGCGCTGGAACCGCACCAAGCTGGCGGCCCAGGCGCGCAACTACGGCCTGGCCAACAACCTGGTCAAAACCCTGACCACCCTCGGCCCGCAAGGGCGCCTGCTGATCGATGTGGCACAGAAGCCCGAGCTGCTCAACCAGCCGTCGCGCTTCACCCCGGTCAACGAGGCCATGTCCGACGTGGTCAGCCTCGGCTTGCGCCGACTGGCCCGGCAGGACCCGGAGCGGGCCATGGCCCTGCTCGACGACTATGCCCAGCGCATGCACTTCTCGCGCGACGAGAAAGTCGCCATCGCCCGCGAGATCGGCCTGACCCTGGCGCGCCGCTACGACCCACGCGCGCTCGACCTGATGACCCGCTACGACCCCGAGCTGCGCGACAACACCGTCAGCGAATGGCGCCTGCGCCTGTTGCTGCGCCTGGGCCGCTGGGAAGATGCCTACGAGCTGACCAAGCGCCTGCCCCAGGACCTGGCCAGCAGCAACCGCTGGAAGTACTGGCAGGCACGCAGCCTCGAACTGGCCCAACCGAACAACCCGCAAATTCCACTGCTGTACAAGACCGTGGCGCGCGAGCGTGACTTCTATGGTTTCCTCGCTGCCGACCGTGCACAAACCCCCTACCAGCTGAACAACAAGCCCCTGGTGCTGAGCCAGCAGTTGGTCACTAAGGTGCGCAATACCCCGGGCATTCAACGTGCACTGGAATTCCATGCCCGCGGGCAGATCGTCGAAGGGCGCCGCGAGTGGTACCACGTCAGCCGCCACTTCACCCGTGACGAGATGGTCGCCCAGGCACGCCTGGCCTATGAACTGCGCTGGTACTTCCCGGCCATTCGGACCATCAGCCAGGCCCAGTACTGGGATGACCTGGACATCCGCTTCCCGATGGCCCACCGCGACACCCTGGTGCGCGAGGCCAAGGTCCGCGGCCTGCATTCAAGCTGGGTGTTCGCCATTACCCGTCAGGAAAGTGCCTTCATGGAAGATGCGCGCTCCAGCGTGGGTGCCAGCGGCTTGATGCAGCTGATGCCGGCCACCGCCAAGGAAACCGCGCGCAAGTTCAGCATCCCGCTGGCCTCGCCGGCGCAGGTGTTCAACCCCGACAAGAACATTCAGCTGGGGGCCGCGTACCTGAGCCAGGTGCACAGCCAATTCAATGGCAACCGGGTACTCGCTTCAGCGGCCTATAACGCCGGCCCCGGGCGGGTACGCCAGTGGCTCAAGGGCGCTAAACACCTGAGCTTCGATGTGTGGGTGGAATCGATCCCGTTCGACGAGACGCGCCAGTACGTACAGAACGTGCTGTCGTATTCGGTGATCTACGGGCAGAAGCTCAACTCGCCGCAGCCGCTGGTGGATTGGCACGAGCGCTACTTCGACGATATGTAAGCCACCCCTTGTAGGAGCAGCCTTGCGCTGCGAAGAGGCCGGTAAAAGCACCGAGGATCCAGGGTGTTTTTACCGGCCTCTTCGCAGCGCAAGGCTGCTCCTACAAGACTTCGACCTTCATCCCCACTTCCAGCACACCACTGCCATCCACCGCCAGGTTCTGCCCGAACAACACATCCCCTTCTTTCTCGCGGAACGTTTTGAGCGTGGTCATGGGCTCGCGGTCCGGGCTGCGTTCGCCGGTCCGTGGATCGATGGTGGTGAAAATGCACCGCACGCTGGGCTTGAGCACGCGAAACTCGAGGGTGCCGATACGAATCCGCTTCCAACCGTCCTCGGCGAACGGTTCTGCGCCCTGTACCACCAGGTTGGGCCTGAACCGCAGCATTTCCATGGGCCGACCAACACGCCGACTGAGCTCGTCCAACGACCCCTGGCCGATCAACAGCAGCGGAAAACCATCCGGAAACGCCGCACGGTCACTGTTCAAGCCATAACCATTGGGCAGGTAACGCGCCCGTTGCTCCGGGCAATACACCAACCGCACGTCCTTGCCCAGCAGCGCCGACAGCCAGCTCGCCGCCGCCTCGCCAGCATCGGGCACCCGCAGGGTGTCGCGCCAGATAGTCACGCCCCGCAAGTCATCGTCGGTAAGCGGTACAGGCACCCGCAACGGCACCTGCCCTGGGGCCTCCAGTAGCAACTGCCCAGCATCGTCATCGCTCGCCCTGAGCTGGCCGAGCTGTGGCCAGGCACGCTGGGTGAGGAAGCGGCCGTTTTCTGCCTCCACCACCATCCAGCGGCGGTCACCCAACAACCCCAACTGGCCGACCGGCGAAGCCTGCAGGCTTTGCGCCTGCCCCGACTTCACCGGGTATCGATACAACTCACTCAGAAACATCCCTGCCGCCTCGCGTCATTCGAAACGCCAAGCTTATACCCGGCAGGGCCAGGGATCACGCAGTAGCCGTATCCAGCAGCAGGCGCTGCTTGACCACCTCGACCAGGCGATCCGGCTGGAACTTGGACAGGAAGTTATCGCAGCCCACCTTCTTGACCATGGATTCGTTGAAACTGCCCGACAACGAGGTGTGCAGCACCACGTAGAGCTGACGCAAGCGGGCATCGCTACGGATCTCGGTGGTTAACCGGTAACCGTCCATCTCCGGCATTTCGGCGTCGGTGAACACCATCAGCAGCTTCTCGCACACATCCTCACCGGCGTCAGCCCAGCTTTTGAGCAGGCGCAGCGCCTTCAAGCCATCACTGGCCACGTGCAGCTTCATGCCCAGTTGCGACAGGGTGTCACGCAGCTGCGCCAAGGCAACGCTGGAGTCGTCCACCAGCAATACTTCACGGCCTCTGGCGCGGGCCAGCACGGGGTCGGCAAGCCGTTCGCCGGAGACCTTGGCGTTGTACGGCACGATTTCCGCCAGGACCTTCTCCACATCGATGACTTCGACCAGTTTCTCGTCGACCTTGGTGATGGCGGTCAGGTAGTGCTGGCGCCCGGCACTGGTCGGCGGCGGCATGATCGCTTCCCAGTTCATGTTGACGATGCGGTCGACGCCCCCCACCAGGAAGGCCTGCACCGAGCGGTTGTATTCCGTCACGATGATGGTGCTGTCCGGCCCGGGTTGCAGGGGCCGCATGCCGATCGCCTGGGACAGGTCGATCACCGGCAGGGTCTGCCCACGCAGGTTGACCACGCCGCAGACAAAGGCATGGCGCTGCGGCATCAAGGTCAGCTTGGGCAGTTGGAGCACCTCCTGCACCTTGAACACGTTGATCGCGAACAGCTGCCGACCTGCCAGGCGGAACATCAGAATTTCCAGGCGGTTCTCGCCCACCAATTGCGTGCGTTGGTCTACTGTGTCGAGAATGCCAGCCATTGGAAACCCCCAGGCTTGAGTCGGAAAAGTGTATTCATCCACCCTGTATCGGCGGGTTCACGCGCACCTTGACCCTTGCGGGAAAATGCCGCGAAGGTAATTGATATCACTTTACCATCATGCTTTACTGCGGGCACATCCAGGCTGGCCTGTGCCCGTTAGCACCTTGTTGCACCCTGGCCTCTCATCAGGGAAACCCTTAGATGCAATCGGGTGCAACCTGATGTTCGCGATATCCATTAGCCATTAATGTGACGCCATTCTCATTGCATGAATGGAGTCAGGCTTTTGTTCGCTACCGTATCGCCGTGCCCGCCCCTTGCCCGCGCCCAACGCGCCCGAGCGTCCTGATGGACAGTGCCTTATCGTTTGAAGGTGCGTTGCAAGACTTTCTGCTGGATGCGCAAGTCTTGCTGAGCCAGTCCCAGGAATGCCTGCAGCACCTGGAACTGATCGACAACGACGCAGACGCCTGCGGTTGCCTGAACACCGCCCTCGACACGCTCGCGAGGCGCGCCACCCGCCTGGACCTGCTCGAAGTTGCCCACTACGCCACCGTTCTGCAGCAATTGCTCGCACCGGCCTGCCAGCAGCAGCGCCTGCAACGTGAAGCCCTGCCCGCAACCGACGCTTGCCTGACCCTGCTGGCCTGGCAACTGGAGCTGATCGACCCGCGCACCGGGCAGCTGAACCTGGATACCGGCGAACAAATCACATTGCTCAATGAGCTGGCCAGCGTGCTCGATCAACCATTACCGCAAGCCTGTGCCGCCTGCGATGAGCGCGGCAGCCACTGCACTCACCCGCATACCGCCACGACGGCCGCCCAAGGCACGCACCCCCGCGTTTCACATTAACTAACAAAAGAGCAACTAAGGGCGTTGTTGGCCAAACTTGGAAGTTTCGCCAACTGTCGCCAGCACTGCGCGCGTGATTATTGCCCTAGTTACACTCGGCATGATTGACAGCCGAATAGCGGCTGGCACTTTGCTATTGACTTGAGTCGGACGAACGTGCCGAAACAGCCCGTAAACATGAGGTTTCAAAGCATTGCCCAACAGCGACCAACGCCGTGTGAAGTGTTACCATGCTCGCCAGCGACCGCCTGCAGCCGGCATCAAGGCTGATTGAGGACGTGCCCCGCAAAACATATAAAGTACTGCGCCAAAGCCTCTGCTAAGACTTGTGCAAGGCCTCCATCAGCAATACTTCAGTGGCTTTTCTATCTATGCTCCCACGCTTGAAGACTCTTCTGCGCTGCTGCTCCCGCACTGCCCTGCTGCGCTGGATGACGATCGTGCTGTGCGTGGCCTCCGTGGTCGCCAACCTGCTGCTGTACATGGCCGGCCAAGCGATACCGGCCAGCCTGTTGCTGCTGCAGGTCGCGGCGATGCTTGGCGTAGGCCTGCACGTGGGCCTGGGGGCCGGGTCGATCCGCCTGCACCCGGCGGAACTGGCCAAGCGCATGCTGATGGTGCAGGAAAGCGAGCGCCAGCACCTGGGCCGCGAACTGCATGACGACATCGGGCAACTGCTCACCGCAGCCAAGCTTCAGTTGCAATGGCTGCAACGGCGTATGCCCGATGAATTGCACAGCCACTGCGACACCCTGCGCACCACGCTCGACAACGCGCTGAGCAACGTGCGCGATGTCTGTGCCCTGCTCAACCCTCGGCAACTGGCCAGCCTGGGCCTTGAGGCCAGCCTGCGCGCGCACCTGCTGCGCACGCTGGAAAAAACCGATGTGCACTGGAGCCTGGTCTGCAATCAACGCCTGGGCGGCATTGACGAAGCCGTCGCCATGGCGGTGTTTCGCATCACCCAGGAAGCCGTGACCAACATGCTGCGCCATGCCCAGGCGCGCAATCTGTCGATCCGCCTGCAACGCAGCCCCGCAGGGCTTGCCTTGACCATTCAGGACGATGGCCGCGGCTTTGTTCCCGCCAGATACCCGGCCGAAGCAGGGCAACGCGGTTTGGCCGGCATGCAGGAACGGGTGACGGCCTTGCAGGGGCGTCTCGACATCACCAGCCAGCTTGGCGTGGGGACGCAGATCGAAGCGCTGTTCCCGTGGCCGCCACGCACCCAGGAACGCGCCAGGAGCTTTACCGCCCATGACCTGTAGACTGCTGTTGGTGGACGACCACTCGCTGATCCGCGCCGGGGTACGTGCACTGGTCTCCGACATCCCGGGCTACTGCGTGGCCGGTGAAGCCGATGACGGCAACCTGCTGCTCGAGCACGTGCGCAACCTGGCACCCGATATCGTCCTGCTGGACATTTCCATGCGCTCGACCAGCGGCCTCGATGCCCTGACACAGCTGCGCGCAAGCGGCAGCACCTGTAAGGTGCTGATCCTGTCGATGCACACCGACCCGGACCTGATCATGCGGGCCCTGGAAAGCGGCGCCCATGGCTACCTGCTCAAAGACACCAGCGCGACCGAGCTGGAGCAGGCCCTGTGTGCCCTGCGCAACGGCGAGCGCTACCTCAGCCCGGCGATCGCCCACACGGTCATCAACCAGGCGCTGCTGCATACCCAGCACCGCAAGCAACCGAACCGCGACCGCCACAACCTGACCGCACGCCAGCTGGAAATCCTTCGCCTGATCGTGCGCGGCAAATCCACCCGGGAGATCGCCAGTGGCTTGGGGCTCTCAATCAAGACCGTGGAAACCCACCGTTCGCAAATCATGAAACGCCTGCAGATTCACGATGTGGCGGGCCTGGTGCTGTACGCGGTGCGCGAAAAAATCATCAGCCTGGACGACTGAGCAACGGCGAGTCGACCGGCAAGTGCACCTGCAACGCGGCGGGCTTTGCCTCGAAGCGCAGGCTGTCGACCTGCAGCGGCTCACCGTCGAGGTTGATGTCCAGCCCCTGCGAACTCTTGATCTCAACCCAGGGCAGCCTGGCCCGGACAAACAACCCATCCCCGGCCAGCAGGTCGCGCAACGCCCCCACCACTTCCTGCGGCGCTGGCAGTATGGCGACATCCAGCAGGCCATCGTCTGCCAGCGCCTCCGGGCACAGTGCCTGCCCGCCGCCGGCTTGCCGGCCATTGCCAATGCCCAGCGCCAGCAGATCACCCTGCCAGTGGAAGTCGGGCCCCTGCAGCTCCACTGAGGCCGCCTGCAACTCGCTGAAGCGCGACAGCCCCGTGAACAGGTAGGCCGCAGCCCCCAGAACCTTTTTCAGGTCCTCCGAGGTGTTGGCCGTGACCTGGCTGCCGAAGCCGCCGGTGGCCATGTTGAGGAACAGCTGATCACCAACCTGGCCCAGGTCGATAGGCCGCGCCGGGGTGTTCAGCAGTGCCAGTGCGGCGTCCGGCTCCAGTGGCACGCCCGCAGCCTTGGCGAAATCATTGGCGGTGCCCAAAGGCAACAGCGCCAGGCTGGCCTGGGCCGCTGCCAAGCCCATGGCTTCAGCGACATCGCGCAGCGTACCATCGCCGCCGCCCGCGACAATATGGGTGTAGCCAGCGGCCAGCGCCTCGCCCACCAGGCGCTGAGCGTCCCCGGCTTCCCAGGTGACCCGCACATCCATCACCCAGCCGCTCTCGCGCATCGCCAGCACGGCACTGCGCAGCGCTTCGTTCATCGCCTGCTTGCCGTGCAGGATCAACATTGCCTTGCGCCCTTGCATCGCGCTTCTCCATGAAAAAATAGCTAACCCAGATCTCGACCACCGGCACACACCGATCGTTGCATGCCCAGCACAATAACACTGGATTTCACCCATTTTTTACACGCCCGCGAATGCACGGCTATGCTCAGGAAAGCCACCTTTGACAAGTATTTGACCCAGGTGAATAAATTTACCAAAGAGTCAAACTATTGACTTTTTATCACCTGATGTCTGCTCCACCGACAGCCATGGACGCGCCCCGGCAGCAGTGATCGGCTGACTGCCGACGGGCGCGTCTTTTTATCCGCGATCTGTTACGAGGGTTCCGGGTCATGCGCATTCTCTGGACACTGCCCTACTTACCCTGGCCGACCACCAGCGGCGGCAAGACTCGGCAATATCACCTGCTGCGCGAACTCGCCCAGCGTGGGCACCGGATCACCCTGTTGGTGCAGTCCAAGATCCCCCTGAACGATGCGGCCCGTGAAGCCCTTGAACCCTGGGTCGAGCGCCTGATCGTGTTGCCCAGGCGCGCCCTGCACAGCCCACTCAACCTGCTGGCTTCACCGATCATCGACTATCCCATGCGGGCGATCATCAATGGCTTGGCGCCCTGCCTGAGGCACCGCTTCGAGCAACTGCTGGACGAACCCTGGGACGTCATCCAGATCGAGCACAGCTACAGTTTCCAGCCGTTCGAAAAAGCCCTGCAGGCGCGCGGGCTGCCCTTCATGCTCAGCGAGCACACCCTGGAATCGGTGATGGGCGGCGCCTGCCATGACCGCCTGCCGCTGTGGCTGCGCCCGCTCAATGCATTCGACCGCTGGCGCTATCGGCGCTGGGAGCAACGGGTGCTGCGTCAACCCAGCGAAGTGGTGGCGGTCAGCAGCCACGACGCCGAACTGATCGCCCAGATCAGTGGGCGCCCGGTGAACGTGGTGGTCAGTGGCGTGGACTGCGACTTCTACCAGCACGTGCAACCGGCGTTGCACAGCCAGCGCCTGCTGTTTGTCGGCAACTTCGAATATGGCTCGAACCTTGAAGCCATCGAATGGGCGCTGGAAGAGATCATGCCGCAGGTGTGGATGAGTAACCCGGCCGTGCGCCTGGCCATAGCCGGCCACGCCCTGCCGGCCAGCTGGAAGCTGCATTGGAACGACCCACGCATCGAGTGGGTCGGCTACCGCCCCGACCTGCGCGAGCTGCAACGTCGCTCGGCACTGTTTTTCGCCCCGCTGCTGTATGGCGGAGGGTCCAAGGTGAAGCTGCTCGAGGCGATGGCTGCGGGGCTGCCGGTCATCACCACCAGCAAGGGTGTATCAGGGCTGGCCGTGAACAACGGCGAACACTACCTGGGCAGTGACGATGGTGACCAACTGGCCCTGCTGATCACCCAACTGCTCAACCAGCCTTGGCGCATGGCCCAATTGAGCGAAGCCGGCCGGCAATTCGCCCGCCAGCGTCACGATTGGAGTATTGCCGCCCAGCAATTGGAAAACGTGCACATGCGCCTCAACCAGGTGCAACCCGCCAGCGACACACCACTGGCGGGCGGCTGGCTTGGGCGCTCAACCAAGTAGCTCGCTGAAAGGGATGAACGGCACACTGTCGCCCTGCTTCGGCGTACTGCCTTCACGCACCTCGACCAAGCCCTCGGCCCAGGCCGCGCTGCGCAGCACGCCAGAGCTCTGGTTTTTGTAGATACGCACCTGGCCCTGCTCGATGCGTGCGCGCAGGTACTCGCGGCGCGTACCTGGCTTGGGCCAGTCGAAGCCCGCTGGCATGTCGAAGCGCAGCGGCGTGACATCAGCCACGCCCTGACGGCGCAACAGATACGGCCGGGTCAGCAACCCGAACGTGACCAGCGTGGACGCCGGGTTGCCCGGCAAACCAATCACCGGGACGCCACGAAAGTGCCCGAAGGTCAGCGGCTTGCCCGGTTTGATCGCCAGCTTCCACAAGGCCAACTCGCCGGCCTCGCGCAGGGCGGCACCCAGGTAATCAGCCTCGCCCACGGAAACGCCACCGGTGGACAGAATCAGGTCGACATCGCCCAATGCCGCCAGGCATTCACGGGTGCGCGCCAGGTCATCGGGCAAAATCCCCGCATCCCGCACCTCACAACCCAAGCGTTGCAGCCAGCTGACCAGCAAGCGGCGGTTGCTGTTGTAGATTTGCCCTGGCCCCAGGGGCAGGCCAGGCTCGATCAGCTCGTCACCGGTCGACAGCACTGCCACGCGCACTTTACGCACCACATCCAGACGGGCCTGGCCAAGGGTCGCGGCCAAGCCCAGCTCGATCGGGCCCAAGCGTGTGCCGGCGCTCATCACCTGCTCGCCCTGGCGTGTTTCCTGGCCTTGCGGACGAATGTTCTGGTCGACCTTCAGCGGCTCAAGGAAGCGCACCCGGCCGTCGTCAGCCACTTCGGCGTTTTCCTGCATTTCGACGCAGTCAGCGCCAGCCGGCACCGGCGCGCCGGTGAAGATGCGGGCACAGGTACCCGGCTGCAGCGGCTGCGGCGCATGGCCGGCGAAGATGCGCTGGCTGACCGGCAAGGGCTCACCCTGCCAATCCGCCAGGCGCAGGGCATAGCCGTCCATGGCGCTGTTCGGCCAGGGCGGCAGGTCGAGCGAGGCCACCAGGTCCCGCGCCAGCACGCGCCCCTCGGCGTCGGCCAGCGACACATTTTCGGTTTCCTGGATGGGTGCGGCTTCTGCCAAGGCCAGCAGCCGCGCCAGTGCATCTTCCACCGGCATCAGGGGCCGGGCTTGGACAGACTCAACCACGGCTTTCACAGGCCGCTGCCTGCTTCAGGTGGGGCACGAAATTGCACGGGCGATGGCGGGCATCGAGCTGCTCGGCCAGGATGCCGTCCCAACCGGTGCGTACCGCATTGGTCGAACCCGGCAGGCAGCACACCAGCGTGCCATTGGCCAGGCCAGCCAGGGCCCGCGATTGCACGGTGGAGGTGCCGATGTCGGCCACGGAAATCTGCCGGAACAGCTCACCGAAACCGTCCACCTGCTTGTCCAGCAGGCAGGCCACGGCCTCCGGGGTGCTGTCGCGGCCGGTGAACCCAGTACCGCCGGTGATCAATACCACCTGCACTGCGTCATCGGCGATCCAGGTCGCGACCTGGGCGCGGATCTTGTACAGGTCGTCCTTGAGCAATACCCGCGATGCCAACTGGTGGCCGGCCGCAGTCAGGCGATCGACGAACAGCTGACCGGAGGTGTCATTGTCGAAGGTGCGCGTGTCGCTGACCGTCAACACGGCGATGTTCAGGGGCACGAAGGGGGTATCTGCCTTGGCTTTCATGGGGGTCCGTCACAAGAAGATGGGATGGCGCATTTATAACACAGCACCCCCTGATACAACCTCGTGCCCCTATGGCTTGCCCTTGGTCAATACCCTGGCTTTACCGCTATGCTGCACTGGAAAGGAACTTGCGTGGACGCCCTGCGTCTTAAAGTCATCTAGCACTGTCGCACTGGAGAAACACGATGATTCAACGGACCCTTCCCGCCTTCCTGCTTGCCTTGGGCCTGGGCGCGCTCGCCGGCTGCGCATCGCCGACCGTCATTACCCTGAATGATGGCCGCGAGATCCAGGCAGTGGACACCCCGTCCTTTGACGAGGACTCTGGTTTCTACGAATTCGAGCAACTCGATGGCAAGCGTACGCGCCTGAACAAAGACCAGATTCGTACCGTCAAAGAGCTGTGATTCAGCCGCCCTTTTTGGCAAACGCCCTTTTAACAACAAGGGCTTGCGTGCGAAAAAGGGATGCAGTAGGATTTCGTTCATCGGAGTGTAGCGCAGCCAGGTAGCGCGTCTCGTTCGGGACGAGAAGGCCGCAGGTTCGAATCCTGTCTCTCCGACCAAATCCTATTCAAAAAGCCCGCCTTGCGCGGGCTTTTTGTTGTGCGCGAAAAAATCCCCTGACCTGTAGGAGCAGCCTTGTGCTGCGAAGAGGCCGGCGCAGGCCTACCCATCAGTGGGTGCCTGTACCGGCCTCTTCGCAGCACAAGGCTGCTCCTACAGTCAGTGACGCGCAACGCTAGTTATTGCTCGGCTCAGCTTTTGCCCATAGCTGGGCACTATCTGCTTCAGCTTGGCCTGCCATTAGTTGTGCGTAAGAAATACCGCTGACCTGCAAAATACCGCCGACCTGTAGGAGCAGCCTTGTGCTGCGAAGAGGCCGGCGCAGGCCTACCCATCAGTGGGTGCCTGTACCGGCCTCTTCGCAGCACGAGGCTGCTCCTACAGTCAGTGGCGCGCAACGCTAGTTATTGCTCGGCTTGTACCGGCACATATAGCAGTTGCAGGCGCTCGCTGCTCCACGCCCGGGTCTGGTTGGTCAGCGCCAGGTCGTTGTTCAGCTTTTGCCCATAGCTGGGCACGATCTGCTTCAGCTTGGCCTGCCATTCTGGGGTCTTGAGGCGGTCCTTGAAGGTCTTCTCCAGCACGCTCAGCATGATCGGCGCGGCGGTCGAGGCACCCGGGGAAGCCCCCAGCAGTGCAGCAATGCTGCCATCCTGGGCGGCGACCACTTCAGTACCGAACTGCAGCACGCCACCGAGCACGGGGTCCTTCTTGATCACCTGCACGCGTTGACCGGCCTGCAGCAGCTTCCAGTCTGCGTTCTTGGCATTGGGGAAGTACTCGCGCAACGCATTCATGCGGTCATCGAAGCTGAGCATCAACTGCCCCATCAGGTAAGTGCTCAGGTCGATGTTGCCGATGCCGGCGTTCACCATGGGCAGCACGTTATGGCTGTTCAGCGAAGCGAACATGTCCAGCAGCGAGCCCTGCTTGAGGTACTTGGTGGAGAAGGTCGCGAACGGCCCGAACAGCAACACTTGCTTGCCGTCGATCATCCGGGTGTCCAGGTGCGGGACCGACATCGGCGGTGCGCCGACCGAGGCTTTGCCATACAACTTGGCCTGATGGCGTGCAACCAGGTCCGGGTTATCCGTCATGAGGAATTGGCCGCCCACCGGGAAGCCGGCATAGCCTTCGGCCTCGGGGATGCCCGATTTTTGCAGCAGCTTGAGCGCACCGCCCCCGGCACCGATGAAGACGAACCGGGCGTTGACTGCCACTTCGTGACCGCCCTTGGCCAGGTCGGCCACCACCACACGCCAGGTGCCATCGTCGTTGCGCACGATGTCACGCACTTCGTGGCTGAGGTTCAGGGTGACGTTGGGGTTGCGGGTCATCGACGCGAACAGTTGACGGGTGATCTCGCCGAAATTCACGTCGGTGCCGATCGCCATGCGCGTGGCGGCGACCTTCTGCGCAGGGTCGCGGCCTTCCATCACCAGCGGTGCCCAGTGGCGGATCTGCTCATGGTCTTCGCTGATTTCCATGCCTCGGAACAGCGAGCTGTGCTGCAGGGCATCGACGCGTTTGTGGAGGAAGGCAATGTTGTCGTCACCCCAGACGAAGCTCATGTGCGGCACATTGTTGATGAACGACTTCGGGTTGCTCAGCACGCCTTGCTCGACCTGGTAGGCCCAGAACTGCTTGGACACCTCGAACTGCTCGTTGACCCCCACGGCCTTGCTGATGTCGATGCTGCCATCCTTGCCGACACTGGTGTAGTTCAGCTCGCAAAACGCGGAGTGGCCGGTGCCGGCGTTGTTCCAGGCGTTGGAGCTTTCTTCGGCGACCTGGTCCAGGCGCTCGTAGACGTCGACCTTCCAGTTCGGCTCAAGCTCCGTGAGGTAAGTGCCCAGGCTTGCACTCATGATGCCGCCGCCAATCAGCAGGACGTCGACGGTCTTTTCCGGCTCCGCGGGTTTGGAGCAGCCGATGACGCTCAGGCAAAGGAGCGTCAGCAGTATTTTTTTCATTAGCTCAATCCAATTGATGTGAAGGATTGGCAGTCGTTGGCCCCGGCATGCACGCCCGGATGTTGTTGTTTTTTAGCTGGGTATTTCGCGGGATCGGGGCACGATCGCCTCGGGCCGTGGCCCGGGCGCGCTTAAGCAGGGAATGTGCCAACCTGTCTTAGACCAATGGCTAAGGGGTGAGGCAGCGGGTCGCATGGCGACAATCCGCCACACTTACGCCAGGTTCGCTACGTTGATGGCGGATTTCCCCGGGGCCGCTGCGCGCCCCATCGCCGGCAAGCCGGCTCCCACACCGGCACTGGATTGCTTGAGACTTGCGCCATACCTGTGGGAGCCGGCTTGCCGGCGATGGGGCGCGCAGCGGCCCTGAACAGCAGGTCAGGCCGTCAGCCGCGACGTCACTTCACCCAACTGCCCCGACAACCCATGCAAACGCTGCCCAGCCTGTTCGGTCTGCTGCACCGCTTCCTGGTTGGTGGTGGCGATGCGGGTGATCTCGATCAGGTTGCGCGAAATATCCTCGGCCACACTGGTCTGCTCCTCCGCCGCCGTGGCGATCTGCCGGTTCATGTCGCGGATGGCCTCCACCGCCAAGGTGATGCGCTGCAACATCTGCCCGGCCTGCTGGACCTGCTCGGCCCCCTCTTCGCTGCGCTGCTGGCCACTTTCGATGGCTTTGACCGCCTCCACCGCGCCCGACTGCACCGCCTCGATGATCTGGTTGATTTCGGCAATCGACGCGGCCGTGCGCTGGGCCAAACTGCGCACCTCGTCCGCCACCACCGCAAAGCCTCGTCCGGCCTCGCCCGCGCGGGCTGCTTCGATGGCCGCGTTGAGCGCCAGCAGGTTGGTCTGCTCGGCAATGCCACGGATGACTTCGAGCACCTTGCCGATCCGCGTACTGTCATGTTCCAGGTCGCGAATCACCGCCGCCGTGCCGGCGATTTCGCGGTTGACCACGCCAATGATGTCGATGGTCTGCTGCATCACCTGCTCACCAGCCTGTGCACTGTGGTCGGCATCATCGGCAGCGCGGGCGGCGTCGACGGCGTGGCGGGCCACTTCCTGGGCAGTGGCGGACATCTCATGCATGGCCGTC
The DNA here is from genome assembly GCF_028895205.1 of Pseudomonas sp. ITEM 17296. Lineage (NCBI taxonomy): Bacteria > Pseudomonadati > Pseudomonadota > Gammaproteobacteria > Pseudomonadales > Pseudomonadaceae > Pseudomonas > Pseudomonas sp. ITEM 17296. The sequence goes on along the minus strand of NZ_WJRS01000019.1, from coordinate 8,860 downwards.
GCCACTTGGTCGGTGCGCTGGAACTGGTCATGCGTGCCGCGCGCCATGTCGGCGGCGATGCTGCGCAACTGGCCACTGGCGCCTTCCAGCTCTTGGGCGTTGTCCTGCAGCCGGCCGACGGTCTCGGCCAAAAAGTCACGCAGGGTATTGGCCGCCCGTGCCAAACGCCCCAGCTCATCCTCGCGGCGGCTGTCGACGCGGGCGCCGAAGCGGCCCTGGCTCAGTTGCGCGACATAGTCGATCAACTGGCGGATCGGTTCGATCAGGCTGCGGTTGATCAGCCACAGGCTGAGCAGGCCAACCAGTACCGCCGACGCCAGCATCACCAGCAGGCCCAGCCACACGGTGCGCTCGGCGCTGGCATTGATGGCCGCAGCCCGTTCACGGGCATCGCCGCGCAGTTGTTCGACCAGTTCGCTCATCTGCTCGCTGGCGGCACGGTCCACGCCCTTGACCGCCAGGTCGCCTGCTACCGGGTCGCCCCCTGCAGCAATAAACGCCTGGCGGCCCTGCGCATAGGCCTGGCCCAACTGCCGATGGCTATCCCGCAGCTGCTGCAAGGGTGCCTTGAGCCTAGTGTCACTGCTGTCGATCAATTGCCCCAGCAACTGCTGAACCTGCTGCTCGCGCGCCTGAAACTGCTGCCAATACTTGTCCAGCTCGGCGGGCTGGCGACCGCGTAACAGCACGTTCTTCCATTCCTGCACCTGGACCTTGAACTGCAGGTTGGCTTCATCGATCAATTGCGAAGCGCGCAGCGGGCCATCGACCAACTCGGCATAGCCACGCACGCTGGATGACAAAAACTGGAAACACACCAGGGCGATCAGCAGCATGGCCGCCAGGCTGCCTCCAAGCAGGGAGAGAATTTGCACTCTGAGGGATTTACGCAACATCGCGGATCTCAAGACCAGTAGGAAAGGAACAGCGCACACCGGCAGCGCTGGGAAAGACACTCCATGTCCTCGTAGGCTGGCGCGCAAAAAAAAGGCTGCCATCGTTCGATAGCAGCCAGCTTGAGCACTTGCGCAACAGTTGAGGCCAATAGTGTCAGGCAATTCCTACAGAAATGTTACAGAACCAAGACAGGCTAGCCTGTGGTGAACTGCAGCGAGGCCAGCCGGGCATACAGCGGGCTTTCTTCGATCAGCTGGCGATGTGTGCCAACTGCCACCACGCGCCCCTTGTCGATCACCGCGATGCGATCAGCGTGCTGCACCGTGGCCAGGCGGTGGGCGATCACCAGCGTGGTGCGACCGGCCATGAGGCTGGGCAAGGCTTGCTGGATCAGGTGTTCGCTTTGCGCGTCGAGGGCGCTGGTGGCCTCGTCCAGCAACAGGATCGGCGCATCTACCAGCAACGCACGGGCAATTGCCAAGCGCTGCCGCTGCCCGCCAGAAAGGCCAATGCCGCCCTCCCCCAGTTGCGTCTGGTAGCCCTGCGGCAACTGCTGGATAAACCCGTCGGCATGCGCACCACGGGCCGCAGCTTCGACTTCCGCCAGCGTTGCTTCTGGCCGGCCATAGCGAATGTTGGCCTCTACAGTGCCACGAAACAACGAAGGGTTCTGCGCCACCAGGGCGAACTGCCGGCGCAGCTCGGCGGGGTCGAGTTGGGTAATTGCCTGCCCGTCGAGCAGGATGCGCCCCTGCTGAGGGTCGTAAAACCGCAGCAGCAGGTCGAACAGGGTGGATTTGCCAGCGCCCGAAGGCCCGACCAGCGCCACGGTCTGCCCCGGCTCGATTGTCAGGCTCAGGCCGTCGATGGCAGCGACTGTGGGCCGTGACGGGTAGGCAAAGTGCACCTGCTGTAACTCGATATGCCCAGTCACACGGCCGTGCGGCAGCGAGGCCGCTACGTGGGGCGGCAGAATCGCACTGCGCGCCGCCAACAGCTCGGCAATGCGCTCGGCCGCGCCTGCGGCACGCTGCAGCTCGCCAATCACCTCGCTGAGGGTGCCGAACGCGCTGCCGACGATCAGGCTGTAGAACACGAAGGCGGCCAGTTCGCCTGCCGAAATACGCCCGGCGATCACGTCCATGCCACCGACCCAGAGCATGACGCCCACAGCGCCCAGTACCAGCACGATGACCAGGGTGATCAGCCAGGCGCGCTGGGCAATACGCTGCCTGGCCACGTTGAAGGCCGCCTCGACAGTACCCGCAAACAGCTCGCGATCGAGCGGTTGGTGGTTGTAGGCCTGGACGGTCTTGATCTGCCCGAGGGTCTCGGCCACGTAGCTGCCGACATCTGCCACGCGATCCTGGCTCTGCCGCGACAGGCTGCGCACACGACGGCCAAACAACAGGATCGGTGCTAGCACCAGTGGCAAGGCCACGACCACGATGCTGGTCAGCTTGGGGTTGGTGATAAACAGCAGCACCACGCCCCCGATCACCATCAAGGCATTGCGCAGGAACATCGACAGCGAAGAGCCGATCACCGACTGCAACAACGTGGTGTCGGCCGTCAGCCGCGACTGGATCTCAGAGCTGCGGTTGTCCTCGAAAAAGCCTGGGTGCAGGCCGACCAGATGATCGAACACCGCGCGGCGAATATCAGCCACACAGCGCTCGCCGATCCACGAGACCAGGTAGAAGCGGCTGAACGTCCCTACCGCCAGTGCCAACACCAGCAGCAGGAACAGGCCTATGGTCTGGTTGAGCTGGTGCGCGGAACGGGTCATGAAACCCTGGTCCACCAGCAGGCGAATGCCCTGCCCCATCGACAGCGTGATAGCAGCGGTGACCACCAAGGCCAGCAACGCCAGCAGCATCTGCCGGCGGTACGGGCGAACGAACTGCCAACTCAGGCGCAAAGCGCGACGTTGACCTGCAGAAACGGATTCGGGCATGGCGGCAACCAAAACGGCGAGGATGCAGCAGACTACCACTCATCGGCACGCGAGGAGCGCCCGAGGGTGGCTATAGCTTTTCGATCTAAACAGCCTCTGGAGCTTTAGCGCCGTTTCTGTTGGACTGTTTCTGCCGTGACGCCCAAGGGGCTGTCACTGGCCAGTCATCGCACAGGGTTACCCTGAGTTTGAACCTGATGAGGAGACCGATATGAGCTTGCAGCATGGCAGCGACACCGCAAAACCGCAGAACACCCCGCAACCTCAGGCGTGCGGTTCGATCATCGACGCCCAGGGGCGCGAGGTTCCGATCACCGAGCAGATGATCCAGAAAGCCTGCGAGAAGCTGGAACAAAGCCGGGTCGGAAAAGCCCAGAAGGGCTGATCGGCGAATTCATTACAACCCGGCGCGTGCGCCGGGTTTTTATTGCCCGTCACTCAGACCAACATCCCACCCAACGCACTGACCAACTGCGCCAGTTGCGGCGACTCGCCACGAATCCGCACCGCCAGCCCTTCGACCTCACGCCGCGGCGGATACTGCTTGCGCAACTGATCGAACGCCGCGCGCTGCTCGGCCGGGTCGTCGCTCAAGCTGCGGCGGAAGTCCGCGTCGTCACGGCGCGGGTCGTACACGGCGCGGCACAGGGTGGCCAAGGCCCAGGCCGGGTCGGTACTGGCATCGAGCTCGATCTGCGCCAGCGGCGGCTTGGGCAGCAGGTCGGCCAGGTTCACGCGCTCAGCTTGGCCGAGAAAACGGCACAGCGCCTGATAGATCTGCGCCGTGCCACGCTGCCGGCCATCAAGGCTGTAGCCGGCGATGTGCGGCGACGCCAGCGTGCACAGGTCGGCCAGTTGCAGGTCGACCTGCGGTTCGCCTTCCCACACATCGAGCACGGCGTGCACGTCTTCACGATCCAGCAGCAGCTCACGCAAGGCCGCGTTGTCCACCACCGGGCCACGGCTGGCGTTGATCAGCCACGCACCGGGGCGCAGCTGCGCCAGGTGCGCCTGGCCCAGCAGGTGCCAGGTAGGGTGCTCGCCGCCTCGCTGCAAGGGGGTGTGCAGGCTGATGACATCGCACTGTTCCAGCACCGTCTCGAGGCTGACGTAATCGCCCCCTTCGGCGGCCTGACGCAGCGGGTCACACACCAGCACCTTCCAGCCCAGGCCATGCAGTACACGCACCAGGCGGCCACCGACCTCCCCTGCGCCCACTACGCCATACGTGCGCGCGGGCAGCGCCACACCGTCCAGCTCGGCCAGGGTCAGCAGGCTGCCCAGCACGTAGTCCACCACACCGCGGGCATTACAGCCCGGCGCGCTGCTCCAGTGGATGCCCGCCTCGGCAAAGTAGTCCAGGTCGAGGTGGTCGGTGCCGATGGTGCAAGTGCCGACAAAACGCACCCGGCTGCCTTCGAGCAGCTGGCGGTCGACCTTGGTCACCGAACGCACCAGCAGTACGTCGGCGTCCTTGACGCTGGCGGCATCGAGGCTTCTGCCCGGATAGCGGCGGATCTCGCCGAAACCTTCAAAGAAGGCATCGAGCAGCGGAATGTTCTCGTCGGCAACTATCAGCATGGCGCTCTCCTGTCAGGGGAACGCAGTGTAGGCGCTACGCGCGGCGTGTTCCAGAGCGGCTCAGTCGGCTTTCTTGCGGATCCAGTACAGGAAGGTGCCCGCATCCTCTTGCTGCTGCAGCAGCTCGTGGCCGAGGAAGTTGCAGAACTTGGGGATATCGCGGCGGGTCGACGGGTCGGTGGCGATGACCTTGAGCAGGCCACCAGCAGCCAGGTCCCGGACGTGCTGGTGCAGCATCATCACAGGCTCCGGGCAGTTCAGGCCGGTGGCATCGAGGACGGCGTCGGGGGTGAAGTCAGTCATGGGTGGCTCCAAAAATGATCGTCATTGTCGCGCATCGTGCGGCGCGGACCAAGGGCCACGCGCCGCCCCTGCACTCAACGCGGCTTCAGGTCCAGCCTGCGCAGGTGGCAGGTCACTTCCTCACGGTCGTGATACAGCTGCTTGCAGGCGATCGAAACCCGGATCTTGCGCGCCTTGAACGTGGCTTCCATGCGGTCGAGCAGGCGCCGCACTTCGGCGTAACGCTGCTTCATCGGCAGTTTGAGGTTGACCACCGCCTCGCGGCACAGGCCTTCCCCCAGCCAGGTCTCGATAAGCGAAGTGGTCCGCGCCGGCTTCTCGACGATGTCGCAAACCATCCAGTCCACCGGCTGCTTCGGCTGCCAGGTAAACCCATCTGCCATCAGGTGCTGGACCAGCCCGGTGTCCATCAGGCTTTCGGCCATCGGGCCGTTGTCGATGGCGGTGACCAGCATGCCGCGGCGCACCAGCTGGTAGGTCCAGCCACCCGGCGAGGCGCCGAGATCGACCCCGGTCATGTCGTCGCCCAGGCGCTGCTCCCACTGCTCGCGGGGGATGAACTGGTGCCAGGCTTCTTCCAGCTTGAGGGTTGAACGGCTGGGCGCCTCACGGGGAAACTTCAGGCGCGGGATGCCCATCGGCCAGAGGGCGCTGTTGTTGCCTGCGGCCAGGCCTACAAACACACGCCGGCCGGTGATGAAGGTCAGCAACAGCCGCGGGCGGCTGGCGTCTTCGACCAGGCGGCCAGCCTTTTCCAGTGCCTTGCGCAGGGGCACTTCGAACTTGCGGCAGAACGTCGACAGTTCCTTGCCGTCGTTGCTGTCGAGCACTTCCAGCCACAGGCTGCCGAACACAGGCAGGTCGGCCAGGTGCTCCAGCAACACGCTGATGCGGTCGCTCTCTGGCAACTCGACATAACCGCCGCGGGCCCACTGACGCGGGAAAATCAGCTCAGCGAAGCGCAGTTCCCCCATCAGTCGCTCGGCGCCGTTAGCCTCGGTGCAGACAAACTCGGCGCTGGCGCTCTGCGGTTTGCCTTTGGCATAGCCGGCAACCCCCAGGCGGGCAGCGTGTTCGCTGATTTCGGCGCAGACCTCGCCCTCAAAACCGGGCCGGCAATGCATGAACAGGGTACTCATCTCTCACTCCACTACGGCGGGCGCGCAACAGGCGCCGGCAGGGCGGCGATAATAAAGGAAGTTCGGAACCTGCGACACGTCCCGCCGGTCCAGAAAAGGGTCAGCCAAGCCAAACCGGTCTAACCTGACCATTCAGCCAGGTCCGTACCGTGCGGATCGAAACAGAGCGGTGACACCGGCAAACACCCGATTTGCCGGGCACCGGCGCAGAAGGAGTTGGCAATGCCCTCGCTCGATAGCCTGAACACGCTCAAAACCCTCAAGGTCGATGACCTTACGTATCACTATTACAGCCTTACCGAGGCCGCCCGCCAGCTGGGCGACCTGCAACGCCTGCCCATGTCGCTGAAAGTGTTGCTGGAAAACCTGCTGCGCTGGGAGGACGGCAAGACCGTCACCGGCGACGACCTGCGCGCCATCGCCCAATGGCTGGAAGCGCGCCGCTCCGACCGGGAAATCCAGTACCGGCCGGCCAGGGTGCTGATGCAGGACTTCACCGGCGTGCCCGCCGTGGTCGACCTGGCCGCCATGCGTGCCGCCATGGCCAAGGCCGGTGGCGACCCGCAGCGGATCAACCCGCTGTCGCCGGTCGACCTGGTGATCGACCACTCGGTGATGGTCGACCGCTACGCCACCCCGGAGGCCTTCACCCAGAACGTCGACATCGAGATGCAGCGCAATGGCGAACGCTACGCCTTTTTGCGCTGGGGCCAGAACGCCTTCGACAACTTCCGCGTCGTGCCGCCGGGCACCGGCATCTGCCACCAGGTCAACTTGGAATACCTGGGCCGCACCGTCTGGACCCGCGACGAAGACGGCCGCACCTACGCCTTCCCAGACACCCTGGTCGGCACCGATTCGCACACCACCATGATCAACGGCCTGGGCGTGCTGGGCTGGGGCGTTGGCGGCATCGAGGCCGAGGCGGCCATGCTTGGCCAGCCGGTGTCGATGCTGATCCCGGAAGTGATCGGCTTCAAACTCACCGGCAAGCTGCGTGAAGGCATCACCGCCACCGACCTGGTGCTGACCGTGACGCAGATGCTGCGCAAGAAGGGCGTGGTGGGCAAGTTCGTCGAATTCTACGGCGACGGCCTGGCCGACCTGCCCCTGGCCGACCGCGCCACCATCGCCAACATGGCCCCCGAGTATGGCGCCACCTGCGGCTTCTTCCCGGTCGACGAGGTGACGCTCGACTACCTGCGGCTTTCGGGCCGCCCGAAGGCAACGGTGCAACTGGTCGAGCAGTACTGCAAGGCACAAGGCCTGTGGCGCCTGCCAGGCCAGGAACCGCAGTTCAGCGACACATTGGCGCTGGACATGGACGAGGTCGAGGCCAGCCTGGCCGGGCCCAAGCGCCCTCAGGACCGCGTCGCCCTGGGCCAGGTCAGCCAAGCGTTCAACCACTTCATCGAACTGCAGCCCAAGCCGCTGGCCAAGGAAGTCGGCCGCCTGGAAAGTGAAGGCGGCGGCGGTGTGGCGGTGGGCAACGCCGACCAGGCGGGCGAAATCGACTACAGCCACGCAGGCCAGACCCACACCCTGCGTGATGGCGCTGTGGTGATCGCCGCGATCACCTCGTGCACCAACACCTCCAACCCAAGCGTGATGATGGCCGCCGGGCTGGTGGCGAAAAAGGCCCTGGAAAAAGGCCTGCAGCGCAAACCTTGGGTCAAGAGCTCGCTGGCCCCTGGCTCCAAGGTGGTCACCGACTACTTCGAGGCCGCCGGGCTGACGCCGTACCTGAATGAGCTGGGCTTTGACCTGGTGGGCTATGGCTGCACCACTTGCATCGGCAACTCCGGCCCACTGGATGAGGCGATCGAGAAAGCCATCGGCAGCGCCGACCTGACCGTGGCCTCGGTGCTTTCGGGTAACCGTAACTTCGAGGGCCGCGTGCACCCGCTGGTGAAGACCAACTGGTTGGCGTCGCCGCCGCTGGTGGTGGCCTATGCCCTGGCCGGCAGTGTGCGCGTGGACCTTACCCGCGATTCACTAGGTACGGGCAAGGACGGCAAGCCGGTGTACCTGCGCGACATCTGGCCCAGCCAGCAGGAAATCGCCGCCGCCGTGGCCAAGGTCGACACTGCGATGTTCCACAAGGAGTACGCCGAAGTCTTCGAGGGCGATGCACAGTGGCAGGCCATCGAGGTGCCGCAAGCGGCCACCTACGTCTGGCAGGACGCGTCTACCTACATCCAGCACCCGCCGTTCTTCGACGGCATAGGCGGGCCACCGCCAGCGATCAAGGACATCCAAGGGGCACGCATCCTGGCCCTGCTGGGCGACTCGGTCACCACCGACCACATCTCCCCGGCCGGCAACATCAAGGCCGACAGCCCTGCCGGGCGCTACCTGCGCGACAAGGGTGTGGAGCCGCGGGACTTCAACTCCTACGGTTCGCGGCGGGGCAACCATGAGGTGATGATGCGCGGTACGTTCGCCAACATCCGTATCCGCAACGAGATGCTGGGGGGTGAAGAAGGCGGCAACACCTTGCACGTGCCCACTGGCGAGAAGCTGTCGATCTACGACGCGGCCATGCGTTACCAGCAGGAGGGCACCCCACTGGTGGTAATCGCCGGCCAGGAATACGGCACAGGTTCCAGCCGCGACTGGGCAGCCAAGGGTACCAACCTGCTGGGGGTCAAAGCGGTGTTGGCGGAAAGCTTCGAGCGCATTCACCGCTCCAACCTGGTGGGTATGGGCGTGCTGCCGCTACAGTTCAAGGCCGGCGACGACCGCAAGCAACTGGGGCTGACCGGCAAGGAGCGGATCGATGTGCTGGGTTTGAACGGTGCACACATCCACCCGGGTATGAGCCTGCCTTTGCGCATTACCCGCGAGGACGGGCAACAGGAACAGATCGAGGTGCTGTGCCGGATCGATACCCTGAATGAGGTGGAGTACTTCAAGGCGGGGGGGATCTTGCATTACGTGCTGCGGCAGCTGATTGCTGGAGGGTAGGTTTAGCCGTGGTTTA
>NZ_WJRS01000018.1:0-124164 GCF_028895205.1 Pseudomonas sp. ITEM 17296 | reverse complement strand
GCTGCGAAGAGGCCGGTGAAAGTACCGGCGCTGTGTGCCGTTTGCACTGGCCTCTTCGCAGCACAAGGCTGCTCCTACAGCTGCGAAGAGGCCGGTGAAAGTATGCGCGATGTGTGCCGTTTGCGCTGGCCTCTTCGCAGCACAAGGCTGCTCCTACAGGGAGGGGATTGGGCGTTAAGGGGTTTCGAGGTTATGGAACACCACTTCCAGCATCCGGTTCAGCCGCTGCACCTGCGCTTCGGTCAGCCCCTTGAAACTGCGCTGGAACAGTTCCCGCGTCACGTCCTGCATGCGCTCGATGTTCTGCAGGCCGACTTCGGTGATCCGCACCTGGGTCACGCGCCCATCCTCCGGGCTTGGCGCGGTATCGACCAGGCCGTCGTCCTTCATGCGGTAGACGATCTTGGTGATGGTCGACAGCTTGGCGATGGCGTGGGTGGAGATCTCGGAAATGCTCGATTCACCGTTCTCGTTGAGGATCCACAGCACGCGCCAGCGCGGCACGTCGAGGTCGATCTTCTTGAGCAGACGTTCCATGTTCTGGGTGTAGCGGCCATGCACGCGCGCCAGCCAGTAGAAGGGGAAATCTTCCTTGCGAAATTCATCGCTGGCCGGGTCGTGGTGGCTGTGGCCTGTGTTTTTCGAGTTGCTCATCGATTCACTACTTGTGCGGAAATAGTCGCGACATCATAGACGTTTCCGCGCATTTGGCTACCGTAAAGCGGGCGCATAATACTGGAATGTTCAGTTGACATTTCAAGTAATCGGCACGCATTTTATCGGCTGGGCCAAGGCCCGGCATCCATTCTTGAAGAGGGCTGCACAACAATGACAATCATAGTAGAAACCCTTGATCTGGGCGGCACCGGCCCCCGGGTCGTGGTCAAGGACACCATCGATGTCGCCGGTACTGCGACCCGCGCCAGCAGCCAGGCGTTAGAGGATGCGCCGTTGGCCGAGCGGCATGCCGACGTGGTCAGCCAGTTGCTGGCGGCCGGTGCCCGGCTGACCGGCAAGGTGAGCCTGCACGAACTGGCGTTCGGCACGACCGGCATCAACCGCTATACCGGCACGGCCGCCAACCCGCGCTTTCCGGGGCGCATACCCGGTGGCTCGTCCAGCGGCTCGGCTGCTGCGGTGGCCGCTGGCCTGGCGGATTTCAGCCTGGGCACCGACACCGGTGGCTCGGTGCGTGTCCCGGCCTGTTGCTGTGGCGTGTTCGGCCTCAAGCCGACGTTTGGCCGGGTAAGCCGTAAAGGCGTGATGCCGGCCCGCACCAGCCTCGACTGCGTTGGCCCGTTCGCCGCGAGCCTGCCGATGCTGGTACGCGCCATGAGCATGATCGACCCCAGTTTCGTCCCCGCCCAGGTACCGGCCAGGGCGCGCATCGGCGTATTGCGGGTGACCGCCGAGGCCGCCATCCACAAAGTGGTGCACGGGGCCCTGAGCGCCAGTGGCTTGCCGTTGGGCAATGTCGAACTCAAACACTTTGGCGCCGCCTATGACGCCGGCATGGTCGTGATCAACCGCGAGACGTTCGAAGGCTGTGGCCACCTTCTGCAAACCGGCAAGGTCGGCAGCGATATCGCCGGGCGCCTGGCGGCAGCGGGGCAGACCACCGACACGGCGCTGGCCGAGGCGGAGGAGGTGCGTCGACGCTTTACTGAAGAAGTCGACCAGGCCCTGGCCAACTTCGATGTCCTGGCCCTGCCGACCATGCCGGACTTCCCGCTGCGCCTGGAGGACGCCGCCGATACCCGCGCGGTGCTGGGCATGACCTCGCTGGTGCGGCCGTTCAACCTGTCGGGGCACCCGGCATTGAGCATTCCGCTGGGCAGCGAGGCCGGTTTGCCGGTTGGCCTGCAACTGGTGGCGGCCAAAGGCGCCGACGAGAAATTGCTGGCAGTGGCCGAGCGCTTGCTGCTGAACCTGTACGCCGGCAACGATCATTGAGGCCACGATTGCGATGACCGATATCCTCGAACTCCAGGCTCGCCTGCGCAGCTTTGAACACCAGCAGGCCATCCGCGTCTGCATCAACCGCTACATGGCGTTGTGCGACCAACTGGACGCGCAATCCCCGCTCGATGAACTGGCGCAGCTGTTTTGCCGTGACGCGGTGTGGGAGGGCAAGGGCGCCAAGTACGCCGAGAGCTTTGGCGGCTACCGCGGGCGCGAAGCGATCCGGGCGATGTTCGCCACCTACATGAAGACCCCGGCGCACTTCGCCTTGAATGTGCACTTTCTGACCAGTGAGGTTATCGAGGTGGCCGGTGAGGAAGGAGTGGGGCGCTGGGTGATGTTGCAGACCAGTACCTTTGCCGACGGCGCCTCGCACCTCAATGCTGCCCGGCTGACCGTGCGCTTTGCGCTGGAAGAGGGCCAGTGGCGCATGGCGCATTTCCAGACCGAGAACCTGTTCAGCCGACCAGTGACGGCGTGGAACAGTGACGCGCCGTTGCCGGTGCCAGAACGGTAGTCACGCATGCTGGGGCTGCAAAGCAGCCCCAGATCTTCAGCTCAGAAGGTACTGACGAACACCACCTGGCCATACAGGTTGTCGTGGTTGTTGCCCAACTGCGTCCCCCCTTGCTCCACGCTACGATCCGGCTGATACAACCCCACCAGCGGCACGATCATCAGGTGATCATTGAGGGTCCACTCGGCATAGATATCCAGCTCGCGTCCGTCCACATTGCCCAGGCTGCGATCGATGGTGTCGAAATGAAACCCCATCACGCCAAGGTTCAACGTCGGCGTCGGGCTGACCGTCAGGCCGACCTTCTGCACCCGCGCATTGCTGTTGAACGGCCCGGCATAGTTACCGGCCACCTCACCCTGGAACCAGGTACCCAACCCGCGCCCGAGGCCATAGAACAGCGTGTCGTACTGCTCGGAAAAGCGGCTGTAGCGGTAGCTCAGGTTCGGTTGCCAGGGCAGGTCGGCGAAGGTCCAGCCGGCTTCCAGGTACCAGGCGTCCTCGGTGGCGGTATGGGGTTTGTCCTGTTTAGCGTATTCCCCGGACAGAAACAGGTTTTCTACCCCGGCATTGCCCTGGCCACGCAGGCTGTAAGTCTTCATGCCATCGCGTTCCATTTGCAGCGGGGAGGCGTACTGCTCGTCGACATGGGTAGTGCCGATATAGGTCAGGCCGACGGTGCCGGCGTCCGCCACGTGCTCAAGGGTGGCCACGTGCAGTTCGGTGTTGGCCTGGGCGCGGTTGTCTGACTGCAGCCACATCAGGTCGCCGCGCCAACCACTGCTGCCGCCCAGGCGCAGCACGGCGGTCTTGTCGAAGCTCTTGCGAGCGGCGAGGTAGTACGCACCGCCCCGGTTGAACTGACCATCGGCAAGGCCATGGCCGACGTTCAGCGAGTCACCCTGAAGCAGAAAGCCATCGCCCACGGCGACCATCTGCTTGCCGAATGACAGGTCGATACCGTCCTCGCCCAGGATCGGCACCAGGTTGCCGGACTTCCAGCCCACGTAGGCATCCTCGATCTTGCTGGTGCGTTCGCTGCCATCGCTGAAGCCGGCAGCATCACCGTCGCCCCAGGTCGCTGAGCTGAGCATGGCGAAGGCGCCGTACAGCGAACCGACGCTGCCCAGGGCCTGGTCGGCGCTCAAGCCATACTTGATATAGCCTTCCCGCCACGACGTGGAGCCGGGTTGGTCGCGGGCGATGGCGTAGCTGCGTTCGCTGTGGAATGCACCGAACACGGCTTCCACATTGGCGTTCAGATGGCGTTCGGCATCGCTGTACAGCTCGTGCGCGGACGCACTCAGCGAAGCCCCGGCCAGGAGTGCGGCCAAGGTTAGGCGGAACGGGCGGTGGTGCATGGTCTGGCTTCCTTTGTCATGGTTTTGGCAGAAGTTCCGAAGACGTGCCAATGATCATGAAGCAAGCCCAGCCCTGGGCTTTTGCCCTGGCTGCCAGTTGACTTTGGCGGTGTGCCAAGCTGATGGGGCGGGCGTTGAAAACGCAGAAGGCCCCATTGCGGGGCCTTCGTGGGCAAACGTGGTTACTTGAGGCCGGCGAGGAAACACGTCACCGACTGGCGTTCGCCCGCGTCCGGCAACCCTGCATAAGGCATGTAGGTGCCGGGTACTGCCGCCTGTGGCTGGGCAATGAAGGCGCCGATGCTTTGTGCCGTCCAGGCCGCCTGGCGGGTTTTCATGGCCTGAGAGTAATTGGCCCCTGGCACGGTACCGGGGGTACGGCCCACCACGTCGTGCAGGTTGGGGCCCATCATCACTGGGCCATCCTTTTGCGCCGAATGGCACGCGGCGCAGTCACGCGCGAACACCTGTTCGCCCTGTTGGCGCTGCGGGGCCGCGCAGTCTTCGGCCAGGGCCAGCGGGCTGGCCAGCGCGGCGAGCAGGAAGGGCATTACGAACTTGCTGGATACGACGGTCGACATCACGCACGGTTCCTGGGTAGGGCAGCGCGGGGCTGCTTCTTGTTGGTGTTCTGCTTGATTGTGTGCGAGTACAGGCGGGCGGGTTTTGTTGTGCCTGCCAGGGTGTTTGCTGGGCTTGTCAGTTGGCGTGACGCTTGCGGTACTCGCCTGGGGTCATGCCAAACCGGCCTTTGAATGCGGTGCTGAAGTAACTCGAATCGGAAAACCCCCAGGCATACCCCAGCGACGACACCTTCTGATCCATCGACGGGTTGCGCAGGCTTTCGGCGCAGAAGTCGAGGCGGCGGTTGCGGATGTACTGGGCGATGACCAGGTCGTGTTTGGCGAAGATGCGGTACAGGCTGCGCATGGAGATGCCCACTTCGCGGGCAATGAACTCAGGTGTCAGGCTTTCGCAGGTGATGCGCTGGTCAATCAGTGCCAGGGCCTTGCGGAACATCCGCTCGTGGCTGCCGGGCACCGAGTCCTGGGTGATGGCGGGGCGCAGCAAGGCGATCAGCGCCTCCAGTACGGCCTGGCTTTCGTTGTTGGCCATGTGCTGGGTGCGGCCGGCTTCGAGCATCATCTGGCGGGCCATGCTGGCCAATGGGGTTTGCGCTTCGATGCGTTTGGCGCAGGCCACGCTGACGCCGCGGGTGCCGCTTTCGACCTGAGTGCGCGGCAAAATCAGCGACAACTGGCGCGAGCGCTGGTGGAAGTGCATGTCCAGCGGGGCACTGGCGTCGATCAGGGTCAGGTCGCCGGGCCGCAGCTCTATGCGTGCATCCTGGTGCTCGATATGCGAGGTGCCGGCCATCTGCAAGACGGCATAGTAGTTGTCGGCACCGCTGGCGCGTATTTCCCGCGGGCCGCGGAACAGGTTGACGTGGGTCATGTCGACGATGCTCATGGAAATATGGCCTACCTGGCACTTTTCGAGCTGGCCGACGAAGCCTGCGTCGAGCTTGCGGGCGTTGAAGTGGCCGCAGGCATCGTTGACCTGGCTGAGCCAGGCCTGGAAGTGATCGTCGGTAACACGGGTTGCTGGTGTCATGGGGGCCTCGCGCGGTAAGACGTGGAACGGTTCGCTTGGGCGAACTCTTGGATGGGTGCCTTAAAGCATTACAATTCACTTGAATTTTCAAGCAAAAAACGGGCCTGATATGTGGGGGTGTAGTAGGGGGGATTGGCTAGTGAATTGTTTTAATTGGGATTAATTTTATTTTTGATGAGGGTGTTGGCAGTGGTAGTGGTGTGATTAGTGCGCTGGAATGCGCTGCGATGTAGCCAATTGATACAGGTTTGTTTCCAGATGTTGCACTTTGGCAGGTTGGGGGAGGGCGACGAGGTGCCTGCCTCAGGTTGTGCGGTGGGGCTTAGATCGAGCGCCGCCCGCGCGGCGCTTCGCGGGGCAAGCCCGCTCCCACATCTGTTTCGGGCCAGTCATTCCTGTTCCATGGGCGCGCGGCCCCTTAGCGCCCACCTCAATATCGAGGTGGACCAACAAGGCGGTCGCGCGCAAATATCACAGGCTGCACTGGCCCGAAACAGATGTGGGAGCGGGCTTGCCCCGCGAAGCGCCGCGCGGGCGGCGCTCGATCTCACAGGCGCCGAAAATCCTGCGACGAACACCCCCAACCCCCACCCGACAACCAAAAAAAAAGCCCGCTGACAGGGCGGGCTGAAGGCACAACGCTTGCGTGATTCAGTGGCCAAGCCCATCGCTGATGGCAATGCCTTTGGCCTGCATCGCTTCGATCAACCCGGCGCGCACATGCGGCAGGTTGAGCATGCTGTTCTGACGTACCCGATGCACTTCCTCGCCGCTGTACGGCGGCCATTGCTCGGGTGAGCTGTTGCCGGCCATCCCATCCCGCGCCAGCAGCCAATTAAGCAAATCGGCAATCTGCTGATCATTAAGCGCCGACTGGGAAATCCCCGGTACCCGCACCAGAAACTCGCGCCCGCCCGGCACCCGCAGGAAGTTGCCGACAAACCCCTGCATGCGCGGCGTGTCGTTGGCCGCCGAGCCTTCGCCGTGGTCGCGGTGGCAGCCAGCGCATTGCAACTGATAATTCACCGGCACCGAGTAACCGGCCTGGGCAATCGGCACCGGTGGCACCTCGTTGCCCGGCGCCGGGCGCTGGTTGGGGTTGGGCAGGGTCCTGGCCTGGGCGACAGGCGCCAGCAGGCACAGGATCAACACCGCGGTCAGGGCCTTCACGGCGCTAGACCGCCACACCGCGGATGATGGTAACGGTGCAGTTGTAGATCTTCGACTCAGCCCCGAGGCACCAGTTGATGTCGTTGTTGTTGAACGGGCGATACAAGGGTTGTTCATCGTCGTTGCGCGAGCAGGCGCACTGGCCGCACGCGTGCTTACCGCAGCAGTCGTTGTACGAGATGATGTAGTTCTTGCCATCTGCCGGGTTGCGGCAGGTGCCGATCCAGGTCACCAGCGAGGCATCGGTGCCGGGCGGGCAGGAGGTAATCGAACCGCCGCAGCATGAGCACAGGAAACCGTCGATCGAGCAGTTGCGCCAGTAGTCACAGCTGGTCGGGTCACCTGGGTCGCCCATTTTCGGCTGCTCGGCGGCCAGCGCCTTGGCGGTGCGGTCGATCGGCAGCAGCACCGGCAGGGCAGCGCCGGCGACGATCAGCGAGCCCAGGCGCGCCAGCACCTTGCGCCGTGAGGTGGTGTCGGCGACATGACGGCTGGAGCGTTCAAACAGTTTGTCGAGAAAACTCATGGTGTGCTCCGCGATCAGTGTTGCGCGCTGTGTGGGTGAGCATGGCCCTGCGCGTGGTTGCCGTGCAGGTACTGCTGCAGGCTCGCGCTGCCCAGGTGCACGGTCTCGAACAGGCTGTCCAGGTGCTCGCGGGAGTTGACCAGGCCCTTGGCGCGCAGGGTGCCGGCCTGGTCGATCAACACGGCGTACGGCAGCTTGCCAATCTGGTAGGTCATGCCGATCTCGGGGCCGACCACGTAGGTGGCTTGCTGCAAGTCGTTGGCGTCGATCAGGGCCTGCTGTTCGGCAAAATCACCGTCGCTGACATAGATCACGTCCAGCTCGCCGCTGTTGTCCTTGGCGATCGACTTGATCGCAGGCAGCAGCGATTTGCACACCGGGCAGCCGGGCGCGAGGAAGAACAGCAGTTGCGAGCGTTCGCCGCGGTAGCCGATGTTTACCGGGCGGCCATGGCGGTCGGCGGCGGTGACCTGTGGGGCGGGGTCGTTGACCGTCACGCCTTTGTCTACCATCAGCGCACCGGCAGGCGCGATGCGGCCATGCAGCACGCCGATCTGGCGCACCAGGGCCATGACCGTGAACGCCACCGCGATCAGCAGCAGCCAGAGCAGAATGTTCGATGCGATAAGCAGTTGCATGGGTTATCTCCCAGTCAATTTGGCAAGACGCGGCTGGTTGGCCAGCAGGCCATCCACCGCCACATGAATCAGCAGCGCCACGGCACTGGCCGCAATCACTACGAAAATATCCAGGGCACCGAGTGCACGCTCGGCCATGGGCAGCGCCGCCAGGCCGGCTAACAGGGCGATCACCAGGTTGCGCAGCAACAGCACTGGGCGCAGTGGCTGGGCAGCGCCGGGGCCTGAACAGCCGCAATCGATGTCGCGGCGGCCACGCCACAGGTTGATGCCGATGGCGCTGGCATACAGCGCCATCAACAGCACCACCGCCAACGCCGCGCTGGCTCGCCCACCGGGTAGCAGCAAGGCCAGCGCCAGGGCCAGTTCGGCCAGTGCAAGGCTTGCCGTGGCTACCGGTGCCAGGGGTGCTGGCAGCAGTTGGTAGGCGCGCACGATGGCGCTGAACGCGCGCAGGTCACGTAGCTTGTGGCTGGCGGCACTGGCCAGCAGCGTCGCCAAAGCGGTACTGCTGGCAATCACGAGAACAGGGTCGAGCATGGTCGGGTCTCCTGTTTACCAAGGGGCCAAGGTGAGCACGGGCGTGTCGGCGATCTGGTCTATGGCACCGCTGTGCTTGCCGGTGGCCAGGTCGAAGAACTGCACGCCGCCTTCCAGGTCGGTGGCCACCAGGATGGGCGCCTTGTCATGGCTGGCCTGCAGGCTCCAGACCGGCTTGGGCGAGTCGAGCGTGCCGAGTTTCTTGCCCGTCTTCAGGTCGAACGCCCAGATGGTGGTGCTCGGGTCTTCCCATTTGCCATCGGTATGCTGGTCATGCATCAGCGCATACAGCCGGTTCAGGCCTGGCGCCAAGGCCAGAGCTTGCCAGCCACCCGGCGCCCAGCCTTGCTTGCGTTCCCCGTCGCTGACCAGCGACCAGGTGGGCTGCGGCTTGGCCTTGCCCCCTTCGAAAGTCACCGGGTACAC
Source organism: Pseudomonas sp. ITEM 17296 (assembly GCF_028895205.1). Classification (NCBI taxonomy): domain Bacteria; kingdom Pseudomonadati; phylum Pseudomonadota; class Gammaproteobacteria; order Pseudomonadales; family Pseudomonadaceae; genus Pseudomonas; species Pseudomonas sp. ITEM 17296. The sequence continues at coordinate 115,410 of NZ_WJRS01000018.1, read as the reverse complement.
CTCGCCATGGGTGGTGGTGAAATAGTAGGTGTCGCCGTTGGCGATGGCGCGCTCGTTGAGGCGGACCTTGTTTGGGTCGAAGAACGGCGTCTGGGTGCGCGAGACTTCCTTGCCGTCATCATCCAGTGTCACCACCAGCAGTTGGCCGTCACCGCACAGTGACGCGAAGCTGCGTTTGCCGACTGGGTAGTTGAGCACGCAGCCGCTGATGGCGACTTCGCTGGCGACCGTGTGCGTCTGAGTATTGACCACGGTCACCGATGTCGACGGCGTCAGGTTGAAGACATACGCCAGTTTGCTGTCGGCGCTGACGCCCATCGCGTACTTCTCGGTGAGCGTGGAGGCGCGCTTGGCGGGCAGTACCACTTCCCATTGCGGGCGCAGAGTCTGGGTGTCCCACGCCACCAGTACGTCGGTGCGTTCGCCGTAGGTGCCACGCGAGTAGAACAGGTTGGCCGAGTACAGGGTGCGGTTGTCCGGGCTCAGCGCCGTTGGGGCGACGAAGGCGTTGGTGGTCATGCCGAGCATGCGCTTGGCCTTGGGGTCGACCACCACCACCTTGCCGGCGATGGGGTTCTTGAAGTCCACATCGAGGATGTAGACACGGTGAGGGTCCGGCGGGAACGGCAGGTTGTTCTGGCCGATCTCTTCGGCGGGCAGGTCGGCCCGCACCGCGCTTGTGCTCGCAGCCAGGGCCAAGGCCAGGGCTGCCGAGATGCTAAGCCTGTCTACGCGACGCATTGGCTATCTCCGATGTTGTTATGGGTTATGCAGATATCGCAGTGATCGCAGTGTGCCGCCTGGGCCGGCGTGGTGATTTGGCCAGCGTGACATTCTCTTGAGGCTCCCTGACAAAACGCCAGTCGGGGCTGGCAGGCGGGTAGGCGGGGGCCTGAAGATCGGCCCGCACACACTTTTGCGCTGCCTTCCAGGAGTCATGTCATGAGCGATATCCAGCTGTTACCTGCCGTGGTCGAGTTCCTCGCCAGGCCCCATGGCCATTTCATCGATGGCCAATACCAGGCGGGTGAGGCGGGGCCGTCAGTCGATATTCACGACCCCTCCAGCGGCACAGTCATCAGCCGGGTTGCCGAGGCCAGCGAGGCGGAAGTAGCACGTGCGGTGCACAGTGCCCGGCAGGCCTTCAAGGGCAGTTGGGCTGAGGTTTCGCCCTATCAGAAAGGCGTGGTGCTCAACCGCTTGGCTGACCTGATCGAGGCCAATGCCGAAGAGCTGGCACAGCTCGAGACCCTGTGTTCCGGCAAGTCGATCAACCTCTCGCGGGGGTTGGAGATCGCTCAAAGTGTAGTCTTCCTGCGTTATTTCGCGGGTTGGGCGACCAAGATCACTGGGCAGACCATGACCCCGTCGCTGCCTTCATTCGGTGGCGAGCGCTACACCGCCTTTACCCTGCGTGAGCCGGTGGGCGTGGTCGCTGGGATCGTGCCGTGGAATTTCTCGGTGATGATCGGTATCTGGAAGATCGCTTCTGCCTTGGTAACCGGTTGCACCATCGTGATCAAACCCAGCGAATTCACGCCGCTGACGCTGCTGCGCATCGCCGAACTGGCGGTCGAGGCAGGGGTGCCGGCGGGGGCGTTCAACGTGGTCAATGGGCGCGGGCAGGCGGGCCAGCTGTTGATCGAGCACCCGCTCGTGGCCAAGGTCGCGTTCACAGGCTCGGTGCCGACCGGTATCGCCGTCGGCAAGGCCGCGATGGCGGCGAACCTGACCCGCGCCACGCTGGAACTGGGGGGCAAGAACCCGGCTGCCTTGCTGGCCGATGTGGACGTGGACGGCGCCGTGGCAGGCATCCTGCAGACGGCCTTCGTGCACCAGGGGCAAGTGTGCGCTTCGCCGGAGCGGGTGTATGTGCACCGCAGCAAGGTTCAGGAATTTACCCGCAAGCTGGGTGAAGCGCTGGGGCAGTTGAAGATTGGTTCGGCGCTGGACCCCGACGCCCAGTTCGGCCCTTTGGCCAATGCTGCGCACCTGCAGAAGATTCTCGGCTTCTTCGAGCGTGCCCGGGCCAGCAACACGGTGGTTTGTGGGGCAAAGGCGCTCGATCGGCCGGGCTACTTCGTCGAGCCTACGGTGGTGCTGGCCAATGACGCCAGTGACCCGTTGCTGCACGAGGAAACGTTCGGCCCGATCGTCTGTGTGCTGCCGTTCGACGATGAAGAGCAGTTGCTGGCGTTGATGAACGATAGTCCTTATGGCCTGACCGCTAGCCTGTGGACCAACGACCTGTCCAAGGCGCTGCGGCTGATCCCGCAGATCGAAGCGGGCACGGTGTGGGTGAACATGCACACCTTCCTCGACCCGGCGGTGCCGTTTGGTGGGTCGAAGGCATCGGGGGTAGGGCGTGAGTTTGGCAGTGCGTTCATCGAGGATTACACCGAGCTCAAATCGGTGATGATCAGGTACTGAGCAAAGCTAGCAATCGTTTAATCGTGTAGGAGCAGCCTTGTGCTGCGAAGAGGCCGGTGACACCAGCAAATGCTCACTGTGTTATCACCGGCCTCTTCGCAGCACAAGGCTGCTCCTACAACGCGGTGGCTCTAGAATGGTCGTTTTACCCGAGCCTGCAACGCCATGTTGCCCATCGAACTGCTGCCGACCACCGCTGATCAGGCCCCTCTGATCCGCAACTGGCTGCTGCGTTGCTATGCGCAAGACTCGCCCGCCTTCATTCGGCAAAGAACAGTGCAGCAAAATTTTGTGAACCACTTCACAAAATCCGAGTGACCGGCATAATGCCATCACCTCTGTACAAGACCCGGTCGCGCAGCGCCGGGGTCCTTTTCGTGCCCGTCGAAGGTTCAGGTTAATTTCATGTCGCTAGTCGCAAGCCCCGACATCATGTATCGGCTGTTGATCCAGAGCGTGGTGGACTATGCCATCTACCTGCTCACCCCCGAAGGCATTGTTGCCAACTGGAACCCCGGCGCTCAGCGGGCCAAGGGGTACCTTGCCGACGAGATCGTCGGCCAGCATTACTCGTTGTTCTACAGCGAGGTCGAACGGGCTGCCGGGCTGCCCGCGCACAACCTTGAACAGGCCCGTTGCACGGGGCGCTTCGAAGAGGTGGGCGTGCGGCTGCGCAAGGATGGCTCGGCCTTCCATGCGCATGTGGTGATCGACGCGGTGCATGACGATGACGGCCGCCTGGTGGGGTTCGCCAAGGTCACCCGCGACATCTCCGAACGCCACCAGCAGGAGCTGGAGCTGCTCAAAGCCAAGGAACTGGCCGAACAGTACAGCCAAGAGATGGCCAAGCTGTCGCAGTTTCTCGACTCGGTCATTGCCAACATCCCGGCCAGTGTCATGGTCCAGGACCTGGAGAGCCAGCGCATCCTGCTGGCCAACCAGCAGGCCGAACGCCTGTTTGGTGTGCCGGGTTCGAGCATGATTGGGCAACTGCCTGCCCAAAGCCTGGCGCCGGCTGCAGCCGATTACCTGGAGCAACAGCTCGCTCGCGGGGCACGCAGCACCAAGGGCTATGCCGCCGAAACCCGGGTCGACACCCAGTGCGGGCCACGCACCCTGCGCAGCCGTACGCTGCTCAGCCAGCACCGCGAGGGCCAGGCCGACTATGTGCTGTTCGTGGCCGAAGATGCCACTGAAGAGTTGGCGGCCCACGCGCAGATCCACCATATGGCGCACCACGATGCCCTCACCGGGCTGCCCAACCGCACGCTGTTCCATGAGCGTTTGCGCCAAGCCTTGGTGCGTGCTGATGAGAACGCCAAGCTGACCGCTGCCCTGTGCCTGGACCTGGACAATTTCAAGAACATCAACGATTCGTTAGGTCACGCGTTCGGCGACAAGCTGCTGCGTGAGCTAGGCAAGCGCTTGCGCCGCGAACTGCGCGAGCACGACACGTTGGCCCGCCTGGGCGGTGACGAGTTTGCCATCGTGCTCACGGGGCTGGATGGCCGTGATGCCGCGTGCAATACCGCGCAGCGCCTGATCAATGCCATCTGCCCGCCATTTCAGATCGAGGGGCATCAGTTCACGGTGGGTGTGAGTATCGGCGTGGCGATCGCCCCGGATGACAACGACCAGGCCGAGCAACTGCTGGGCTATGCCGACATGGCGTTGTACGAAGCCAAGCGCAATGGCCGCAACCGGTACGAGTGCTTCAATGTCGAGCTGGATGTCGCCGCCCGCCAACGCCGCCTGGTCGAAACCGACCTGCGTACGGCGCTGCACCTTGGTCAACTGCAGTTGCACTACCAGCCGGTGGTCGACCAGCAGACCAGCAGTGTGACGGGGTATGAGGCGTTGTTGCGCTGGGAGCACCCGACCCGCGGCATGGTCATGCCCATGGACTTCATCCACATCGCCGAAGAGACCGGGCTGATTCACGAGCTCGGCATCCGCGCGCTGAACCTGGCGTGCCAGGAGGCGGCCAGCTGGGACAGCGAACAGACAGTGTCGGTCAACCTGTCCCCGGTGCAGTTCAAGAATGCCAACCTGGTTCACACCGTGGCTTTGGCCCTGTCTGATTCGGGCTTGCCGGCGCGGCGCCTGGAGCTGGAGATCACCGAGTCGGTGTTGTTGGGCAACAGTGAGGAGAACGTGCGCACCTTGCGGGCGCTGAAAGACCTGGGTGTGTCGATTTCGCTGGACGACTTCGGTACCGGGTATTCGTCGCTGGGGTATTTGCGTTCGTTCCCGTTCGACCGGATCAAGATCGACAAGTCGTTCGTGCATGACATGTGCGACAGCCGCGAAGCCATGTCGATCATCCGCGCCATTACCGAGCTGTCCAACAGCCTGATGATCAAGGCCACGGCCGAGGGTGTGGAGTCAGAAGAGCAGATGCGGCGCCTGGCGGCAGAGGGGTGCTCGCACTTCCAGGGCTACCTGTATGGGCGGCCTGTGCCGGCGAGTGAGCGGTTGAAGCAGGTGGCGTTGCTGTGGGGCGAGGTGATGCCCGGCGGCCCTGCGCGATCCCTGTAGGAGCAGCCTTGTGCTGCGAAGAGGCCGGTGATAGCACTAAAGATTCACTGTGTTATCACCGGCCTCTTCGCAGCACAAGGCTGCTCCTACACAGGGGGCCAGTATCAGCTATTCCAGTCAGGTGCAAAGTCGGGGCTGACCACGCGCTGATCCTTCGGCAAACCCGCAATCAATGCCCGGTCTTCATCATCCAGCCGCACGTCCAGCGCCGCCAAATTCGCCAACTGGTTCTCGCGGCTGCTGGCCTTGGGGATCACGGCGACGCCGTCCTGGTCGAGCAACCACTTCAGTGCCACCTGGCTCGGCAGGACGCCATGCTTACGGGCAATCGCCTGGATCACCTCTTGTTGCGCCGCCTGCCCGCGTGCCAGCGGGGTGTAGGCTGTGAGCAGCAAGTCGTGGCGGCGCGCATAGTCGAGCAACGGCTGCTGGTCGAGCAGCACGTGGTACTCCACCTGAATGGCCGACAACGGCGCGCCCAGCGTCTCGACCACTTGGCGCAGCAGGCCAAGTGGGAAGTTGGCGACACCAATGCTGCGCGCCTTGCCTTCGTCACGCAGGGCTACCAGGGTCTCGATGCTGCGGGCCAGGTCCCAGTCCTTGCCCGGCCAGTGGATGTGGAACAGGTCGACCTGCTCGGTGCCCAGCACGCGCAGGCTGTCTTCCAGCGACTGACGCATGGCCTTGGGGTCCAGGCGGTCCCACCAGACCTTGGTGGTCAGGTGGATCTGCTCGCGTGGCACGTCGCTCTCGCGCAGGGCTTGGCCCACGGCCGCTTCATTGTTGTAGGCGGTGGCGGTGTCGATGTGTCGGTAACCCAGGTCCAGGGCCTGGCGCACAGCCTGGGTGCACTCGCTGCCGGTCATCGGCCAGGTGCCCAGGCCGATGCAGGGCAGGTCCAGGCCGTTAGGGGTGGTGAGCCTTCGCATGACAGTTCCTTGTAGTGGTTACAGAGTCCGTAGGGGATGGTCTTCGATCAGCCCGGTGCGGACCATGCGCGGCGGGGCGAAAGTGGTCGATCAGCGAACGGAAATTGCGTTTGGCCTCGACAAGCGCCAATTGAACTTCCTTATCCTCGTCTATCTCTTCTAGAATTCGAGCTGTTTCATCCGCCAGGCCAGCCCTGTGCGGCTTTCCCTGGGCGCAGCATCCGGCCGCGCCGCCGTCGAGAACGCCATGAGTTCCAGCACACCGCTGTCCGGAGTCAACCAACCGCTGCGTGGCATCGCCCTGGTGGTGGTGGCGACGTTCCTGTTCGCCAGCCACGATGCCCTGTCCAAGTTCCTCGGTGGCCTGTACCCGATCATCATGGTGGTGTGGGCGCGTTATGTGGTGCACACCCTGCTGATGGCCGGGATCTTCCTGCCCAAGTCTGGCCTCAATGTACTGCGCACCCGTCGCCCGCTGTTGCAGACCCTGCGTGCCCTGAGCCTGCTCAGCACCAGCCTGCTGTTCACCACCGGCCTGCAATACCTGCCGCTGGCGGAGGCCACGGCGGTCAACTTCCTCGCGCCCGTGCTGGTCACGGCCTTGTCGGCACCCCTGCTCAAGGAGCGGGTGACGGTGGGGCAGTGGGTGGCGGTGGTGATGGGCTTTATCGGGGTACTGGTGGTGGTGCACCCCGGTGGTGCGATGTTCACGCCGGCGATCCTGTACCCCTTCGGCTCGGCGCTGGGCTTCTGCTTCTATCAGTTGCTGACGCGAATTCTGGCTGCCCATGACAGCCCCACCACCAGCAACTTCTATGCAGGGCTGTGCAACACCCTGGCGATGAGTGCGCTGGTGCCGTTTTTCTGGGAGGTGCCGCGCTGGGACCACGCGCTGTTGATGCTGGCGCTGGGTGGTTTTGGCATGACGGCCCACCTGCTGCTGACCCAGGCGTTTCGCCATGCTGCACCGGCGCTGCTGGCGCCGTTCAGCTACTGCCAGATCGTGTTTGCCGGGCTGCTTGGGCTGCTGTTCTACAGCCAGGTGCCAGACAGCCTGAGCCTGGTGGGGATCTCGATCATCTGCATCAGTGGCCTGGGCGCGGCGTGGATGCAGCGGAGCAAGTGACACGGCCTGGGTTCATGGCGATGCCATGAACTGCAGGATCCGCTCGCGCAACCAGCGCTCGGCCGGGTCGTTGTCCTGGGCGCCACTCCAGACCATCGACAATTCTGCCTCGGTGATTTCGAAGGGCGCTGGGTCGGCGCGCAAGCTGCCGTCATCGGCCAGGGCGCAGGCGGCGTAGTCCGGTACTGTGGCGATCAGTTCGGTGTTGCGCAGCAGTGCGCGCAGGCTGCCGAACTGCGGCACGGCCAGCACCACCTTGCGGCATCGGCCGATACGCGCCAGGTCCAGGTCGATGTTGCCGCTCATGTCGCCAGAAAACGACACCATCACATGCGGGCGGGCGCAGTACTCGTCGAGGGTCAGTGGCCCCGGTCGATCGTCGGCGCGCAGCACGCGCACGCCAATGTCGCGCAACTTGCGGCGCTTGGCGTTGGCCGGCAGGTCGGTGGTGTAGCTCACGCCCACCGAAATCTCGCCGCTGGAGAGCAGGCCTGGCATCAACAGGAAGTTGGCCCGCCGCACCACCACGCTGATTTCGGGTGCCTCTTCGCGCAAGGCTTGAAGCAGGGCAGGGAGCAGGCCGAACTCGGCGTCGTCCGAAAGCCCGAGGCGGAATACGTTGCAGCTGTTGGCGGGGTCGAACGCCCGCGCACGGCTGATGGCGGAAGAAATCACATCCATGGCCGGCCCCAGCTCGGTGAAAATCTGCATCGCCCGTGGCGTGGGCTCCATGGCCCGACCGTTGCGGATCAGCAGCGGGTCGTCGAACAGCTCGCGCAGGCGGGCGAGGGCGGCGCTGACGGTGGACTGGGTGATGAACAGTTTTTCGCCGACGCGGGTCAGGTTGCGTTCGATCATCAGGGCTTCGAACAGCACCAGCAGGTTCATGTCGACGCGGCGCAGGTCGTTGCGGTTCATGGGGGTTGGCTCACGGGGTCTGAGGGGATTGGCGGTGTATTGAAGCACGGAGCAGGCCCGATTGCCTTGTATGGATGTGCGGGCCTCTTCGCGGGGCAAGCCCGCTCCCACAGGTTTGGTACGGGGCTCGAATCTACCTGTGGGAGCGGGCTTGCCCCGCGAAGAGGCCGGCACGGCAAAACGCTGACAGAGCCAGCCTATTACCCCGTAATACTCGCTCTATTAGAAGTCTGCCCAAGCTCGGCTAGTCTTTCCCCTGGCCCTGTGAATTCCGCGGCCGGGGCGCGCCTGAGCACCTGTGTTCAAGACCGTAGCGCCCCGCCGTGACAGCTTCGCAAGCCCCGTGTCGGCAAGACACCGACCAGACCTGATGAGGGGTAGGCACGAGCCCAAGCGCTCGGCTGATAGAACACCTGGCATAGACCGGAAATCTGGATAACCGACCCAAAGGTACCCACAGATGTCGAACGAATCGAAATGCCCGTTCCATCAAACCGCAGGTGGCGGCACCACCAACCGTGACTGGTGGCCTGACCAGCTCAACCTGAGAATCCTTCACCAACATACCGCCAAATCCGATCCGATGGACCCGGATTTCGACTACGCCAACGCCTTCAAGAGCCTCGATTTCCAGGCCCTGAAGCAAGACCTGACTGCCCTGATGACCGACTCCCAGGACTGGTGGCCCGCTGACTTCGGCCACTACGGCCCGCTGTTCATCCGTATGGCCTGGCACAGCGCCGGGACCTACCGCATTGGCGATGGCCGCGGTGGCGCCGGTTCCGGTCAGCAGCGGTTCGCCCCGCTCAACAGCTGGCCGGACAACGTCAGCCTGGACAAGGCCCGGCGCCTGCTGTGGCCGATCAAGCAGAAGTATGGCAACAAGATTTCCTGGGCTGACCTGATCGTCCTCACCGGCAACGTCGCGCTGGAGTCCATGGGCTTCAAGACCTTTGGTTTCTCTGGCGGGCGTGCCGATGTGTGGGAGCCGGATGAAGACGTGTACTGGGGCTCGGAAAAGGTCTGGCTGGGCGGCGATACCCGCTACGGCAAGGAGCAGGTCAAGGCACAGGAACCCGGCCAGGGTGACCTGGTTGCCGAACCCGCCAAGCACGGCGAAGAACAGAGCCGCAATCTGCAGGCAGAGCGCAACCTGGAAAACCCGCTGGCCGCCGTGCAGATGGGCCTGATCTACGTCAACCCGGAGGGCCCGGAAGGCAACCCTGACCCGGTCGCTTCGGGCAAAGACATCCGCGAAACCTTCGGCCGCATGGCCATGAACGATGAAGAGACCGTGGCGCTGATCGCCGGGGGCCATGCGTTCGGCAAGACCCATGGCGCAGGCCCCGCCGACAACGTGGGGGCCGAGCCCGAGGCTGCGGGCCTGGAGATGCAGGGCCTGGGTTGGGCCAACAAGTTCGGCTCCGGTAAAGGCCCCGACACCATCACCAGCGGCCTGGAAGTGACCTGGACCTCGACGCCCACGCGCTGGAGCAACGAGTACCTCAACAACCTGTTCAATTTCGAGTGGGAGCTGACCAAGAGCCCGGCCGGTGCGCACCAGTGGCGGCCGAAGGAAGGCAAAGGCGCAGGCACCGTGCCGGATGCCCATGACCCCAGCAAAACCCATGCGCCGTCCATGCTCACCTCCGACCTGGCGCTGCGCTTTGACCCGATCTACGAGCCGATAGCCCGCCGCTTCAAGGACAACCCTGACCAACTGGCGGACGCCTTTGCTCGTGCCTGGTACAAGCTGATCCACCGCGACATGGGCCCGCTGGCGCGCTATCTCGGGCCAGAAATGCCCAACGAGGAATTGCTGTGGCAAGACCCGCTGCCTAAAGCCGACCCGGTATCGTTGGGCGATCAGGATGTCGCAGCGCTCAAGGCCAAGATTCTGGCTTCAGGCTTGAGCGTGGGCGAGTTGGTATCGACTGCTTGGGCCTCAGCCTCGACCTTCCGTGGGTCCGACAAGCGCGGCGGAGCCAATGGCGCACGCTTGCGCCTGGCACCGCAGAAAGACTGGGCTGCGAACCAGGGCGTAGGCAAGGTCTTGGCAGCGCTGGAGAAGATCCAGGGCGAGTTCAACAACGGTGGCAAGAAGGTCTCCCTGGCCGACCTGATCGTGCTGGCAGGTACCGCCGCCGTGGAGAAGGCCGCCAAGGATGCGGGTTACAGTGGCAGCGTCGGCTTCCGCCCCGGCCGCGTCGATGCGTCCCAAGAGCAGACCGATGTTGAGTCGTTCGCCGTGCTGGAACCGCTGGCCGATGGCTTCCGCAACTTCACCAAGGACCGTTACAGCGTCAAGGCCGAGAAGCTGCTGCTGGACAAGGCCCAACTGCTGACCCTGACGGCGCCCGAGCTGACCGCGCTGATCGGCGGCCTGCGTGTGCTGGGCGCCAACCATGGCGGCAGCAAGGACGGGGTGTTCACCGACAAGCCGGGTACGTTGAGCAACGACTTCTTCCGCAACCTGCTGGACATGGGCGTGGAATGGACGCCGACGTCAGCCGACAACGAGCGCTTTGAAGGCCGGGACCGCAAGACCGGGCAGGTTAAATGGACGGGCAGCCGTGTTGACCTGGTGTTCGGTTCGCATGCCCAGTTGCGGGCGTTGAGCGAGGTGTATGGCAGCAGCGATGGCAAGGACAGGTTTGTGAAGGCCTTCGTTGCAGCTTGGGTAAAAGTCATGGAGCTGGACCGCTTTGATCTGAAATAAAGCGTGCCTGAAACCCCACAGCCTGTGTAGGAGCAGCCTTGTGCTGCGAAGAGGCCGGTACAGATAGCCGCAATTCGGGCTGCCTGTGCCGGCCTCTTCGCAGCACAAGGCTGCTCCTACACGTCGGTGGCCATCCCGCCAATTCCAGGTCGGATAGATACAAAAGCGTCCTCGTTCGTTCTGTTGCAATGCTTCTCAGGCGGCCGGCCTGAAACAGCGTGCTCACAACGACAAGGAACCCGACCATGCACATGCCAAAAACCCTGAAGATCCGCAACGGCGACAAGGTCAAAGCGACCTTCTCCGCTCAGGAATACGCAGCCCGCCACGCCCGCCTGCGGGCCTACATGGCCGAGCAGGACATCGAAGCGGCGATCTTTACCTCGTACCACAACGTCAATTACTACAGTGATTTCCTCTACTGCTCGTTTGGCCGCCCCTATGCACTGGTGGTGACCCAGGACAAGGTCGTCTCGATCAGTGCCAACATCGATGGCGGCCAGCCTTGGCGGCGCACGGTCGGCACCGACAACATCGTCTACACCGACTGGCAACGCGACAACTTCTTCGTCGCCATTCAACAAGCGCTGCCGCTGGCCTCGCGCATCGGCGTGGAATACGACCACCTCAACCTGCAGAACCACGCCAAGCTCGCCGCCTGCTACCCCAAGGCCGAGTTGTTGGACATCGGCGCCCCGTGCATGCGCATGCGCATGATCAAGTCCGCAGAAGAGCAGGCGTTGATCCGGCACGGCGCGCGGGTGGCCGATATCGGCGGCGCGGCAGTGGTCGAGGCCCTGCGTGAGCATGTGCCCGAGTACGAAGTGGCGCTGCATGCCACCCAGGCGATGGTTCGCGAGATCGCCAAGTCTTTCCCCGACGGCGAGCTGATGGACACCTGGACCTGGTTCCAGTCCGGGCTCAACACCGACGGCGCGCACAACCCGGTCACCAGCCGCACGGTGGGCAAGGGCGAGATCCTCAGCCTCAATTGCTTCCCGATGATCGCCGGCTATTACACCGCCCTTGAGCGCACCTTGTTCCTCGACCATTGCCCGGATGATCACCTGCGCCTGTGGCAGGCCAACGTCGAGGTGCATGAGGCTGGGCTGAAACTCGTGCGCCCGGGCATGCGCTGCAGTGACATTGCTCGTGAGCTGAACGAGATCTTCCTGCGTCACGACCTGCTGCAGTACCGCACGTTTGGCTATGGCCACTCGTTTGGGACGTTGAGCCACTACTACGGTCGCGAGGCGGGGCTTGAGCTGCGCGAAGACATCGACACCGTGCTGGAGCCGGGCATGGTGGTGTCGATCGAGCCGATGATCATGCTGCCCGAAGGTCGACCGGGTGCTGGCGGCTACCGCGAGCACGATATCCTCATCGTCAACGACAGCGGCGCCGAAAACATCACCAAGTTCCCGTACGGGCCGGAGCACAACATCATCCGCAAATGATGCTCGGTGCCGGCCCCTGTAGGAGCGGGTTTACCCGCGAAGAGGCCGGCACCAACAACAATAAAATCACTGTATGACCACCAGACCCTGCCTCCAATTAGAAGAACCAGAGGGTACCCGTCATGTCCAGCACCACCCTAAACGCCTCAACCCTCGGCAACGTCGCGCACAGCGCCGAACGCCAGGCCCTGCGCAAGGCCGCGCGCGCCAGTTTCATGGGCAACTTCGTCGAATGGTTCGACTACGCCGCCTACGGCTACCTCGCCACCATCATTGCCGCCACGTTTTTCCCGCAAACCGACAAAACTACCGGCCTGCTGGCGACCTTCGCGGTGTTCGCCCTGTCGTTTCTCGTTCGCCCGCTGGGCGGCGTGGTCTGGGGCCACTTTGGTGATCGCCATGGGCGACGCAATGCGCTGTCGTTGTCGATCCTGATCATGTCGATCTCGACCTTCTGCATCGGCCTGCTGCCTGGCTATGCGCAGATCGGCCTATGGGCACCGTGCCTGTTGCTGGTGATACGCCTGGTGCAGGGCTTTTCGGCGTCGGGCGAATACGCGGGGGCATCGGCCTTCCTGGCCGAATACGCGCCCCAGGGCCGGCGTGGCCTGTACACCAGTATCGTGCCGGCCAGCACGGCAGCGGGGTTGCTGTTCGGTGCGGCGTTTGTGGCGGTGCTGCATGAGCTACTCAGCACCGAGGACCTGCACAGCTGGGGCTGGCGCCTGCCGTTCCTGCTGGCTGCACCGTTCGGGCTGGTGGGCCGTTACATCCGCATGAGCCTGCAGGACACCCCCAAGTTTCTGGAGATGGAGCAGCGTCTCGAGAACAAGGCCTGCATGACCCCGGCGCCGATTCGCGAGTTGCTGACCCAGCATCGCCGCAGCCTAGGCATCGGTATCGGCGTGACGTGCCTGAACGCGGTGGCGTTCTACCTGCTGCTCAGCTATATGCCGACGTACTTGTCCACTGAGCTGGGCATGACCGAGCGAGATGCCTTCATTGCCTCGACGGTTTCATTGGCCACTTACATCGGCCTGATTTTCCTGATGGGGCGGCTGTCTGATCAGTTTGGCCGCAAGACCATGCTGGTGATCGCCTCGCTGCTATTTTTGGGGCTCACCGTGCCCTTGTTCACGTTGCTCGATGGGCAACCGCTGCTGGTGATTCTGGCCATCCAGATTCTGTTTGGCGCGATGCTGGCGATGAACGATGGGACCTTGCCGTGCCTGTTGGCGGAGATCTTCCCGACGCGGGTGCGCTTCAGTGGTTTCGCCCTGAGCTTCAACGTGGCCAATGCCTTGTTTGGCGGGACGGCGCCGTTCATTGCCACCTGGCTGATACAGGTGACGGGCAGCAAGCTGGCGCCGGCGGGGTACCTGTTGGCCGCAGCACTGGTGGCGCTGGTGGCGATGCTGATGTGCCGGGAGACGGCGCATGCGGCCTTGAAGGATTGATTCGATCTGTGCCGGCCTCTTCGCGGGCAAGCCCGCTCCCACCAGTAGGGTGCACCCTCAGGTCCAGCACCATTCCTGTGGGAGCGGGCTTGCCCGCGAAGAGCCCAGCACTGTCTGATGTCAGTGCAACGAAGCCTGCCGCCGCTCCCCCAGCGGCGACAGCCCAAAAAACCGGCTGTAACTCTTGGAAAAATGCGCCGGCGAGCTGAACCCACAGGCCAGCGCCACCTCACGCACCTGCACATCGCTACGCAACAACAACTCCCGCGCCCGCGACAGCCGCAACTCCAGGTAATACTGGCTGGGCGTGCGCTGCAGGTATTTATGAAACAACCGCTCCAATTGGCGCACGGTCACTTCATTGAGGCTGGCCAGCTCCTCCAGCGCCAGTGGCTCCTCCAGGTTGGCTTCCATGATCGCCACCACTTGGCTCAACTTGGGCTGAGCGCTGCCGAGCAGGGTGCGCAGGGGCACCCGCTGGCGTTCGCGCTCGCCACGCACACGGTCGCACAGCAGCAGTTCGGCGGCCTTGGCGGCGATGTCCTGGCCACCTTCTTCGCGGGCCACCAGTTGCAGCATCATGTCCATGGCCGCCACACCGCCCGAGCAGGTGTAGCGGTCGCGGTCCAGTTCGAACAGCTGGCCAGAAATGACGATACCGGGGAACTGCTCCTGCAACGTCTGCATGTCTTCCCAGTGGATGGTGCAGCGGTAGCCCTTGAGCAACTCGGCCTTGGCCAGCAGGTAACTGCCTGTGCAGATGCCGCCCAACGGCAGGCGTTGACGGGCCAGCTGGCGTAGCCAGTCGATCAAGGGCCGGTTGCCACGGCTGCGATCGATCGGGTTGGCCCCGACCACCAACAGGGCGTCCAGCGCCGGGGCGTTGCCGATGCTGTAGTCAGGCAACACGCGCATGCCGTTGCTGGCCGCCACCGGTTCATCGCTGGCGGCGATCAGCACGGTGCGGTACATCGGCCGGCGGGCCGCCAGGTTGGCCATGCGCAGGGTCTCCACCGCCGACGCCAGGCCGATGGTGGTGAAGTTGGGCAAGATCAGAAAACCGAAGGTCTTGGCGGGCGAAGGCGTTACGATTGCAGAAACGGGGTGGACCATTGCGATCTTCCTGTGCAAGCTGAGGCGTGATTCGTCGGGGGCAGTGAGAAAAACAGGCCTCGCATGATTCTTGTTGTTATAGGTCGTTACCCGGTCGATCTTACACCCCGGGCTGGTGGCCAGGAATGGACCTGAATGCAGACAGAAGGTGAACCTACGTGAACCCCGAATCCATGCTGGCGGCGCTGCCAGGTTTCGCCCTCGCGCCTGAGGCGATCCAGGTATTGCCCGATGCCGCGGCGTACCGTCGCTGCCTGCTCGAGCGCATCGCGACGGCGACCCGGCGCATCGTCATCGTCGCCCTGTACCTGCAGGAGGACGAGGCCGGGCAGGAAGTGCTCGATGCCTTGTACCAGGCCAAGGCCGCGCGGCCAGGCCTGGAAATCACCATTGTGGTTGACTGGTTCCGTGCCCGCCGTGGCCTGCTGGGGGGCGGGCGGCAGCCGGGTAATGCGGCCTGGTACCAGGCCCAGCGTCAATTGCGTGGGCTGGATGTGGTGATCCATGGCGTTCCGGTGCAAACCCGCGAGCTGTTTGGTGTGTTGCACTTGAAAGGCAGCATCATCGACGACTGTGTGATCTACACCGGTGCCAGCCTCAACAACGTGTACCTGCACCGTTTCGACCGCTATCGCCTGGATCGCTATCACCTGTTCCAGTCGCCTGCGCTAGCCGATGCCATGGTCGACCTGGTTAGACGTTTGCTGCACCACACCGCCACACCGCGGCTGGACTTGCCGGCACCGCCAGCGACCCGCAGCTTGCGCGGTGACATCCGGCGTTTGCGCGCGCGGCTGCGGCGCATGGTCTATGAGGTACCCGCCGGCGAAGCGGGGCAGGGCTTGCGGGTCATCCCGCTGCTTGGCGTTGGGCGGGGCAACCCGCTCAACAAAGCACTTTGCGCACTGCTGGCCGCGGCACGCACGCAGATCATCATCAGCACGCCTTATTTCAACCCGCCTCGGGTATTGATGCGCGAAATCGACCACGCGCTGGACCGTGGCGTGCGCGTGGAGCTGATCGTCGGCGATCGTACTGCCAATGACTTTTATATCGCTCCGGGTGAGCCGTTCAGTGCTAGCGGTGCGTTGCCCTACTTGTACGAGGACAACCTGCGCGCCTTTGCCCGCCGTCGCCAGGCCGCGCTTGCCAATGGCCAGCTCGAAGTGCGGATTTGGAACGACCCTGGGCACACCTTCCATGCCAAGGGGCTGTGGATCGACCAGCGTTATTCGCTGCTGACCGGTAACAACCTCAACCCGCGTGGGTTCAACCTGGACCTTGAGAATGGCCTGCTTATCGATGACCCAGCAGGGCAGTGGTTGGTACCTCGAGACGTGGAATTGACGGGGATACGCCGGCACGCACGGAAAATCGATTCAGCGGCCGAGCTCGGGGTCAAGGCCGAGCACCCCAAGGAGGTGCGCAAGCTGTTGCGGAGGTTGCGCTATAGCCGCCTGGAACCGTTGATCAAACGGGTGCTTTAACGGTGTGGGAGGGGCTCTGAAAAAGTGTGGCAAGCGCATACAATCAGCCCATTTCCCACGTTAACCAGATAGGCCAAACCGTCTATGGCGCTTGATCCACCCACGATGCTGACGATTACGATCGCCCTGGCAGCCGCTGCTGCTTTGTACCTGGCGATCGAATGGCGCAGCGTTCGCGAGGCTTCACTCCTGTTTTGGAGCGCGGGCTTCGCCACTATTACCGTTGGCTCCACTCTGGCCCTGTTGCGTGGCATTGGCTTGCTGTTGATCGGCATCTGGTTCGCCAACGGGTTGCTGGTGGTGGCGCATGCGTTTTTCCTGATGGGGGTGTTGCGCTTTACCCAGAACCGCCTGTCGCGCACCTGGCTGCTGATGGTGCCGGTGTGGTTCGCCTTGCTGCTGCTGCCCGCGGGGCCGGAGTGGTCGAAGGTGATGCTGATGGTCAACTCGTTGCTGGTGGCGCTGTTGACCCTCAAGGCCAGCTTTTTGTTGAAGCCCCACGGCAGGTCGCTGAGCGTGGGCGCGGTGCAATTGCGCTATGTGTTGCTGATCCATGGGTTGTTCTATGTGGCGAAGGCGATCATTGCGATCACGCCGGGCACCTTGATTGACCTGGCGACCTTTGGCGGGCTGATCATTCAGATTTCCCTGGTCGAGGGGGCGATGGCGATCATGTTGATTGCGCTGTCGATGACGGGGACGGTGCGTTATCGCCGTGAAGAACGTATCGCCAGGCTGGCGGCGCGCGATCCGTTGACGGCGCTGTACAACCGGCGGGCGCTGGAAGTGCGGGCGCCGCACTTTTTCAAAGAGGTCAGCCCGGCGCGGCCGGGGGCCTTGCTGTTGATCGATATCGACAACTTCAAGCTGGTCAACGATTTGCACGGGCACATTGCGGGGGATCGGCTGTTGATCGCCTTGAGCGAGATGATTCGTGCGGTGTTGCCGGAGCGGTCGCTGGCGGCGCGGCTTGGGGGGGATGAGTTTGTGATTCTGCTCAGTGACGCGACGCGGGAGCGGGTGGTGGAGCTGGGTAGCCAGTTGCGTGAGCGGTTTCAGCTGTTTGCTGGGCAGACGGTGCCTACGCCGCAGGCGGTTACGTTGAGTATTGGGGCTAATGTGTTTGATCAGCCGCCGGTGAGTTTGGCGGCGTTGATTGAGCAGGGGGATGTGGCGTTGTATGAGTCGAAGCGCGGGGGGCGTGACAGTATTCGGCTGGTTGAGCGGGAGGGTTTGGTTTCTTGATCGTTGGTGTGGGTGTTGGTGTTGGTTTTGAGGGGGTGGTTGATCCAGCATTGGGGCGACGCTTAGTCACCTTTCCGCCCTTACGGCGGGTCACTTTTTGGCAAACGCCCCAAAAAGTAACCAAAAAAGGCTGCGCTCCATCATACGGCCCCTACGCTGCGCTTCGGGGTCCCCTCGCTACGGCCTTGCTCCCGGGAGGACCGCGCTGCAGGGCCCATCCTGGGCCCCAGCGCTTGACGGGCATCCTTGCCCGTCACCTCCCTCCGCAAGGCCTGCGCTCGGCCTCCTGAGTCGCTGAAGGTCAAAAGCCAGATCAAGATCAAGATCAACAGCCAGATCAAGATCAACAGCCAGCTCGAGAGCTGGCGCCAGACATCGTTTTCAGGTCACTACTTGGTAGCACGGCACATAGGCGGCACCACCCGGCAACTTCATGCGGTGCTGGTCGACGAATGCTTGTAACAATCGCCCCAGTGGCTCCAATACTGCGCTGTCGCCGCGGATCTGGTAGGGGCCGTGTTCTTCGATCAGGCGGATGCCTTTGTCCTTGACGTTGCCGGCAACGATGCCGGAAAACGCTCGGCGCAGGTTGGCGGCCAGTTCATGGGGCGGTAGCTCGCGGCGCAGGGCGAGTTCGGCCATGTTGGCGTGGGTCGGGTCGAACGGGTGCTGGAAGCCCTCGTCGATCTTCAGCAGCCAGTTGAAGTGGAAGGCGTCGTTGCGTTCGCGGCGGAACTGTTTGACCTCCTTGAGGCCTTCGACCATGTGGCGCGCGACTTCGGCTGGGTCATCGATGATGATCTGGTAGTGGCTTTGCGCGGCTTCACCGAGGGTGGCGCCGACGAAGGCGTGCAGTTGCAGCAGGAACTGCTCGGCACTGCGGGGGCCAGTGAGCACGACCGGGAAGGGCAGGCCTTGGTTGTCCGGGTGCATGAGGATGCCGAGCAGGTAGAGGAACTCTTCGGCAGTACCGGCGCCGCCCGGGAAGATGATGATGCCGTGGCCGACACGCACGAAGGCTTCCAAGCGCTTCTCGATGTCCGGCAAGATCACCAGCTCGTTGACGATCGGGTTGGGCGCTTCGGCGGCGATGATGCCCGGCTCGGTCAGGCCCAGGTAACGGCTGCCGTGCATACGCTGCTTGGCGTGGGCGATGGTGGCGCCTTTCATCGGGCCCTTCATTACCCCAGGGCCGCAGCCGGTGCAGATGTCCAGCTTGCGCAGGCCCAGTTCGTGGCCGACCTTTTTGGTGTATTGGTATTCCTCGCTGCTGATCGAGTGGCCGCCCCAGCACACCACCATTTTCGGCTCCACGCCTGGGCGTAGGGTGCGGGCGTTGCGCAGCAGGTGGAACACGTAATCGGTGATGCCCTGGGAGCTTTCCAGGTCGATGCGTTGGCTAGCCAGCTCGCTTTCGGTATAGACGATGTCGCGCAGGGCGCTGAACAGCATTTCACGGGTGCTGGCGATCATTTCGCCATCGACGAAGGCATCGGCGGGGGCATTCAGCAGCTCAAGGCGTACGCCCCGGTCTTGCTGGTGGATACGCACCTCGAAGTCCTTGTAGGCCTCGAGAATGGTTTTGGCATTGTCGACATGCGCGCCGGTGTTGAGGATGGCCAGCGCGCATTGGCGGAACAGGGTGTAGAGGCTACCGGTACCGACTTCGCTCAGTTGCTGGACTTCACGTTGCGACAGCGTCTCCAGGCTGCCTTTGGGGCTGACGGATGCATTTATGACATGGCGTTGGGGCATCTAAGTCTTTCCTGTGCAGGTAAAACATCCTTCTTAGACAACACCATAAGTCATGCGAAGAGCTTTTGCACACCCAGCGTAATTGCCAGCCCGCCCCCCACCAGCCAAAGGTTCAGTATCGCCCCGGTCAACAGCGCCCGTGGCCCTGCCTGGCGGATCTGGCTGAAGCGTGTCTCCATCCCCAGCGCCGTCATGGCCATGGTCAGGGCAAAGGTGTCGAGGCTATTGATCGCCTGGGTCACACTGCCAGGCAGCACCTGCAGCGAGTTCACCAGCACCAGCGCCAGGAAGCCGAAAGCGAACCAGGGCATGGCGATGCGGCCATTGCCTTGCGCCTGCCCCGGCTGGCGCGAGCGGCTGATCCACAGGCCCACCACCAGCAGCACCGGCACCAGCAGCATCACCCGGGTCATCTTGACGATGGTGGCGATGTGCGTCGCCTCGGGGCTGACGTTGCTGGCTGCACCTATCACCTGGGCCACTTCGTGGATCGTGCCGCCCAGGAACAGGCCCGCGCCCAGGGTATCCAGGTGCAGCCAGCCGGCATTGATCGCCAAGGGGTAAAGGAACATCGACAGGGTACCGAACAGCACTACGCTGCCAACGGCCATGGCACTCTTGTGCGGGGCGCTGCGCAGCGCCGACTCGAACGCAAGTACTGCAGCGGCGCCGCAAATGGCACTGCCTGCCGCAGTGAGCAGCGCGGTGTCGCGGTCCAGCTTGAGCAGCTTCATGCCGCACCAGAGCCCGATCAGGAGGGTGCTGACCACCACCAGCAGCGAAACCGTCAGGCCCGACCAGCCGACTTCGGCGATTTCCTGCAGGCTGACCCGCAGGCCGAAAAAGGCCACGGCGATGCGCAGCAGCCCGCGGGCCGAGAAGTTGATGCCCGCCGCCCAGCTCGCCGGCACGCCATCGCGCAGCGCGTTGCCGTACAGGGCACCGGCAACGATACCGACGATCAGCGGGCTGATGCCCAGGTTGGCGATGGCGGGCAAGGCTGCCAGTTGGGTGACGGCAAGCGCGAAAAGCGCCACAAACAAAATGCCATTGAGCCGCCCTCGGGTAGAGAGGGTAGGCGCGTAGGCGGGGTGGGATGGAACCGTGACCATGTGAGTCCTCCGGGAAAAGTATTTCGACAAGGCCTACGTTAATATGGTTATAAGCTTATAAAAAATCGTAATTTAGGATGTGAAGTATCCGTTTAGCTGATATTTTGAATTCATGACCCCAGAACAGCTGATAACATTCGCCACCGTCGCCGAGCATGGCAACATCAGCCACGCGGCCCAGGCGTTGCACCTGTCGCAGCCCGCTGTGTCCGGGCAGCTCAAGTTGCTGCAGGAGGCTTTTGGTGAGCCCCTTTACCAACGCGCAGGGCGCGGCGTGCGCCTCACGGCTGCAGGTGAGCAGTTGCTGGCCCATGCCGAGCGCCTGCGCGATACCTTCCGCCAGGCCCAGGCCCTGCGCGAGGCCATGCGCGGCCTGGAGCGCGGCACCTTGCGCATCGGCGCCAGTACCACGCCGGCCAGCTACCTGCTGCCGTACCTGATCGCCGACTTCCACGCACGCTACCCAGATGTGTCGGTGAGCACCTCCAATGGCAACACGGCTGAAATTGTCGCCGCGCTGGGCAGTGTCGATATCGCCTTGATCGAAGGGCCTCCCGGGCAGGAGTTGCCGTTGGGCACCGGGGTCACGCCGTGGCGTGAGGATGAGATCGTCGCGATCGTGCCCAGTACTCATCCGTTGGCCGGTGACGAGGCGCAGACCTTGGAATTCTTGGGGGCCTACCCACTGGTGCTGCGCGAGAGTGGCTCCGGGGTGAGGCAGATTGTCGAGCGGGCGTTTGCCCGCAGTGGCGTGGCAATGCGCGTCGCGATGGAAATCGCCGGGGTGGAAGGGGTAAAGGAAGCGGTGCGGGCAGGTATGGGGATTGGCTTTGTGTCGGCCATGTCGATTCGCCATGAGGATGGCGTGTTGCGGCGGCTGCGCATTACGCCGCAGCCGTTGGTCAGGCGCTTTTCCATCCTGATGCCCCATGCCGCCACGCCGTCGCGGGCGGCGGCGCGGTTCATGGAGTTGTGTGTGGGCGAGCCCAAAGACGGTTAGCAAAGCTGGCCTCTCGCGGCGGCATCAACCCACCTTGAACACGTGCTTGAGATACGCCACGAAGTTCTCGTCCCGGCATTGGGTCTTGCCCGGGCTGTCGGAAATCTTCGCCACCGGCGCCCCATTGCACGCCGTCATCTTGATCACGATGTTCATCGGCTCCACCCCTGGGATATCGCAGGTGAGGTTGGTGCCGATGCCAAAGCTCACGTTAATCCGCTCATGCAGTGCGCGGTACAGGCCAAGCGCCTTGGCGAAATCCAGCCCATCCGAGAAGATCAGCGTTTTGCTTCGCGGGTCGATCCCCAGTTTTTCATAGTGGACAATGGCCTTTTCTGCCCATGCCAGCGGGTCGCCCGAGTCGTGGCGCAGGCCATCGAAC
Organism: Pseudomonas sp. ITEM 17296; assembly: GCF_028895205.1. NCBI lineage: Bacteria > Pseudomonadati > Pseudomonadota > Gammaproteobacteria > Pseudomonadales > Pseudomonadaceae > Pseudomonas > Pseudomonas sp. ITEM 17296. The sequence continues at coordinate 93,742 of NZ_WJRS01000018.1, read as the reverse complement.
AGCTTGGCGAAGTACAAGTCGAAATCCCCCATGAACGCGTCCATGGTGATGCAATCGGTCAACGCGATGCCCAGTAGCCCGCGGTATTCCCGTACCCAGCATTCCAGCGCAGCGGCCTGGCTGTCGACCAGGCGCGGGCCCAGTTGCTGGTGGGCCATGAACCATTCGTGCGCCATGGTGCCGATGGGCTTGAGTTCCAATTCGCGGGCCAGGTGCACGTTGCTGGTGCCGACCAGGCGGCCAGGGAAGTCGCGCTTGAGAATGTGCACGACCTGCTCCTGGACCCGGTACGAGAAGCGCCGTCGGGTGCCGAAATCGGCCAGTTGAAAGCCTGCCAGCTCATCGGCACTCGCTTCGGCCTTGAGCCAGTCAAGCTTCTTGTACAGCCGCTCGCCCACGTGCTCCATCACCACTTCCCGATAGCGGTAGCGGTTGCGCACTTCGCTGATGATTGCCAGCAGCGGGATCTCGTAGAGGATCACGTGCAGCCACGGCCCGCGCACGCGGATTGCCAGCTGCCCGGCGTCGTCCAGGCCGACCTGCACGTAGCGCAGGTTGAAACGGAACAGGCTCAGAAAGCGGATGAAGTCCGGTTTGATGAACGGGATTTTTTCGAGGTAGGCCAATTGGTCGTGGGTGACGGTGACATCGGCCAGTTGCTCGACCTGGTAGCGGATTTCTGCCAAGTAAGGGGAGAGGTCCTCACCGTTACGGCAGCGGAATTCCCATTCCACCTCGGCGTTGGGGTAGTTGTGCAGCACCGCCTGCATCATGGTGATCTTGTAGAAGTCGGTGTCCAGCAGGTTCTGGATGATGCGCGGGCCGAAAACGCTGTCACTCATGGGCGGTCTTCCTTGATCAGCGAGAGTTGGTAGTCGAGCGCGGCTTCGTCGCCGCAGAGGATGACACCCTCGGCGGCCAATGCGCCGCAGGCAGCGATGGCGCCGGCCTGGGTGAGGGCGCGGCAAGCCGGCAGGTACAGCAACACCTGAAACCCGGCTCGGCGCAGCTGGTGGGCGGTGGTCTTGACGCAGTAGTCCAGGGCCAAGCCGCCGACGATCACGGCGCCCACCTGCTGCACCTTGAGGTATTCGATCACCCCAGTGGAGCGGCGTTCGGCCAGGTCGTGGTAGCAGGCGCCATAGGGGTGCAAGTCGGGTTCGACGCCTTTCCACACGTTTTGTGAAATGCACCAAATCCATCGATTTCTTGTCAACGTCGGATGGCCACACCATTCTACCCTGAAGCCCCTGTTCTGACAGGCCTCCAGCCCTTTAGTGCCTTCAAAGGGAGCCCCTCGACCACCTCAACCCGCCCGGAGAGAGCAATCCAACGAAGCGCCTGGCGCGCTCCAGAATCACACCCCGGTAGGTGCCACGATCTCGAAAACTCCATTCACTGCCTCTCCGAAAATCCTTCATTACGAGCCCGGCGAGCCACCTCATTCGCGGCTGAGGCCGCTACAAAAAATGCCCAGAAAGCCGAAAGACACCCTCATCCGACCTAAAACACTAACGCTCACTGCTGAATAGGTCATCAATATCCAGCGCTTCGAGCCGGTTCTGTTCCGCTCGAGGGGACACGTAACTCTGTTCCTCTTCATGGAAGAACCGCTTCATACGGTACTGGACGTCATAGGCGTCGATGATTCCGTCGATCAGTGCGTTTGAGGGCGATGCATGCCAACTGGAAAACTTCTCGTCAATCATATTGGTAAGGACACGATTAGCGGCAGCCAAATCATAGCCATTCCCGAACACATCGCTTTCCTCGAACATCTCGTCAAGCGATTCGCTCATGGTGGTGTACGCTAAATCTGCGAACGGTTCCGTTGCTTCGGTGATGTCATATGCTTCAAGCGATCTGACTAAATTTCCAAGTGCAGAGAGCTCTTTTTCTGCCACTCCAGTGACTATTATTCCCAAAACAAAGTCTATCAGCGACGGTGCTGGAATTATCTCGTCATCAATAGCATCGGCTAGCGTATCCAAGCAGTGCAGATAAGTTTCGCTGATGGGGCTTCTTATAATGACTTCAGTGGTTTGTGATAGCCGCTTTGCACTCTCTTGCTCACTGAGTCCATGGGTCGTGCCCTGATATAGTTTTGCCAGGTGTTCAGGCGAGCTGTCCACAAAGCCCAGATGTTCCTCATGCTCGAACAAAGACTGGAATATGCTTCCCACGCTCTCTTTAGAAATCAGCTTGTTGCGCCTCATGTCTTCGAGCATATCAAGAGCACTGAGACTGCGCAGACAGCTGCAAACAGTTCTGAGCAGCAGGGTGTCATTCGCATAGCGATGAATCAAGTAATCTCCCAGAGAGGGGTTGAAGAGTTTGTAGTAGCGCTTCTCGCCGGCCATCACGCGCGTCAGCAGTGAGTTTGAGAGATGCCTAACTACGAAGCCGAACTCACGTTTGCCCTTAAAGCTCGCATGCTCAGGCATGCGCAGACCTACGGCATAGGCCTTAGCAAGATCCTGCTCAAGAATGTCGTTTCCGTTAAATGCGACCAAAAGCACCAGGAATCGACCAAAGTCGTCGAGCTGAGCGTCAAATGGGTGCTCCCAGATTCTCGTTGGGTTATCCAGGAGGTTGGTGATGTGATTCCAGTAGGCTTCAGCGGGGATGTCGACCAAACGCTGCGGGTCAGTGATGAACTGTATGATGCGTGGGTTAAAATTACGGTGTCCAATAACCCTGTGGTAACGCTTGTCTATGTAGAATGATTCTACATACTCAGGGCTTAGCCCCGAATGCCATATATGGTTGTACAGGATATGGGCTTTGTCGAGGCTTGAAAGGGATTGAAGCTTGATCTCCATCTCGTTCCGATTGACATTGCCGTCTTCAAAGGCATCGTTCAGAATTCGCCCCTGATTCAAAATAGTAGATCGTGACGTCAGTACGAATTTCTTCGTTGCTCGATCGCGATGAATTCGCTTAATGAAATTGACGATCTGGCTTCCCTCATGCCCGGATAATGCTTCTAGGTAGTTCCTTCCTAAGAAGTCGTCGAAATAGAATAGCTGCCGCCTATCAGGCACGTAAGCTTGTTCAGCCTCATGAGCGTCATTGCTGATGGACAGAAACTCGAAGCCATTTTTGGCATAGAGCAAGATGAGTTGCTCGGCGAGTGTGGTTTTTCCGATACCTGCTTGGCCAGTGATGATGACCGTCCCAAGCTGGTTGAGTTTATCGACAGCCCATTCGTAGTTGCGGGTCTGGACGAAGATCTTCGATTTCTCAATGATCTCGCTCATCATCGCATCGCTACGACCCATGATGGCGTTGTTGAGCAGGTGGACAAGCACGGTAGCGCTGCTGATCCAGAGCTTGAAATGCCTTTGCTCAACCCTGGGATGCCGGGCAAGCAAATCGTTGAGATCCTCCTTTCCGTAGACGCTCACAGGGCAAGAAGCGGCAAGAGCCGTTGTTAGCTCATCCTTGTTCAACCTTGATAGTGGAATCGATACCACTAGAACGTAGCGCTTAGGCTTAAGCGCAGCGATCTTGGGCGCTTCCGATGTGCGCAAATGGGTGACCATTTTCGAAAAAGGCGTAGCAGCCCAGTGTTTGGCCTGCAGGATCCATTCACCACCATCCGGGCTGAAGTAGCGCCCATCCACGCCTTGGTCACGACCAGGCTTAAAGCGCTCAAATCGAACACCCTCCGATGCGCCGATGAGGTCGGTGCAAAGCACCTCGAATTCTTTGTCGTTGAGGCGCGAAAAATCGTAGTCGTTCACTCGGGCATCCACTCCATGACAGAGGGGTACGATAGCATTTAGCTACGTTGGGTGAGGATTTAGCCCAAGCAAGCTGCTGGACAGCAGTCGCGTAGGTCGCTCAAAGCCTATGGGTACAAATGTTCTCTTCAGGGGCAGCGGGGCGGTGATGGGCGTGACTACAGGGCGAATTGAACGACCCATTCGCCAGGTCGCTGTTAAACACTCTGAACGCGCGGTAGCCCCACAAGCAGGTCAACAGTTCGATGAACTATGGCTTTCTAGTTACTTAGGTGAAAGGCTTGCAGCCCTCGAAGGGGTAAGCTATTGAGCGCAAAGACAATGCGATGCCTGAATGAATCTGGAAACGCTGCGGTACATGCAACACCGCACCGAAGGGCGGGAACCCAACAGTTTGGCTATCAATAGATGATTGATAGCAGTTGTAAAATAAAGTTACATGTATAGGTGGTTAATCAGGTCTGTCACACCTCTTGAAAGCGCCCGCCGTTAGCAATATGATCATTTGGCTTTAACCCAACTTAACCTTTGCTATTGAGGTGGATCATATGGCGCTTAAACCGGGCCCCAAGCCTATTGCCAAGTCAACCGGCGAGGTGGATAAACGTCGTCGTGACAATAAAGACACGCCAGGGAATAATCCTGACTTGAAGCCTAGCAAGTCTACGAAAAAGTAGCTCGCAGCTGGCTGAAGCTGCCGTAATGGCAGCTTTTTCAATTCGCGTTGTACCTAAGAAATCCACAGTCAGAGGGTTGCGCGCCTAGACTTTGTGGAGGCTCCAAGGCGGTGTGTATTGAATATACCCTGTCATGAATTCAATTGGGTGTTTTTGGGTTTTATGGGTATTCATATAGGTATTTTTGCAGGTGAAAAAGGTAAGGGTTGATCGATCAAGTTGGCGGGGGGGGATTGACTTGCAGTGTTCGTGTTTGAAGATCAGTGCCTGGGAGCGGTTTGTCCCCTCATCCCGTGATCGGAGAGCTCTTTGCATTCCTGGTGTGCCGGGAAATCCTGCACCACTGACTCCAACCGTGGCTCCGCTCTCGCAAAAGCTGCACCGGTCTGGATGAACTTGTTCCAAGCGTAATCCCAGCTGGGCTTAAGCTTAGGCATGCAAAATTGGCTCCGTAGGCTCTCAAGGGCTGCCTTTGGATTCACCACCAGCATAGGGTTGTCTTTCTTAGGCCAAGCGTCTGATTCCGGTACCGCAAATATTTGATAGGGTCTCGGCGCCAAGACTTCGACCATTCGACAGTCAATATCAAAATACGATGTGGCCTGAAGCGAGGTCTTCTTGAAGCCGACGTGGCTCAGCTTTACGCCGATAAACGATGCAAGTGAGAGGTCTGACTGCTCGAACCAGACATGCTTCCTCCTGACCAACCTTACGTTCCCTGCGCACATCGACCGAGCTCTTGGTTCTCTAGCCAACCGCTTTAGGGCAAGGGTTGCAGCCAGTAGCTGCATCTTGCCATTATCGTTTTCTAACGAGGCCGCGACAGCCTAGCAAGCGGTGATTGCTTTGTCCTCGAGCGACGCGAATGCAGGCGATCGAGGAAGCGGCTGCGCGGTCATTACGAGCTGCATAGGTGAGCTGACAAGGAAAATGGTGTGAATGTCTTCAGCGTAATGGCCAATCCGACGGAATCTTTCGAGTTATCCGAAAAACGGTACAACAGCAAAACGAGTAGGAACTGGCCTTACGTTCAGAGTCACAATGGCGAGGTCAAGTCGTTTGCGCTGTGCCCGGCTTGCCAGAATCCTGTTCTGTTGATTAACCGATATGTTGCATCCACGCAGTCGAACACGCTGTATGCGCGCCACTCCGGTTACTCTGTGAGCGGCCTAGCTGACTACAACGAACGAGCGTTTAAGAACTGCCCTTTCCACAACCCTGAGCGCTTCGATAGCAAGGTACGTCGCGAGAGCGGGTCGCTTGATCAAGAAATTCGGCAAATGCTCTTGCACCATCTAGACCTCGTCATCACTCAACTGGAAAGCTTGATCGGTATCAAGCTCACCGACCAGGTAGTAGATGCGATGGTTCTCGATTTCAGCGGGAATCGAGGGTACGAGTACAAGGCAATCAGCCTCTACAATCTGCCAATAGGTTTCGCCTACATGACCGAGGCCAAAGATCTGTATGGTTGCAAGATTGTCGATGGTAACGTTGCAGCTAAAATTAACGCTAAATCTACTGGATTCGAAACCAATGATTGGGGAGTGGTTCGTCGAAAGTCGGGGGCAAAAGGAACGAAGTTGCGGCTTTATTTTAATAATCACCGCATGGGTGATACGTATCCTACTAAGGAAACGGTCGATCTCGAAGTCGTAGAGCTCAAGGATGCAACGACCGCGCCGCAGAAGATTTGCAGCAAAACCATCAGCTTTTCTGGAACATTATTCTTCAATACCTTGATGCGCTGGGAGCGTCTGCGCCAAATCGCGGTCAAGCACCTTTAGGACGTCTCCGATCGGCCTGCTGAGCACTGAGACAAGTTCCGGCAGGTCGATAGGCTCTTCCTCGAGGTTTTTTCTGAGAAACTCGGCGTGGCTTGCATGTGCAGCGCGCTCTATGGCTTGATAGGCAAGGCTATTGATGAGTTTCAATGTGCCCTCTTCCTCAGAATAAAGTCCTATAACGCCGGAGAGGTTGGCAACAGGGAGGGCGATTCTGCGGAGGTGGTCAAGGTCACGCGCCGCGGTAAGGATGATATTGTCTCGGGCATTGCGTGCCGTGTATTCGTATGGGAATTCCAAGATCATCTCTCCTGCAATGGTTCGACGTGTAGCTTGTGGTTTGCTGGCTTGTGTTGCCAGTTACTGAGGTAATTCAATTCTGAATGTGGAGCAAGCCCTGATGCAAGTCAGAAGTGATGCTGTTGCATGACGTCGCTGGTAGCTGCGCCAAGGTTGAGGTAGATTCATTGAGCATGGAGGGTTCGCTCCTGCTTGATCGGCTTTGCGTCTTGTGTTTTCAGAAGGTGCCACAATGATTCATTCCAATCCTGATGATGCGGTTGCTGCAGAATATTTTTCGCATGCGAATGGGACAGCGGCGATTCTGCTTCTGTCGCTGGGGTTCACATCGTTGCAGTTCGCTCATCCGAGGCCTTTTGCAGTTATAGCGCTTGTTGTTAGCGTGCTCTGGTTGTTTTCGGTGGGAGGGCCTTACAGGGCGATTATTAAGCGATACCTTCCTAATAACGCTCCTATGGGGCGCTATCTCGCTGTGGTATGTCATCTCAAGATTTTCTTGTTGGCTCTTGCGTTCGTACTTGCCATTGCGGGAGGGATGACAGCCAATGAAATTTATTCTTTATTTGGCTATCCGGTGAGTAAATAAGGCTGGATTATTTTAGGTAATAAGGTGGAGCTTTTTTAGGTGCGTAGTTGTATCACGCTGGCTGACCGCAATCCATACGAGTCATGTGTATAATGAGCCTTCCTAGCGACGATTTGGTGTCAGTTTTCCGGTGCGGCGAAAGACGCAAGTTACAGCGCTGAATTGGTGAATCATTTTTCAGCTGTTAAGGATTTGCTTTCACGAAATGTTGATCGTGAGCTTGTAACTAAATTAGTACGCAGTGCAGTGTCCCTGGTTCGGGTGTTCTAGGTCTTGTAATGAAATCGAAACAGTGTTCGTATAGGGTGCGAGCTCAAGGGGTGGAGGGGAGCAGGGATTTAGTATGTGGTCTACACGGAACTTATTCGGTGGCGCATTCAGCTTGTCCTTTTTGTGTGTGCGGTAAAATGCGACTTAACGGTATGTGTTTTTGCCCAGGCTGCACAACTCTCTGACTTCCCAGTCCCTAAGTCGCAAACATTATCGGCGCTTTGTTTGAGCGCATAGCTTGAATTTGGAGACAGATATGGCTGTAGCTTTGAAACGGAAGCATCTCCAGGAAGACAAGTACACGTACACCTGGGAGCGTGATGACGGTGATGGCAAGTATATTGGCCCTAAAGACCGCGTACGTGTGGACAAGGACGAAGGTTACGAGGTGCTGGAGTTCATCGAAAACCTGATGAATGACGCGGGCAAGGACACCTTGGGCGATGTCCATAAGGCAGAAGATGCGCTGCACGTCAAAGAACTCAATCATGTGGTGATGCGCGATGAACTGACCAGCAAGGTCAAGAAAGCGTTGGACTGGTAACGTCAGTCACCCTCGAATGCCCGTCGACCTGCTCGACGGGTTTCGCATTTAGATGTGGTTTGATCCGTTTTCCCTGGTTCAGGTCACCGGAGATAGCCTCCCCTGTTCCTAGGCGCGTTTAGCAGCCTGGATATCGGAGCAATCCTGCAGCCCCTCAAGCCTACCTACCCTGAGTATTGGAAAGGCTTCAGCGACGCGGCTCGCTGCGCTATAGAGCGTGAGGAGTTTGAGTAGGGTCGGGTGCTGTGGCTGCTCGGTGATGTGTGTTCGATGTTGATAACGCGAACGAGCCCTTCAGACCCTACGTAATATTCAGTGATCGTCGCTCCGTGGCGCTGAGTGATCTATCAGATGAAGAGCGGGGATTTCTGGATCAGGCTATGGAGTTGCTAGAGCCCGGGCTACTGATGGCTCGCCAGAGTGATGTCATCTGGAATACCAAGGGCCCTCGGCATAAACGTCATGCGTTGGCTGCGATCCAGAGGCTACGCAACCGTTTCGCTGGATGAAGATGGCTGGCACGAGGGTGGCCGTGAATGCATCACCCAGGCCCTTATGCTCGCGAGTAGGTTGCAAAAGAGTGGGGGCGATACGTTCGAGCTGCTCGAATCCAGAGTCTTTGAGGCTGTTGACGTTGCTGAAAATGAGGCCGGATTTCTGTTCCCAGTACTTGCAGATCTGGTGATCAGCTTTGGCATGAAAGCAGGGTACTCCACTGATCTGGCTGGGCGCCTAGCCAACGCTGCGGCGACGCATATTGAGCAAGGGGCCATTGAGCTAGCCAGGCACTGCTATGCAAGCGCTAAGAATGCATATGCACAGGCAAAAAACCGCTGCTTGTCACACACTGGACATCCAAGCATTTGGTGTCAAACCTCTTATGGCTTCTTGCTTTTAGAGCACTCCCAGAACCATAGCCTCTGAGGCTTCCCTATGCCCTGCCACTGAACCCTCCTTCTGCTGCTCGGTTCTGACCACAAAGGACAATGGTGCGATTCTGAAGGGGAGTGGGGTGAAGATCTCTCCAATCACGCTGGGATACAACATTTCACTGATGTGGTTTCACCCGTGAGGGCATAGAGGGTTCAATGGCCTTCCTTGGAGGTGTATCGCAGCCTCGCAGGGCTTAAAACTAAGATCTGCCTCAGGTGTGGCTACCATAACGTACTCGGGAACATTCAACCCACCAACAGAGCGCCTGGAGAGCGAAGGCTTTAGTGAGTGTCTCTCGAGCGCAGAAGAAGCATTGCAGCACCAGCATGCCAGCAGCTGCTTCGATTTGCCCTGCCGTGGTGATGACTTGCTTGCTCATATCGGATATGGTTTATGGTGGCCGCTGGCCATTGCTCGTGTGATCACGAACAAATCAACTGGATTTTGAGGTAGAAAATGGTTCGCTCTAAGTCAGGGAAGAAGAGCTCTAATATTGCAGTTCCGGATTTCTTCTATAAATATTCTCCTATTGATTCGATTCCTCTGATTTTGAATGGGGCAAGTATAAAGGTTACTGATCCAACAAAGTTTAATGATCCGTTCGACTGTAATATTCCATTGATGGATCTCGGTAAGATCAATCTCTTGAAGATGCTTAAGGATGAGTTTGGTGCACGCCTAGGACTTTCAAATAATCCTAAATTCAATCAGCAGATGAATAGCTTCCGCTCTGAGATAGATGAAATGGCGGAAGTGGTGCTGCGGCAGACTAGTGATGTTGCCCGCAACTGGGATGTTTTGCTTTCTCAGTTTAGGGTGCTATCGCTCACCACAAAGCCAGACAACATATTGATGTGGTCACATTACGCTGAAAATCATACGGGTGCCGTGCTCAAATTCAGTGCGAATGCGCCTGCCTTCAAAAAAGCACTTAAGGTCAAATATGGCGGCGGTGAGAAACTAATGTCAATGTTTTTGACCGCAGCAACCACCGAGCTCGCGAGGCATATTAGCCGGGATAGGCCAGAATCTGAACTCGACAAATTAGCCTCTGAAATGTCTGATAAGAACTTCGAGTTGTTATTCAGGTATTTGCTCATTAAGCGAGAAGAGTGGGTGTACGAGCAGGAGTATCGTGTGATTCTCAGTGTTGATAATCCTGAACTCACCCGTAAAACAGACCTCGATACGGTGTCTTTTGCTCCTGGTGATTTGAGTGAAATTATATTTGGTGTCAATTGTCCCCCAGAAAAAATGCAGAATATTGAGGCATTGGTTCATAGTGGTTACCCTGGCGTGAAGATTACGAAGGCTAAAAAGCGAGGCCTTGATCTAATCTTGCCCGATGAGGATTAAGCTTGAAGGAGTTTGCATTCACTCACCTGGCAGCTTTTTTGATTGACGTGGGTGTGAAGAAAAGATTGTGATTTTTACTTAACCCGCCTTGGCTACGGGCTTTTGGAGTCATCGAAGTAAAGAGAAGCTGCTTCATCGCTGAATTGAAGATTATCTGAGTCAGGATGTTGTCGGTGCTCATTTAGACCGCTGGGCGGTGAGATCGGACGCTCCTGAAACGAGCGTCCGGAAATTGCTAAAGCCGTGCGTTGATCCAGTCCCAAACGGCTTTTTCAAGCCAACCTTGATGAGTGTCTGTAGTGACCTGAGTTACAAAAATTCGATCATTTGCATCCAGCTTGGCTCTCAAGTCGGCACAGACTTGATCCGCTGTCGAATTGGTGCTAATCCAGCGAACTGAATCCAGGCCTGGATCTTTAACGTTTTGATAGCGTTTTAAATGTTCAATGAATGCAGTTCGTGCCTGGGCATAATTACTACGCTCTTTATTCAGATTCCAAGTCACCATATATACTGACATTGATCACTCCTTGTTCACCTAGTGATGGTGCGGTCGAGGGTGATCGAAGGTTTCTAGCTCCATCGCACCTTCGATCATTTTAATTAAACGCATATTTTTTGCGGTGTGCAGGCCAAGCTCATTTATGATTTAAAAGCTTTAAACAGCTTGTCCGAGGCCACATAAACCTCCCCCCGAGCCCGCGAGAAGGCCACATAAAGCTTGTTCCTCGTCTGAGCCACGGCCTCGCTCAGCTTACCGTCCTCAAATTGCTTCCACGCCTTCGCTCCCATCACGACGCAGACGTCCTCGTAGTGATCCTGCCCCTTACTGGCCCCCCAGTTCTGCGAGTAGCATCCGTACTTGTAGTGCTGCTCCTGAAACAGCTTAACGATGCCGTGATCAGCATGCAGACGGTCTGCAAACTCCTGAGAGTCGACCTTGATGATCTGGGTCACCCTGCCTTTGTGGGAGTCAATCTTGATCTGCAGGTGGGCGCTGATGAAATCGCAAACCGTCGTACCACACCGCCAGCTCTTGCTCAGTGTCTCCTTGTCCACCTTGATTTTGGCTTTGACGAACCGCTTCTCGTATTTCGTGATGTCGTCGTGCAGGGTGCTGTTCACTGAACCATCGCGACTGGTGTCGAAGGTATGCTGGTAGAAATCACCTACGAACAGCATCTCGGTATTCGCAGCTGATACCTGGAGCAGCAGGTTGAAGTCATGGCCGGCAAAATCCTGCACCTCGTCAACGTAGACCGAGTCGTAAAAACGCTCGATTCGCGCCTTGACGCCAGGCAGCAGACCCTCGACCTCGATCAGCTTGGCCAGTCGGTTGTGGTAGAGCCGACCACCCGGATCTCGGTACCGCTTCCTATCATTCAGTGCGTAATTACTCTGTGGGGGCCTCCTGAAATTCAGGCCTCTCGTGTTCATCTCGTTCTGCATGAATGGTCTGAAGCAGAACCCGTGTAGGAATGCAAAGTACGTCATCACGGTGATGTTCGACGGGAGGGTGCCGAACTTCTTGATGATGCTGTTGCGCAGATGGCTGTAGTTGTTCTCCGTGTAGGTGATGATCAGGGCGCGCTTCTCAAGGCTGAGCTTGCTGATGAGATGGGTCGTTTTGCCTGACCCAGCTACCGCAAAGATCACTCGTTTATCCATGCGATCGCATCCTTGATGTACTGAGGGGCCACGAGTGCTGCTGACTTCTTCGTGAGCAGTTCGAACGCAGCGTCGGCCTTGTTCTTCAGCATGTACTCCTGGACTGTCAGCTTCTTGCGTCCGGCTGCGAACAGCTCATCGCAAGCCGCCTTGTTGTCCTGGTACAACCCGATTTCGAACGTCGTACGTGTGTCATCCTTGTCAGCGAAGATCTGGGCGCCCTTGTACAGGCTTTCCTTGTAGTTCTCCACGCAGTGCTGCTGGTAGTCGCCGTCATTGTCACGGATCGCTGCGACTCGGATTCCCAGAAGCTTCCCGAGCTCCAGATAGCGTTTGAAGCTCGTGCCACCAATCGAAATGATGTGCACCTGATCGGCGTGCGGCGTTCGTCCGTTGGAGTGCTTCTTGTAGAGTTCTTCGATCAGGATGAACTCGGCATCACCCTCCACCAGAATGACCTTTTTGGAGAGCGCGAACTCCAGGACATTGTTATCCGGTGCCTTCATGAAGAAGCTGGCGGTCGGCTCGGTGAGTGCCTTCAGACGACCAGCCTGCTGATCGCTACCCAAGAGAAGTGCATGCCGAAGGTCGAGCCGTGAGCAGATGTGGCTACTGTGAGTGGCGATGAAGAGCTGCGTGCCTGCTGTGGCGGCCAGTTGCTCAACCAGGAGCTTCATCTTGGTGTGGCTAAGGTGGTTTTCAGGTTCTTCCAGCAGGAGGGCATGCAGTTCGCCCTTGGCTTCATGCCGGCGCAGCGCGAACTCGGTTTTGATGAAGCACTGCTCACCCTTACCTCGATTCTCGATCGGAATCCCATCCTTGGTGATGACGAGGTCAGTTTCGAGGTTGGAGCGGATACTGGTTCTCACGCCAAATTGGTAGGCACCCAGGTCAGCATTGAGTGCGGCCAATTCCTTGTCGCGAAAAGCTTCCTTGCCGCGGCGATAGCGATTTTCCAGGCTGTAGCGTTCTGGTGGTTCGGCGTTGAAGCTGAACACTGTGCGGGTGTACTCTCTTGCCGCGTACTCACTGTCGATGCGAGAGCTGTCCAAGAGAAGGTGCTTCACCGGGCGCCGATAGCTGACATGCGGGCCGCCAGAGAAGGTGTAGAATTTCACACCGTAGTATTCGTACGGGAAACCTTCCGGGTCGTCTTGCAAAAGCTGATGGATCGTTGCACCGAACTCCTCAATCAGCGGAGCAATCTTCATCCCAATTCCGTCAGTCATGGCGCCGGCTAGATTCTGCGTGCCGTAGTAGCCTTGATCATCGCCTTCCTCGAGAAACACCTCCACGACCAATTCCGGCAATCGGTCGAGCGTACGTGGGCCCTTCTGAAAAGCCTTTACTGCAGACTGCGCCAACAGTGACTCGTACCCGATGGTTTCAACGTGGCTACGACTGGCACTGAGCGCGAGATCGAGGCCAAGCAGTACGCTGCTTTTTCCAGTCTCGTTGTCACCGATCAGTACGTTCACCCCGGCATCGAACTCAAGCGTAAGCGACTCGAATTTCTTGAAGTTTTTGAGCATCACTTTCTTGATGGCAGGCATCTCAAATCATTCCCTCAGTGTTTGAGTTCAAGGTTGGCTAGCGGATATCGAGTGGTCAGGCCTTCTCGGCCAGGCGATTGGCATCACTCTTTCGGCGTATTTCCATGATGGGGTGGTCGTTGGCGATCTGAGCCCCCAGATGCATGGGGCTTGGCAGTTTGAGTTGACCGTCCCACAAGGGCGCATTACGGCAGAGCAGGGCGACTTGCTCTGCGATCGCGGTTGATGAGGCAAAGGAAGCAGGCTCTATGACGGTGATTTCGGTAACGCCGAGTTGCTGCCAAGGATCCGCCAACAAGAAATCACCGACCTGGTAGCGGGTGTTTTTACGCTGGCCTTCAGCCTTGCTGTAGATCTTTGAAGGCGATACGAAGTAATAAACGGCAGGGCTTCGAAGTGACTGGAAGACGCCGATTTTCTGCCCAATGTACTGGGGCTGGGTAGGGTGCTCGGAGTGGTTGCCGGACATCTGAGCGATGTCGTTGTCCACCCTGATTCGCACAATGGCCGCATTGGCCGGGACGGGCGGCAGGCCGCTGTCGGGGCTGTCCTTCAGCCCCCGATAGAATGTTCGCAAATTGCTATCGAGGCAGACAATCAGCGGGGTGTCTGCCTCATCCGTGGCCACCAACATCGACCAAGTCACGAGCTTGTTGATGGCCTCAGGGTTAATCAGCGAAGGCGTGGCATGAATGGCAGCGACGCCCTCAGTGAACGGATACCATTGTCCGCGGCTAGGGTCGTTCTTGACGAACCAGTAGACCTCGCATTTCTGAGTATCAGCCACCGTCCTGGTGATGACTGGCAGGTAGATCATGTCACCCTTTTCGTTAATGCGATCCAGGCGAATAGACAAAATCGTTGTGCCTGTCGGGATGGTCTTCGCCTTGACGAAAGCGGTTGGGAAGTAACCCGTTAGGCGGATCGCCTCGGTGACAGTGTTGAGCGCCTTGTAGTCCCGCGACTCTTTTTTGGGCTGCGGTTTGTCCGGGTCTGGTACCTCATGCATGATGAATTGAGTCACGATGCCATGCTCGGCCAGTACCCTGCGGATATAATGTTTTGGGTCTCTGTCTGAATCGAGTGCTGCAGCTACGGTACTGGTTTCAACGATCAGGATTGATGTGCCGAGCTTCTTGATTTCGGGGACGACGCTGTTTCGAAGCCACCCATCGAGTTCAATGGAAGAAGCGCTGCCCTCCAACATGGAGGTTGCGCCTTCGACAGCTAGGCGCGTCAGTAGAATTTCTGGAGGCGCGTTTTTCTTGAAGAACGGCATGGCCGTGCCCAAGGTCTCGCTGGCTTTGACCAGTCGCAGCATGATCTCGGAGTGTGCTGCCAGTACCGCAGCATGCACCTTCACAGGCGTTGAGCCCGTCACATTTTTTGCCACGCGAATACTGGAAACGGCCTTACGAGCGAGCAGCGGCTGCGAGCCCTGGAGGTTGCGCAATAGGTGGAAGCAAGTTTGGTCGAGGAAGAGGGGCCCTGGGCCGGAGCCGATGGCGGGCTTGAGTGGTGGTGTGACGTAAATTGGCCTAACGAGACTGTCGACGGGTATATCACCTTCAATCAGATCGGGCAGAGGCTGAACGCCCATGAATGCGAGCAGCTTGTTGGTCGGGAAGTCGTAAACAGTCTGCCAGCCGGTGTCAGTCTTTTTGCTTCGAATAACCGCTTTCACAATCGATTGGCCAGTGTGCACCCAAGCGTGTCGCTTACGCCCGATCGAGTTGGGCATGATCTGGCTTAGCTTCACGCGCAGCTGGATGAAAGGCTCAGTGCAGTCGCGAAGTAGCTTCAGACTCGGCTCGATGACATGCAGGGCGCTGGCAATGCGATCACCCGTGGGCATGATTGGATCGTTCCAGGCAATCAGCGAACCGTCTGAGGCTTGCTGCAAGGGAATGAGTTTCGGGATGGGATCGGGGTTTCCGTTCTGGGTCGATTCAAGTGGTGTCGAGCACATTGCCTGACCAACCAGCCACGGAACAACGGTGTAGGCCAGGGGCGAAACTCCGTCGGGGTTGATCAAATCGCCTGGTAGCAGGGGATGAAGTTCTGTGACTGCGAGCTTGGTTTCCAGTCCCTCAACCTGCTCGTCCCACATGCGCATCACTTCGAGCGACCAGAGATACAGGATCTGATTGATCGTATCGACGGGCAGGGGCTTCAGCATGAGGATTGCTGACGCACCTTTGTCTTTGTAGGGGAACAGGTTGACTTCAACGGGCCCGCCCGAGACCGCGGCCAGCATTTCTTTCAGCGCATTCGTAGGCAATCCAGGGTGATGCTTTTTCCCCAGGTTCTGCAGGACTTGCCAAGCAGCCAGGTAGTGCTCTCCGATCTGGGCACGATAGGCATGCGCGAGCGCTTGCGGGTCGAAACTGAAGAGGCTGGTGCGCAGGTCAAGGTTCTTCATCGAGCTTCCTTAGCTGATCGATCAATGTAGTGCGTGATAGCACTCGCGATGCCGTTGTGGTGCAGGAAAAACTGATTCCAGCTGCCTTCATTTTTCAGTCTTTGGACGGACTCCGAGAGCAGTTTTGCCCACGGCGTACGGCCATTGGTGAACGATGCATCTGCGAAGTAACAGGTCACCGGTGTGCCGCCGCGCCGGCCACGCCCGATCAACTGAGTGAGGGTCACCAGTATGTTCATCACGGTGTAATGGCGAATGTTGGCAGGCTGCTGGCCAAAAGCTGGCGGAGCGGTGCGAATCTCGTTGAGGATTGAGTTCGCGATAGCACGTTCTTTGTGCAGCACATGCTGGAGGCTGGGCTCGGGACGCATCCGGTTCCAGGTTTCGTAGCTGATGTGCGCAAGGTTGTTTTCGGGGCTATCCGAGGCAGGTAATGGGCGCACGCAGATCACCACACCACCGATCGCTGAGAGGCCATCTTTGTTTACGATATTGTGGCCGCGAGCCATAGGGTGGAGCGCGCTGACCAGAATCGTTTTGTCCCGGTGCGCCCCTTCAATGAACTGCGCAAGATCGTCGTACACCAGCGTGTGTTCAGCGTTTAGCAATGTGGGCTTGTACTCGCTAGCTCGACCTCGCACCCAGCCAACGGTTGGGGTGGGAGAAAGGCCAGCAAGCGTGATTGCCAGTAGCTCAGCATCGGCGTCGCTGCTGGCAACCAGGAGCAGTCGAGCACGATCCGCGGTGACCGGATCCTTGGCCAACGCTTTTAGGCGCTTTTCAATCCAAGGCCATAGCTCGGCGGCAAGTTGCTTGATCCGATCCTTTCGCTCGAAGAAAGGTGCACCTGAAACCGTCGTGGTGAGCCCTACATTCTCAAATGCAACTTGGCCCGCGGCGTCGGGCACATCAATGAAGTCCTTGGCCTTGAGGTCGTATGCACTGGCACCGGGGAAGTAAGCAGTGGCCGAGAAACCCATGAACATGCGCCTGACACCGGCATACCCAAGCGACGCGAGTTCGGGAAGAGCCAGTAGGGTGCCGTGGGGGTCACCTCGCATTGCCACAACGTTCAGTGATGATGTCGCCTCGCTGGCCGGCTTGCGTTTGAATCCAAAAACGGTGCGATGCAGTGGGCCGATGGGACTGAACGAGAGTGGCTCGCGGCCCTTCAGATTGCTGTAGACCTCTTGGGCATAAGGGACTTCCGCATTGGCAAAGCTGGGCAGTTCGATCTGCAGATTCCGTAAGACGACTTCAAGATTGTCCAGGATGCCGCGCAGAATCAGTGCTGCTTTAAGGCGCTGCAGGTCTTTCGTGTTCAGTTTTGCCTTCAGGTGGCCGCTACCGGCAAGGGTTGTGAGCAATCGCCCCAGTTCCATCGCCTGATTTTCAGGCCTGCTGGCCATCTCATTCGTTTGCCAGTAGATCAGGTTTTCTCGCAAGCTGCGCAGGTGCTCCGGGACGCTGGCATTACCGCTGCTGTACAGGGCCTTAAGCGTCTCGAAGTCAATCTCCAGCTTGGTCATGATGTAGCCGTCTTCTGCCTCTGCCCAGGTTGTTTCCTTCTTTGGCCAGTCGAAGTACTTGCGTTGTTGAAGGTTCATCAACTGATCGACGTTGGTACAGCAGAAGCCGAGGGCTAAGGACAAGCGAATTCGGCTGCTTTCTTCGATGCCTGGAATATTCAGTCGGCTGAAAATCGCAGTGAAGAGCTGTACGAGTGGGCTTGCCTCGCCCGTGTTGCCCAACTGAAGGCTAAAGGCGCTTGTGTCGATCGCGGTTTTGAGCAGCCCATCGATCTCATCGATCAAGAACACGGGTGAGATACGTAGCAACAGCTCGATGAAGCTACGAGGGCCCGGGAACTGTTCTGAATCGTTGAGCGGTATACGCGATGTGCCGGACAGTAAGGCATGGTGATTGATGACAATGACGTCAGCATCCAGCGCTTGCGACAGCATCTTTGTCCGACCGCAAGAGAACAGGAAAGGGCAATGGCTTAAGCGCTTTGTCTCTTCCTTCGCATTGCCTTTGGAGGACACGATATGAAGCTTGAAACACGGCTCTGAGCCTGCCGGCATAGCTTCCAGCTCGCTCGAGTAGGCGTTTAGCAAGCACGCGTAGTCGTCAGGATGATCCTCATTGCGCTGCTTGAAATGTACGCCCGCGCGCTCATGGGTTCGAGAAAGAGAATGTAATGGCGCAACCTTCAGGTTTGGCGCTACGACTGATGCCGCCAGTCGCATGATCCTCACGGTATTGTCCAACTCCACGTAGCCTGGCACTGCGATAACGACTTTGTGACCGCGGCTAGCTGCATCGAGCGCCATCAATGACATCACTACCGTCTTACCAGTACCGGTGGCGGCATTCACGCGATAGAAGTTGCCTGAGCTCGCCGATCGCTGGCTGCTGTTTCCCCAAATGTTGTTAAGGGACGCGCAGTGTTGCGTATGCGGCGTCGAGGCGGCATCTAGTTGTTCGGCAATCGACCGGAGATTTTCGTAGTCCCAGCTGATGTCTGGGATCGCTGGCGTATTGGAAATCTTGAGGCATTGACCCGAGGGCGGTAATCGCTTCCTCTCGTTGACCGGGATGCTGAAGATACGGGTGCGTTCAGCGGTGATGTACTTGAAGACCAGGTTGCCAGTGTCAGGCAGCTTTACGACGGTAGGAGGCTGATGCCAGCGCTTTAATGCATCCAAGCTTTCCTGGATAACCTGGTCGACGTCCAAAATCACTTTGATGCGGTAGTGATCACTCTCGGCCAGCTTGGGGCGCAAGCATTCCGGTTCAGTTAGCTCAAACGGGCATAGCTCGTCTGCGAGAACGATTGCCGCAACCTCGACGAATCGCGCCGGCTGTGCGAGCGATGAGGGGCGGAGCCGAAGCCCCATCGCGATTGTGATCTGCTGCTCGACAGTGAGGCTGTCCCACGTGCTCCATTTGTGGGTGCGTCCTGCAATGAGTGCAGCTGCATCTGCCAAGCAAGGCGTGCCTTCAGTGTGGCGTGCCGCCAGTGCCAGGAACAGCGTGGTTGCGACGTCAGAAAGGGTTCGCACGAGTGGTCAGTTCCTTGATGCATTCGCTTTGGGTGAATACCTGCAAGCCCGGGCATACGCTTCTGAGCCATGGGACATGAGCCTGCTGGTAATCCGGGATGACGAACCAGCGCATCGTTGTTGGCCGCAGTGATTCCAAATAGGCGCCCAAGGCACGCGGTGATATCCAGACCTTCGCATCAATGTCGAGCGTCATGCCGCCGTAGGTGACTCGCAGATCTGAGCGGTCTACGTCTGGCCACAGGGTGACATCGAGTCCATGCTTTGAGAGTTTCTCGGCCAATTGAAGCTCGAGCAGCCCGGGCAGCAATGTGTACTTCCAGAGTGCGCTTTTGAGCATGTGGCGCTTACCCGCAGCTTCGCCTTCCAGCACTTGGTCGGTGACAACGTTGACCAGCCGTCCTTGCATCCATCGGTACAGGCTACTTTTCTCTCTGCACCAGGCCGAGTCGCACTGAACCTCTAGTCTCTGTGGGTTCATGGGCCATCGGCATTCTGGGCATTGGTAGAGCTTTCCGTTGTGAGCAAGGTGCTCCGGAATGGGCTCATAAAAGTCATCGAGATCCCTGCCAAGCGGGATGAAAACGCTAGCCGCCCGCACAGGATCGATTACGGCGTTCTCGATCAGGAAGCGTCTGAAGCGCCTGTAGAGCTCATCCCCTTTGGAAATCACCTGGCACAGGTCACGCACTTCTCGGACGATCGACTGGATTTCTTCCCAGAGCTGATGAACGTCGAGTTCGAGGAGCATTTCATTGCAGGTCTGGGTGGAGATACCAGAAGCGAGGAGGGAGCCGGTGTAATCAAACCGTACGGACTCTGGAAGCCATGACTCCAATGGGAGCGACAATTGACGTTCCAGCTGTAGGGCTGAGCTGAGGGGCTCGCAGGGAGAGAGGCGCCAAAGATGTGCCTGGGCCTCTCGGAGCAACAACAGTGAGGCGCCTCGATCCGACTCGCACTGGGACGCTGCCTTTGACAGAAGCCTGAGTAAGTACTCCGATCGTTGGGTGTCCACGTGTACGTCCCCTGCGCCTTATCCCATGAAGGCCAGGCTTGCTCGCAATCGTGCGAAAGCCGGCAACGGCAAGCAGTCAAGGGTCGAGGATGAGGCCGCCACGCGGCAGGTCTACTTGTTCCGAGCGTTGTCTTGCTTAACCCGATGATCTAACAATTGATTTTAGTTTGCCACTACTCAAGGTGTGACGTTTTGTGTGGGAATGGGCTTGTGAGCGTGGAAGGAATTCAACTGGATTGATTCGTCTCTGAATGGCCATTCAGTGGGATGGGTCATGCATAAATCGACGTCTTGGCCGAAGGCCGCTGCTCTCTGTGAGTTTTCCTAAAGAAGCGTCGCCGGGAGGTAATGACCAAGTAACTTCTTGCCCACAGCGTTTCGCGGATGGCCGGGGGCACGTATGCGAACACACAAGCGGCCAATCGGGTAGCTAGTTCATCCACATGCTAGCGAATCGAGCAGACGACTTCTGTTCAATTTTCTGAGAAAGGGTCGGATGGCCGATCAGTAGTGATCTCTGGTCGACCTAGCGCTGAAGTATTGATTTTGAAGCTGGCATCGATGCGCACCACACACTGGATAAAGACATCATTCCTTGCGCCAGTAACGGCTGACACTGGAACGAGGGATCCCCAACAGCTTGATCACCTCAGCCTGGGTCTTACCCTCAGATTTCAGCTCGCGCACTTTCTTCAAGTTTTCCTCGGCGCTGCGAGTGCGGGGATGCGCTTTTTTTGCCGGTGCCAGCGGAAGAGGTGCATCAAGAAGCCCCATAACCTTGAGCTCTTCTAGCACCAGATTGAGGATGTCCCTAGGCGTGTTCTGCTCATCTGACGCATGTACGAGCGCCAAAAAAGTCAACGGGTGCACACTCAATGACTTGGCCAGCGCTCGATTCGTTTCAAGTGTGGGGTTGGATTGGCGGCCTTCCAGGCGGCTGACCTGCGATTGGGTTACCCCGCCAGCGACGTCGTATTGAGATAGCTGCTGCTGATCTCTCAGCAGCTGCAGAACCGCTGCATAGGCTTCACGCAGGCTCATTTCATCCGCCCTGATAAAAACGGACGGTATGCCGCGTTTGCGTGCTCTCACTCAAATGTATATATTCATCATTGTGGGATTTGGCTGGCTAGTCAGCCACCTGCTTGACGCTTGTTTTTGAGCAGAATGCTGGAAGGCTGGTGTCCGATAACCCATTCAATATACGGCTAACTCCCAAGGATGCACCCTTGAAGTCCAGCGATTTTGAGCTGTTGGCTAGCCAGCAGTCACCCGCAGAAACACCACCCGGGTCAGTGCCTGCTAATGTGGAGCGGGCGATGGCCACAAACTTTGGCATCGCTATAACGGGCTTCCTCTGCTGCGCTGTGTACGACCAGTCAATCAATTGTCTGGTGGGCATTGTCTATCGCGAGAGCCGCTGTCGATTCCGAGATGGTTCCACAATCCGTACCTCTACGCTCAGGCAGCGCATCGAGCGTGGTGCGTACCATCTGTTTGAGACGAGAAACGGAAGCGTCTATGTCGTCTGCGACTGGGCGCTGGAAGGTGGAAGCCCTCAGTTCGAAGGCGCCCTTCACTAAGGCCGGCATATCCCGCAACAACGCGATGCAAGATGTAGCGCGCTAAGACGAAACAGGTAGGTACAGTGGAAGCAGCGTTGGTAGCAGACTTTTTATCCGGATACAGCCTTCCCCTGGAAGGGGATGGCCAACCAGATGACGTGATTGTGGATACGGCATGGACAAATAATCAGGGCCGACCATTTTATATTGTCCGGGATTGGCTCCTGCTCGACATCATGGTGCCTAGCGATGTTGAAGATGATCTCAATGCTATGGGCCTACAGCCAACGGTGGTTTTTGCCAATACTGTGGTGTATGACAGTAGAGCTCGAGGCTCCCGAGTAGGTGCAATTCGCTCTAGCTTCCTGCGTGTACTAGATGGTTGCACTTTTGAAAGCATGCACACGAGTTACATCTTAGCCGGGCCAGGGACAAGAAAACATGTGAGCCTTCCTGCACTACAAGCCTTGGAAAATGCATGAACGTAGCCAATGCGCTATTCGCCCAATAGATACATGATCATATGGCGAAGGAACTATGAGAATGGAAACGAATTTTGAGGAGCTGATTCGACGCCATGCCGAGCAGGTGTTTGGCAGCAAAGTCAAGGCCGATGCCTGGTTGGCTCGCCCTCACATCGCACTTGGGGGGTTAGCTGCACTGGAGTGCGCATGCAAAGAGGCTGGATATCGGAGAGTGAAGGCTTCGCTCGACCGGATTGATCAGGGATATGCCTGTTAATGTGACCGATGCTGTAGGTCTAGTAGACGCGGTAGGTTCCAATCTACAGGCACACCCAGCCGTGAAGTGATGCTTTGTACCATCGTAACTACTTAGGCGAGGCCATCCGAATATCATGAAAGGCATGGACTCCTCTGGTTTGCAAAACGAGTTATCTGCCACTGTGAACGCCTCGACCGAAGCTAGCTTGGGCACCGGTTCCGGTGAAATCGACGCCGAGGTCAGAAGCGCTGAGTGGGCCAGATTCTGTCTCCGGCATCGAGCGGTGGAAGACACCTCCGAAATTGCCTGTCCTCGCGTTGAGTTCCCCCAGATTGATGGGCCTATGGAGGTTCGGATTGCGGTCAGTTTTTCTGGCGGTAAGCAAATGAACTGCGCGCTGTTTATCGTACCGTTAGGTGATATCGACCCGCCCCCCGTTAGCTCCTGCCACATGGGTGAAAATCTGACCTTGAGGGGAGGTCGTTGTTTGCTAGTCCCAGTGTCTCACGATGTTAAGTGGGTACATGAAACATGGCCTAAGTCGATGGAGGAACTGAATGCTTTTGTTGCTAATGTGACTGACTCGCCACGATTTTTGGAGGCGTGGGTCATGGAAAGGAGCCGCGAATCTAACAAATTGTTGATGGTGGTGGTCATCCACGGCAATGTTTTCCATGGCTATTTGCTGGGGGCTCCAAAGCCTGGGGATTTTAATGAGACCCGTGTGATCCCTATCTTCTTCGAGCAGGTTGGAGAACTCACATGTGATTCACCCGTCCTGATCGAGCTAAAACTCAGTGTCAAGAATCTCGATGCGTTACTCAGCCATACGCGCCAGTTACTGTCGGGGCCGGATCGTGCTCAGGCCGATAGCCATTTGCGTGATGCGCTCGGTGAACTGGCTAATGCCTTGGAGAAGGGGCGCCAGTCGATCTCGTTCGACTTGAGTTAGGCGCATGCCTTAATGTTCTTGAGCACTTTGACTGGGGTTTTTAGAGGTAGAAACGGGCGTGATTGAGTTGGCTGTCACTGGCAGGATCTTTCATATGTGAAGGGGGTGTTGGTCATCAATAAAGTTGTGCAGGCACAAGCTCCAGAGTATCCTGAAATTAAAATAACAATAAAAAGGGGTGCACAGTGTCCGAGATCAAGGTTTTCATCGAGATTGTCGGGGGCCACTTGAATGTCCGGCATAGCATAGAGAAGCACGAAAGTGAGGAGCTCTCTAAATTTCAGGCTATAGGACTTCTTTACCATATGCTTGATTACATCGCTCAGCTAAATCCAGGGCTCGAACATTCAGCGCTTGGCGTTGCTCGAGGAATTTTCGGCGGGGAAGGGTGGGCGGACGAAGTCATTGAGTTGTTGTTAGCCGCTGAGACCTGGGAGAGCCGGATGAGCGCGGCATGGCATGCTGTGGACGATGAGGCCAGGAAGACCGCGCTTTCGTTGGATTACCAATCCTTCCAGAACTATTGGCCTAGCTTGGATTTTTATCAGCCCGAGTGGCGCGCTAGGGTAAAGTCAGAATCTGCCTTATCTGCTTTCAAAAACACCCAGACAGCCACGGCTGGCTCTTTGCACTAAATAGTACGTTGACTGCAAAGCGAAAATGTCGAAGGCTCATGGGTCTGACCCCATGACTCTGACGCATCTCGAGCAAGGCTGAGAAGTGAGCTTAGCGGGTTGGAAAGCATGATTTTGGCGTATATTTCTGACCTTTAGCCCAAAACAGTCATCATGGCTTCCTCGGCGACCGAGCGCGTGAAATGGATAGCACCATCACCACTGAGATCTGGAGACGTGCCTCGGCTTGCTGGGGTGATGGGTTTGTGCACGTCCTGAGCGAATTGCTCAATAACTACCAGCGCAACCCAGGTAAAGATGAGCCTGTTAGGATCACTGCCGAATGGATAGGCCAGGATGGCTACTCGTTCCTGTTCGTAGCCCTGAATGCAAAGTCCCGTCGTGATGTCAGGTACTACGATCATGGCGGGCATATCGAACTGCGATCGCGTCTATGGGAGCACATCTGCCGGGCCATGCAGCAGCGGCTGGTATTAAGTGGCATAGCGCCGGAACCGGTTACTGAAGATCTGCTGGCTTACGATATCGGCGTCTGACGCCTTCCACTTGGCGGGGAGGGTATTCGTGGGCCTGCCAGGCGAAATCTAACCAGCTAGACGTGTTGTCTGTCACTGACCGGGGAATTCAGCCCATTTTGAACGGATTGATCTATCGAGCGCTGCGCGCGCCTTGGAGTTGAACCCAAACTAAAAGCAGCGGCCTTACGGCCGAAGAGACGATTGCCCCGGGGCCCGAGGGGCCTACCCACATCTGCTACGACATTTGTGAAACGAGTCGAATCTGTGAGAAGCAGAACTGCACAAAAAAGCGTGCGGCCAAGATCGCGGAAAAACCGAAGAAAGAGGAGCGGGCGCAGATCCCGCTTTTCTTTGGGTCTCAAATATAGAACTCCGTCTCGGAAAAAAAATTGACAGATCAAAGAGGCGACTTATTTGTAAAATGTGATATCCATCACGTTTTTGGTGCCTATTTTGGATGAAGTCAGTTCGTAGCGAAGGGGATTCGCGGTGAGCTGACCAATAGATCTGTCTCGCAGGGTTCTCCTCGTAGCTAGCCTGCCTATCGGGTGTGCTGTATGGAGTCGTGCGCATTTCAACGACCAAAGGATCATTACGCCTGAATCAGGAAACGCTATCATCCTGCCATTAGCTCAAGAGGGGCCCTCTGGCCGGCCAATTCCGGCACTCCCTTGGGCATCACGACAAGGAAGGTTGCGCATGGACGACATCGTTCAGCCCCTCGCTGCTCAAGAAGAAATCGCACCTAAAGAAGTCAAAATCCTGGCCACCTTGGTGGCGAAGCTGAACCTTGCGGACTTCCAAAACGCCATTCCTGTGATTCGAGAGCTTCGCATCGCGAACGAGACCGAAGACCGCTTCGTCAATGTGACTCTGACATTGACTTCAGAGCCTGAGGTGTTCAAGGCCAAGGTCTGGCGAATCGACGAAGTCGCACCTGACAGCTTTCGAATTATTCCGGGGCTTGATCTGGTCTTGGATGGCCCCTTGCTCAGTCGCCTTACAGAGGCCGAGCTTTCCACTTTTACCTTTGCACTTGAGGCTGATGACAAGGCGTCCGAGAGTGGTCGGAAGGAAGTTGCTCGCCTAGAGCAGGTTGTAGACCTTTTGCCGCGTAACCAGTGGGGTGGGCTTCGTCATATCCCAGATATGACTGCCGCTTTCGTACAACCCAATGATCCGGCAGTTGAACGGTTGTTGAAGCAGACGGCTGAATTGCTGCGCCTCAGTGAGAAGTCTTCGGCGCTCGATGGCTACGAGGGTGGTGCGAAGCGTGTCTGGCAGCTGGCGTCAGCAGTCTGGGGCGCCGTGGCACGAATGAAGCTTGATTACGCGTTGCCACCGGCGAGCTTTGAGCAGACTGGCCAAAAGGTGCGCAGTCCCAGCCAAATCGCCGACACTGGTTTGGCGACCTGTATGGATCTCACTCTGCTTTTCTGTGCAGCTCTTGAGCAAATTGGGCTGAACCCTGTGATCGTCTTTACCCGGGGGCATGCCTTCGTGGGTCTGTGGATGAAGCCGGAGGAGTTTACAACGGCGCTGGTTGATGATGTGACCGCGGTGCGCAAACGGGTGAAGCTGCGCGAGCTGGTTCTTTTCGAGACCACCCTTGTTACTCAGAACCTTGCTCCGTCTTTCTCCTATGCCGTCGAGCGCGGAGCGAAGCAGATAGCTGAAGACTCAGACAGCGACTTCGAGATGCTGCTCGACATACGTCGCGCACGTCTGCAGCGCATCAAGCCCCTGGCGAGCTCCGAGGCTTATATACCACGAGTTGCTCTGGAAGTCTCGGACGAGGCCGCACCGCTCCTGGTTGAAGACGGCCTGGACATGCCTGATGAAGTGCATGAGGTGGTCGTCGAAGATCTTTCCAAACTCGATCCTGCTGATCGTCTAGGCCGCTGGCAGCGCAAACTGCTGGATCTGTCGCTTCGAAACAACCTTCTCAACTTCAAGACGGGCAAGCGGGCTTTGAAGCTCGAGTCTCCAGACCCGGGTGCTCTTGAGGATGTACTGGCCAGTGGTCAGTCGCTGAAGCTGCTCACCCGTCCAGACCTCATGGATGGTGCTGATCCAAGGGAGCGCGCTCTGTATGAACAACGCGAGCGTGAGGATGTTCGTCGCCGGCATGCCGAGGATGCGCTTAAGCGCAGAGAGGTGTTCGTTGCGCTGACATCCAACGAGATGGATGTTCGACTCACCGAACTGTACCGAGGTGCTCGCACAGCGCTGCAGGAAGGCGGCTCCAATACGCTCTTCCTGGCCATCGGCTTCCTGAGTTGGACTCGTGAGGACAGGGCGGGGCAGAAGTACAAGGCGCCATTGGTTTTGGTTCCGGTTACGCTGGAGCGCAAGAGCGCTCGCTCCGGATTCACCATGGTGCTCCACGATGATGAGCCGCGCTTCAACCCAACCCTTATTGAAATGCTTCGGCAGGACTTCGAGTTGGGCTTGGGTTCCCTGGAGCACGAGTTGCCTCGGGACGATTCTGGTCTTGATATCGCCGGCATTTGGAACAAGGTCGGACATGCCATCAAGGACATCCCAGGGTGGGAGTTGAGCGAAGACGTCGTGCTGTCGATGTTTTCATTTGCCAAATACCTCATGTGGAAGGATCTGGCCGAGAACGCTGAGCACCTGCGGCAGAGCCCTGTCGTTCAGCACCTCCTGGATACCCCACGCGACTCGTTCATTTCGGATACACCGTTCCCAGAGGCGCAATCGCTGGATCGTGATTACGGCCCGACCGATGTTTTCTGCCCACTGCCATCTGACTCATCTCAGTTGGCTGCAGTGATGGCGGCAGCCAAGGGCAAAGACTTCGTATTGATTGGCCCACCCGGTACCGGCAAGAGCCAGACGATTTCCAACATGATCGCTCAGTCGATTGCCCAAGGGCGTCGCGTGCTGTTCGTCTCGGAAAAAATCGCCGCGCTGGATGTCGTGTATCGTCGCCTCCGTGAGATTGGCTTGGGTGAGTTCTGCCTCGAGTTGCACTCAAGCAAGGCTCGGAAAACTGATGTGCTGGCCCAGCTGCAGTCCGCTTGGGAGGCGAAAGGGCAGGTCGACTCCGCTGCATGGGAGGTTGAGGCTCAGCGCCTCGCAACGCTGCGCGACAGCCTGAACATTTACGTGGAGCGGCTGCACCGGCGTCATCGCAACGGTTACACCATCTACGGTGCGATTGGCACCGTTACTTCGGGTGGCGATGAAGCTGTTGCTCCGGTTGGTTGGGCGTCACCTGACACGCATGACCAGAAGGCTATGCTCGAGCTGCGAGAGTTGGCCGATCGCCTCGAAGTGAACGCGCAGGCTGTGGGATACAGCCATTTAGTGGGCAATGCGTTGTCCGCTATAGGCCAGGCGGAATGGTCACCCCATTGGCAGCAACAGCTGGTGCAGGCAGCTCGCGATGTATTGCCTGCTGTGCTGGATGTGCAGCGGGCGGCTGATCGGTTCGTTGAGTTGGTTGGGTTCCCGACTTCGGAATACACCGCGACAGCACTGGAGGGGTTGTCAGTCCTTTCCCAGGCACTGCCCGCGGCAGCAGGGCAGGATTGGCGCTTCGCGTTGCGGCCTGATGCCCGCTCCATATCCCAACGACTGAGCGATGGCTGTGCGTGGGTTGAACAACACCGAGAACTCAACGGCAAGCTTTCGCCGCTCTGGTCTTCACGCGTTGTGGCGGATGCGAAGCAGGGTATTGAACTGCTGCAGCAACGTCGCACCGTATTCGGTGAGCTCAGCCCGGCCTGGCCGGAAAGTGTCACCGATGTGCTAGCTCAGGCGGTGGCACTGCATGGCCAAATTGTAGAGCTCAAGCAGCAGCTCAGTGCGACCTATGGCGATACGATCGAATCGCTCGACATCGATCTGTTGCTGACAGAGTGGAAGGAGGCTGAGGCATCGTTCTGGCCAAAGTCCTGGTTCGGTAAGCGTCGTATCGCGGGTTTGCTAGCCCCGACTCAAACCACTGCGGGCGAGGCCGATCACGGTAAGGATCTAGCTACCTGGGCAGAAATACGTGCCGTGCGCCGCGCTA
The DNA here is from genome assembly GCF_028895205.1 of Pseudomonas sp. ITEM 17296. NCBI lineage: Bacteria > Pseudomonadati > Pseudomonadota > Gammaproteobacteria > Pseudomonadales > Pseudomonadaceae > Pseudomonas > Pseudomonas sp. ITEM 17296. Next base: position 65,385 of record NZ_WJRS01000018.1, on the reverse strand, counting down.
TTGATGAGCTTGAGCCAGGGCACGAGTGCGTTGCCGTTTGGCAAGGTTCAAAGTCTGACGCTGAGAAGCTTTCGACGTCGATCAAACTTCAAGAGGCCATTCGACTCCAGCAAGCAGACTCGGACTGGATCGATGATGGGCTCCAGTCGGTCGAGCAAGGCCAGCTGGGTGATGCATTGAAGGAAGAGCTGCGACGGCTTCGCACGCTGACTCGCCTTGATAGCGATATGGCTGCCTTGTCCGACCTTGGCTCGAGCACTCAGCAGCTTTGGTGCGGCAAGGACACCAACATTGACCTCCTGACTGCAGCACTGCGCTTCCAGGCTGAGCGTCGGGATATCGAAGAGCGCGGTCGCCTTGTTGATGATCACCCCGAAGTGCAGGAGGGCCGCTGTGGAGCGTTGCTGAAAGGTGACTTCGACCTGTTGAAGCAGAGGGCAGCGGTTGAACGTGATCTGTCCGACCTGGCTGACCTGCGAGAGCTGGTACCGGTTTGGAGTGACCTGAAGACCAAGCTTGAGATTGCACGTCAGGCTGTGGCGTTCCAAGGGCAGGTAGCAACTGCTGTTGCGAAGCTCGCGCTGAACCCGGAGCAGATTGCAGCTTACAAGGCTCCCCTTCAAACGCTCTTGGGCGATGGCAACGCGCTGCTAGAGCCTGAAGGTGCGATAGCTCTCGCCGGCGTTGGCCTGCGTGAAAAGCTTGCGTTGTTGCAGGAGCGTTCATCGCATCTGACTTCGATCGGTCACTTCACCGAGGCCGGTGCTGATGAGACCTCACACCTTTCGTTGAATGACCTCAAGAAAAATTGCGAGACCGTAGTTTCTTCCGAGGCGAGACTCAAGGCTTGGTGTGCCTGGAGGAAGGTGCGCGATGAGGCTTTCGCCGTTGGCCTCGCCCCAATTGTCCAGGCTATGGAAAACGGAGCGATCACCTCCGGAAAAGTCCGCCGCGTCTTCGAGGTGAATTACGCTCGCTGGTGGCTGAATACCACTGTCGATAACGAGGAAGTGATCCGGACATTTGTCAGCGTTGAGCACGAACAGCGCATCCGCGATTTCCGAGCGCTGGATGACAAGTTCACCGAGCTGACGAAGGACTGGCTCCGTGCTCGGCTGTGTGCTGACCTGCCGAGTCAGGACAGCGTGAGCCGCTCTTCAGAGTGGGGCTTGCTGCGTCATGAGATGGGCAAGAAGACCAAGCATATTCCATTGCGTGAGTTGATGACTCGGGCACCAGAGGCGCTCACGAAACTCACGCCGTGCTTGCTGATGAGCCCGCTTTCGATCGCTCAGTACCTGCCACCGGCTTCGACCCCGTTTGACCTCGTCATTTTCGACGAGGCCTCTCAGATCCCGGTCTGGGATGCGATTGGTGCGATGGCGCGAGGGAAGCAGGTTGTTATGGTGGGCGACCCGAAACAGCTCCCGCCGACCTCGTTCTTCGATCGGGCTGAGTCCACGGCCGATGACGAAGATGTTGAAGCGGATCTCGAAAGCATCCTGGATGAATGCATCAGCGCGAACCTGCCGATGCGTAACCTGAACTGGCATTATCGCAGTCGCCACGAGAGTCTGATCGCCTTCTCAAACCAGCGTTACTATGGCTCGAAGCTGGTGACCTTCCCATCACCGTTCACAGCTGACAAGGCAGTGCGGTTGTGCCCAGTAGCAGGTGTCTACGACAAGGGTGGTTCACGTACGAACCTTATTGAAGCAAGAGCGCTGGTCGCTGACCTCGTCGCTCGCCTTCAGTCGCCTGTCTTCCGAGAGAGCCGTCGAACCGTGGGTGTCGTCACGTTCAATGGTGAGCAGCAGAAGCTCATCATGGACATGCTGGATGAGGCATGTCGGAAAGATCCGTCGCTTGACTCCTACTTTGCTGAATCTGAGCTTGAGCCTGTGTTCGTGAAGAACTTGGAAAGTGTGCAGGGCGATGAGCGAGACATCATCTACTTCTCGACCACCTACGGCAAGGATGCTGCCGGCGTCATGTCGATGAACTTCGGCCCGATGAACCGTCCTGGAGGCGAGCGCCGACTCAACGTCGCGATCACCCGTGCTCGTCAGGAACTTGTGCTGTTCTCGACTCTGCGCCCCGAGCACATTGACCTTGCTCGCACGCAGGCCGTTGGTGTTCGTGACCTGAAGCACTTCTTGGAATTTGCGGAGCGCGGGCCGCAGGCCTTGGCAGAGGCTAACTTTGGTAGTGTGGGCGGTTTCGATAGCCCGTTTGAAGAAGCGGTTGCTGCAGCCCTGGCCAAAAAAGGTTGGCAGATCCACACCCAAATTGGCGTGTCGTCGTTCCGAATCGACTTGGGAGTTGTTCACCCTGATGCGCCTGGCCGCTTCCTTGCTGGAGTGGAGTGCGATGGGGCTACTTACCATCGCAGTGCCACCGCACGAGATCGCGATAAGCTGCGTGAGTTTGTGCTGCGTGGACTTGGCTGGGAAATAGTACGGATCTGGTCGACCGACTGGTGGGTTGATGCCGTGGGTACTGCTGAGAAAGTGCATCAGCGCCTCACAGAGCTGCTCGCCGAGTCGCGGGCGAAGCTGACTGTCATCGACGCTGCCCACGAAGCTGAACGTCTGAGAATTGATGCTGCTATGGCTGAAGTGATTGAGGTTGTAGATCACATTACCGATGTGGCAGGGCTATCGGAAGCCAGCGAGGCCAACGATCCGCAAGGTGCACTCCCAGAGCTCAAATACGCCAAAGTGGCCTCTGCTTCTGTAATTGACGAGTATGGCGCGCCGCCCCATCGAACTGAACCTCTGGTTTATAAGGAGGTGGATCTCTCGGTGGGTGTTGAAGGTGTAAACCCCGAACTGTTCTTCGATCAAAGCTACGATCAGACGCTGGAAAGATTGGTTGCAAAGGTTGTTGCTGAGGAGGGGCCTGTACTAGACATCGCACTTGCCCGTCGTATCGCACGTGCTCATGGTTGGGTAAGAACGGGATCGCGTATCCGTGATCGCGTCGATCAAATCGCTAGAGCTCGTTTCCGCTCCCACGATGAAGAGCAGATCGGTGCCTTCTATTGGCCTGATCAAATTGGGACTGACAGTGAAGTCACGTTCCGTCGACCTGGAGACGATGATTCAGTACGAGGATTAGCCGAGATCTGCTTACAGGAGCTTCGAGCGTTGGTAGACGAAATGCTAAACAGGGGGTTCGTTGGTGATGCGCTCGTATATGCAGTGGCCAAAGAGGCAGGAGTAAGCAAGCTCGCTCATGCGGGCCGCCAACGCATTGAAAGGGCTATCCGACATTCTATGAATAGGTGAACGAAAAGGGCGCTGAGTAAGCGCCCCTTTCGTATGCGGCGTCCCTAACAAGCACACTTCATCGATCCAGTGCATGCTCATGGACGGTGAGTTGGCTGCGGGGCAAAGGGTGCTGGAAATCCCTATCGCTGAGCTTCTAGGCGTCTCAAGGATGACTGGGCAAATGGCATTCCGAATCTTGGAGTAGGAAGGCTTGCTGGTGCGTCAGGGATTACGCGCCTTCAACGTGTGCATAATGACCTTAAGCAACCTGGTAGGGTCATCGAGGTGCGTGGCGTGTTGGAGGGATTGGCTGCGAGACACGGATTTCACAGACGCCTTTCGCGTCCGTGAGCGTTAGCTGTCAATCGTGAAAACCTGCATCAGGAGCATCGACGAGTCAATTTTGCGCAGCACCATGATGTCGTGAAAGCCGGTAGAGACAGCTAGGTGTTGTCCGACACTGACCGGAAAATTTCGATCACGCCAAATAGACTCCCGCTGTTGCGCATTGCGCCTTGTATTTGATCCCAAAGTGAAAAGCAGCCGGCCTAAAGGCCGAACCAGACGACCTGCCCAAGCCCCCGGTGGGGGCTAGACCGTGTCGGCAGTCCGACTCGGGATACTTTCCGAATCACGGAGTGCTGAAATGCTGGGAAAAGCGAGCGGCGATTAGCTAGGAAAAATCAAGAAATAGGTGCGACGCAGATCCCCGCTTTTTTTTGGCTCTCAAATATAAGAACTCCGTCCCCCAAAAAATTTTTATAGGGAAGAATTTGAAATTCTGCTCAATTTTGTGATCGGCATCACAAATTCCGGGCTTTTTTTAAGAGTTGGAGCCCTAGAGGGCAGCCTTCGATGGAGAGCCTCGCTGCTTCGAGAAATCTCGGAAATTTCCCCTGGACGGTGGGATCTCTGCGCTTCGATGTGAACACGTTCGACCTGTGGCACGAGAAAGAGGCGCACAAGAAAGTGTTCCTGCGCTCGATAGTGGCCCCAACTGGGTGTACTCACCCCTCACCTTGTTCATGGCGCTGCATTACCCGTTCGCCGCCCAGGCTGACAAGTGCGCAATCCCACCCATCCTCTTCCTGGATCAACTTACCCAGGTGTACTTCCCGTCCAAGGACGAGGGGCAGAGTTCGAGGCCGAGATTTTTCGCGCTGAGGACACCCGGGGTGTCGAGCTGCATGACGATATTGATGCCGTGTCAAACATGTTCACGCAGATGGCCAAATTATGCGATGACACGGCGCGTGAGAACGGGGTGATGCCACAGATCATCGTCTGCGATCACGCCGATGGACTCGATCTGGGCCTCGACTACAACTTCAAGGATTTCGTGCGGGCGAAATGGCGACACGGTGGGTTTATTGCGGACTGATTGATCACTGGGGCAGTCGGCAGCCATGGACGGTAGCCGATCGCCTTTAGCGTTTTAACGGGGGCGATAGGACAGCTAAATAGGCTTAATGGAAATATGGCCAGGCCATTTAAGGTTTCGTTATACCCATTCCACGATTGCGAACGACTGTCGTGAAACAATGCTGCCTGGACAGTGCTCCCCGAAAAAATGCGCGTCGCGGAGCTCCACCTGCTGTTTACGAACTGGCCTACGCGCACAACGTGACGTTGATGGAGGTGCTGATCAGCTCGGTGGTACGCAAGCTGATTGTGAGCGACGAAGCCCTGTTGATGTCGCTTGCTGCTTGTTACCAGAAGTTGAGGGGGATCACAGTGACGCTGAAGGAGATCGCAGAACAGCCCCAACTGGTGGAATCCATCGCGCTGGGGTCTTGGCCGACCTGACCTTCCACAACGTTTCAACCATCAATAAGGTGCTGGGCGTGATGTTCGGTGATCATATGAAAGGCTTGAACCTGGCGGAGGTCGGTCGCCTGAATACCGGGTTTCATTGCTGCCAACTGCATAGCGTTGGGAGGGCGGCAGAGGCTTTTGACGAGTTCAGTGAAACCGAATGCTAGGTGCGGCGAGGGGCAAGCCTGGTGCGCGCCGCCGCGGTTGGCAGGAAGGGATACTGAACAGTTTGCAGTGGATGAGCGCGTGAAGGTAGGGCCGTCAGCCTGCTGCGTGGCTCTGCTGCTGTTTGGTGAGCAAAGGAAACGCTGAATTTTATCCTGACTTCAGGCATGTTTATCAGCGACTCTAGGTGAACTGTTCGCACCCGTGAAAGGAGTAGGGCAAGGAAAATGTAAATCTTTGAGGGGCGAGAGGCTCTAGAACGAGGGTTGGAGCGGGTAGAGGGAATCGAACTCTCACCGATAGCTTGGGAAGCTATAGTTGTACCATTCGACTATACCCGCTTATTTCAACCTACTAGCGCAGATACGGTAAGACACTTTAGGGGCTCCTTCAACATCTCGGTGCGCTGTACTCTCACACTCAGCGTGGTATGGCGTCCCATAAGTGTATGTTGGCCTGTTGCTTTAATGCGTGCAATTCGCTGACGAATTCTCTGAGACAATTTGCAATACAAATCTGGTATAACTGTAAGTGCTAGTGAGAATTCACTCGATTAGCTTGGGTTTCTATTAAGTTTGTCGTCAGGCACGCGGTCAGCTATGTCAACGACGTCATCATCCAGATCTGGCACACAAAATACGCACTCATTTGGATCAATCTGGGTTCCTTCTATGTAGCGAACTCTTTTGTTGGCGGATGATCGGTTGATGCTAACTCGAAAAGTTGGCCGATTGGGTGGGTTGCCGTTTTTGTCCATAATACTCTTCCTCATCAAGTTATGTCGAATGGTACAAGGCGAAAATTAAACCTATCACTAGGTAGGTGTATTGTCAAGTTTGGATGTGTTAGTGATTGGAATGCTCTTCAAATTATAACAAAGTTGTAAGGCGCAGCCTAATATTTCAGGCTGCGCTTAAAATATTTCGCGAGCTTAATATTTTAGCGAGTTGTACTTGGAAAAGCCTAACTCTAGGTCTTCAATAAGATCATGTGGGCTTTCAAGTCCAATGTGAAGCCTAACTAGGTGTCCCTCTACCTCCCAGGCGGTTTCGCTTCTTACGAGACTCGGGTTTGCTATCATTGCCAAGCTTTCATAGCCACCCCAGGAGTAGCCGATAGAGAACAATGACAAGTTATCTAGCAGCGCATCTGCCGCTGCTTGCGTTGACGGCTTGAGGACAAATGAAAGCAAGCCTGAAGCACCCTTAAAGTCTCGCTTCCATAGGTGGTGTTGAGGGTGGGACTCTAAGGCAGGGTAATAGACTGATTCAACATCAGGGTGATTATCCAGCCACTTAGCCACAATAGTTGCGTTCTTGAAGTGTCGTTCAAGCCGGACATCTAATGTTCGCAGTCCTCTGAGCGCGAGGGCCACGTCATCAGGGCTTGCAAACAGCCCCATGTTGAAGTGATAGCGCTTCAAGCGATCCCAGGCTCGCTTGGATGCCGATACCGTTCCGATGACAGCGTCGGAATGGCCGACAATATACTTTGTCGCTGCCATGATGGACAAGTCGACACCGAGATCTATTGACGGGAAGTAAAGTGGTGTACCCCAAGTATTGTCAGCAATTACGAGTATGTCGTGCGCATGAGCGATCTTGGCAATTGCTGGAAGGTCTTGAATTTCCAAAGTTAAAGAGCCAGGTGACTCTGTGTAGATAGCTTTAGTATTTGGCCTCAAAAAGTCAATGATGCCTGACCCTATTGTGGGGTCATAAAACGAGACTTCGATTCCTAGGCGCCGACCTTCGCTTTCACAGAATGTCCTTATAGGAGCATATACATTGTCGGCCACGAGCAAATGATCGCCAGCGCCGACCACCGCAAGAATGGCGGTAGTACAGGCCGAGAGGCCTGATGGGCATATCACTGTGCCTTCCGCTCCCTCAAGTTGGCGCAATGCCTGACTCAAGGCCTCCGTAGTGGGGTTATTCCAGCGGCCGTATACGTATTTCTGGCGCCCCTCACGCATCGACTCACAGGTGGGGAATGCCACCGTAGAGCCCCGATAAATTGGCGTGTTGACAAACCCATGGTGTTGCTCAGGTTGGACGGAGGCCTGAGCAAGTAACGTTTGTACGTTATTGTATTTGTTCATCTTACCTTCCAGAACGTTGGCTTAGGGTGTGGGCGAGAGCGCCACCGGCAGGTTCAAGGTTATTCATTTCGTTGATAAATGTCTACCATGTGGTTGGGATCAAGGAAAATTCCCAATAAATTCAATAGAATAGGTTGGTTTTCAATTTTTTGTTGAAAGCCAACCATTTGGATGGTAGGTTTTTGTTGTGTCGTCATGTTCGCCTGGGGGTTGAGCGGGTTTTTCATTCAATGCTTCGGTGTTGCGACATTTAAAAATATAATACTTCATAGTTGTGTTGGAATCTGCCGCAAGTTTAGGTTTGCAAGAAATAATACAAAAACTGCAAATTCATCGCTTAGGTGACACATGAAAAGCCAAATTGAAACATCGCAGTCCGCATTCAAAGCTAAAAGTGGCGATCTAAAAAGTCAGTCAGAATGGCTCGAATCTCACGAGAGCGGATATTCAAAGCACTTAAAGAAGCGGCATGTGCAGATGATGGCGCTTGGAGGGGCAATTGGTACTGGCTTGTTTTTGGGGGCCGGTGCCAGGTTGCAGATCGCAGGGCCCGCACTCGCTGTTGTGTACTTGGTGTGCGGGGTTTTCGCTTTTTTCATACTCAGGGCGCTTGGTGAATTAGTAATGCACAGGCCGAGTAGTGGGAGCTTTGTTTCTTACACTCGTGAGTTTATGGGTGAGCGTGCTTCCTTCGTCGCAGGTTGGATGTATTTTCTAGTCTGGGCACTGACAGGTGTTGTCGATATAACCGCGATTGCGATTTACATGAAGTATTGGGGGGTGTTCGCAGAGGTGCCCCAGTGGGTATCTGCACTAAGCGCATTGGGCGTAGTCACACTGATGAATATGGTGGGTGTGAAGTGGTTCGGGGAGATGGAATTTTGGTTTGCGGTGATAAAGGTTGCCGCAATTAGCATCTTTTTGATTGTGGGCTCGTACTTTTTTGCTACGGGTCATGAGGTGGGTGGGACTATACCTGGGTTGCACCTAATTACAGACAACGGTGGTATTTTCCCCCATGGTTTACTGCCGGCGGTAATAATTGTGCAGGGTGTTATATTCGCATATGCGAGTATAGAGTTGGTTGGAACTGCGGCTGGCGAGACGGCGGATCCCAAGAGTGTTATTCCCAAAGCAATCAATGGCGTAATTTGGCGGATAAGCCTATTCTACGTTGGCTCTGTATTTTTGTTGGTTACTGTTCTTCCGTGGACAGCTTATAGTGCGAATGTTAGTCCTTTCGTAACTTTTTTTGAAATGCTCGGAGTTCCAGGTATTGGCTCCATCATGAATATTGTTGTGATGACAGCTGCGCTCTCAAGCTTGAATTCAGGGCTGTATGCAACTGGGCGGGTTTTGAGGTCGCTTGCGATGGGGGGCTCTGCACCAAAAATGTTCAAGCGTATGAATTCACAAGGGGTACCTTACATGGGAATCCTAGTGACCATGGGTATTAACGTGTTTGGTGTATTTCTGAATTACTTGATTCCATCCCAATTGTTCGAATTGCTGTTGAATATGGTTTCCTTGGGTATACTTTCTACATGGGCCTTTATTGTTCTGTCGCAGTTAAGGTATCGGCGTGCAGTAAAAAAAGGGGAGGTCGCAATGGTGGATTTCAAAATGCCAGGCGCGCCGTTTACCTCATGGTTGACCCTTGCTTTCCTGCTTGCTGTGCTAGTTCTCTTGGGCTTTGACTACCCTAATGGTACGTATACTGTCCTTTCGATTCCGGTGATAGCAGTTGTCCTACTCATTGGGTGGTCGAGAGTCGTTCGTGCGAAAGTCAGGGCTGATGAAGAGGTGAAAGCCGTACAGGCCACATAAAAATGGTTTTGGGCGATTAGGGGGCGTTTCATGGTGCCCCCTTATCGCTCTATGAGTTGAATCACTGCCCTAATGCAGTTAATATGGCTCTATCAGAAAATCAAGGTAAAGTCATGAGCACGCGTTCCGATCTCCTCATTACTGCTGAATTACTATTGCGTACCAAGGGTTACGCAGCATTTAGCTATGCAGATTTAGCGGATGAAATTGGTATTAAGAAAGCAAGCATCCATCATCACTTTCCGACGAAAGAAGGGCTCGGGATCGCGGTGATTGAGAGCTATCTCTTTAGGTTTGAGAAAAATCTAGCTTTAATCAATGAACAAAATGCTGATGCGCTAGTCCGCTTAGAGGCTTTCGCCTCATTGTTTGTTGATAGCTCGGAAAATGGAATGCTACCTCTCTGTGGTGCGCTTGCAGCAGAGTTGTCCGCCTTGCCAGAAAGTCTCAAAGAGCTTACACAAAAGTTTTTCCAAATTCATCTCCTGTGGTTAGAAAGCAATTTGATCCAAGGTCAAGCTGAAAATCTGATACGCGGCGATCTAAATCCAAAAGAAATTTCAAGAGCGATTTTGAACATTCTAGAAGGTGACAGTTTTGTTTCTTGGGCGATGAGCGATAAAGTAGGCTCGCAATCCGGCTTCAGCTTGATTATGAGAAGTATCATTGTCTGATTGGTGCGATTCACACCTATCAATGCATCGTAATTCGTACCTGATTGCCCACCTGTCAGGGTGGGCGTCACCCATGTAGATCTCCTTTGTAGCCCGTTCTCCTTCTGCCTGCCTCCGTTCTCCCAGCCTTACGGCCATTTGTTCCTACTATTCTTTATCACCTGCTGCCCATCCGGACGAGCGGTGCATACCCCGCGCGTATAGCCAATGCTCAAAGCCGCGACGACGTCGCTGAGCAGACCTAAATCAGGTGATTTAACAATACCCGTCGAAAAGCTACCTACCGGTCGGTATTTGTGTGTTTCCCACAGTTTTCCAGCCGACGATGAGAACAACAGTCTCATCGGCATCGGCATCGGCATCGGCATCGGCATCGGCATTGGCGTAGGTGTCCGGCAGTAATTTGCTCAAGCTGTTTCTGGAGACGCTAGCGAGGGCATCCTGAGCTTCGTCGACCCGATAGGGGCACCGAACCCTCTCCCGAGCTGTAGTCACTCGATACACCTTGGGTGTGCAGTCCAGCGTCCATTCAATGCTTACAGTGAGCTACCTGTAGGTAGGCGCGCAGTCATGGACAGGCGCCTTCGTCCCACGTTTCGCTGGCCACGTATCGATACTGTCACCTCAATCATGCGTAATGACGTGAATTTCGCATGAGGCGTTGCAAGCCTACCAACTAGATGGTAGTGTATATCCATTGTCGAACCAAACCCGCGAACCTGCCGGGCGTTAACGCCCATGTGAGAGCCTCATGCAAGATTGGAAGCAAACCCGCAAAGACATCAACACTCGCCTCGTAGAGCTCAATGGGCTGTCCCCTGAAACCATGAAAGGCATGGCTGCGCTAGGCGCTGCTGGTGGGAAGACGAATCATCTGGATGCCAAAACCCGCGAGCTGATTTCTTTGGCTGTAGCTGTGACCACTCGCTGCGACGGGTGCATCGCCTTCCACGCTGCTGAGGCTAAGAAGCTCGGCGTTACAAGTGAAGAAGTCGCCGAAGCACTGGGTGTAGCCATCAACATGAACGCCGGTGCCGCTTTGGTGTACAGCACCCATGTACTCGACGCTTTCGATAAGTCCTAAGCATAACGCCGACTTTCCTTCCTAGACGATTTCGAGAGTAATCATGAATAAGCTTTTCACACCTTACGATCTGGCTGGCATTCCCCTGAAAAACCGCGTTGTCATGGCGCCCATGACTCGCACCCGAACTCTGAACAACATTCCAAATGAGTCCAACGCGCTGTACTACGCGCAACGTGCTTCTGCCGGCTTGCTGATCACCGAAGGCCTGCCTATCTCCGATGAGGCTCGTGGCTATCTGTACACCCCTGGCATTTACGAAGATGTGCACCTACCAGGCTGGCGCAAAGTCACTGACGCGGTGCACGCCAAGGGCGGGAAGATTTTTGCACAGCTCTGGCACGTGGGCCGCATGTCCCACGTTTCGGTACATGGCATGGTGCCTGTATCCTCCGGTACGGTGCCTGCGGTGGATACCACGGTGTATGCCTGGATCGAACCGGGCAAATCTGGGCCTGTTCAACCAAGCGAACCACGCGCCCTGGAAACTGAAGAAGTGAGACGCGTCATTGCGGATTTCGTTAAATCCGCGCGGATGGCGATGGATGCAGGTTTTGACGGTATTGAGATCATGGCAGCCAACGGCTTCCTGTTCGATCAATTCCTGAGCAGCGCCCTGAACACTCGGACTGATCAGTACGGTGGCTCTATTGCCAACCGCCAGCGCTTCCTGCTGGAAACGATTGACGCCATTGCTGCTGAAATCGGTGGTTCGAAGATTGGCGTTCGCTTCTCGCCGTTTGGTCGCCTGTACGACTTCGGTGTTTACGAAGGCGAAGAAGAAACCTGGATGAGCATGGCGGCTGCCCTCAATGAACGAGAGCTGGCATTTGTTCACCTGAACTACCAACCAACCATCTTGGCCGCGCAAACGCCACCAGGCTTCGGTGCTGCGTTCCGCGAGGCTTACAAAGGCACCTTGATGGCTGCGGGCGGCTTCACCAAGGAAATCGCAGAGTCTGAGCTGGCTAAAGGCGAGCTAGACCTGATTGCCTTCGGCACCGCCTATATCGCTAACCCTGATCTTGTAGAGCGTATGCAGAACGATTGGCCTCTAGCCGAGGGTGATCGTGCGACCTACTACGGCGTAAGCGATTCGATTGAAAAGGGTTACACCGACTACCCGGAATACGCAGCAGCAAAAGCCTGATATTCCATCCCAAACATTTAGGAGAACACCATGCCACTCGTAACTATCAAGGGTATTGAAGGGGTTTTTTCTGACGAGCAAAAAGCTGAGGTCATTCGCAAAGTGACTGACGCCATGGTGTCCGTGGAAGGGGAAAATATGCGTGCCCTGACCTGGGTAATTTTCGAAGAGGTCAAGAGCGGAGACTGGGGCATTGCTGGCAATCCAGTCACTGCCCAGGATGTGTTGAAGCTGCAAGCAGGTCAGTAAAGCTTCATCGTTGAACCAATAGCTCCCTGATCGTTGAGTGCATTTTACGCTCAACGATCAGGGGGCTTTTTCCGTTATTGTAGAACGCCAGGTTGGTGGGGTATCACGCCATGATTCTGATCATTTACGCCCATCCTTATCCTGAGAAATCCAACGTAAACAAGTTGATGCTCAGGTTCGCAGCAAATAGACCCGATGTTGTAATACGCTCCCTGTACGACTTATATCCGGATTTCAATATCAACGTTGAAGCTGAACAGGAGGCCGTGGAACAAGCAGACCTGCTGGTTCTGCAGCATCCCTTGTATTGGTATAGCTACCCGCCACTTTTGAAGTTGTGGATTGACAAGGTCTTCACACGGGGCTGGGCATACGGCAATGGTGCTACTGCTTTGAAAAATAAAAATCTACTGTGGGTCGTGACCACGGGCGGAGACCATGATCATTTTGAAGGCGGCGACCACCCAGGTTTCGCCGTGCTGTCCCAGCCCCTTCAAGCAACCGCAAATTACTGTGGAATGCGTTGGTTAAGTCCAGTTGCAGTTCACGGCACATACAGAGCAGATCAAGCCGGACTGCTCAGACAGATCCGTCATTACGGCGAGCTTTTGGCCTCGTGGATGGAAGATTAAATGGACACTCACAGCCTGATTGAAATGCTTATCTATCTGGGCTCAGCTGCCTTGATAGTCCCAATTGCCGTTCGGTTAGGTTTAGGCCCGGTTCTGGGGTATCTGATTGCCGGCTGCTTAATTGGCCCGTGGGGCTTGAAGCTTGTAACCGATGTTGAGTCCATACTGCACTTTGCTGAAATTGGCGTGGTGTTGATGCTGTTCATCATCGGTCTTGAACTCGACCCCCAAGCGTCTTTGGTCTATGCGTCGAATGGTGTTCGGTGGAGGTGCGCTGCAGATGCTGGCATGTGGTGCAGCCATCGCAATATTTTGCGCGGCACTAGGCTTGAGCTGGACAGCTGCGCTGCTTGTGGGACTGACGCTGAGCCTCTCGTCTACAGCCATCGCCATGCAGGCCATGAATGAGCGGAACGTGACCTCGACTGCGGTGGGTCGAAGCAGCTTTGCCGTGTTGCTTTTCCAAGACATCGCGGCGATTCCCCTCGTGGCTATGATTCCACTGTTGGCCGCAAATGGCGGTACGCCCTCGGGTTCGGAACTGGCCCTGTCCATCGCCAAAATCGTTGGTGCAATTGTCGCAGTTGTTCTCTTGGGTCAGTACGTATCTAGACCCGTCCTTCGCTTTGTAGCGCGCTCTGGCCTGAGGGAGATCTTTAGTGCTGTCGCCCTTTTCCTGGTATTCGGGTTCGGCCTCTTATTGGAAGGGGCAGGCTTATCCATGGCCATGGGGGCTTTCTTAGCGGGCGTTCTATTGGCCAGTTCGGAATACCGTCACGCCCTGGAGAGCGATATCGAACCTTTCAAGGGACTCTTGCTGGGTCTGTTCTTCATCGGCGTAGGCATGTCGATTGACTTCGGAACGCTGATCGATGCCCCTTTGAAGGTGATCACTCTGACGTTGGGCTTTATCCTGATCAAACTGCTCGTGATCAAGCTTCTGGGGCGCTTCCTGAGTGTCCCCAGTGATCAGCGCTCATGGCAGGCGGTGTTCTTGGGCCAAGGCAGTGAGTTTGCCTTTGTAGTATTTGGCGCAGCGACAGTCGCCGGCATCCTGGTCGACCCCTGGGGTAAAAGTCTGACGTTGGCGGTTGCGCTGTCCATGTGTGTAACGCCTCTGCTGATCCTCTTGCTCAATCACTTTGACTCGTCGGGCAAACAGGGCAGCAAGGAATCAGACATCATTGATCAGAGCAATCCTCGGGTCATCATTGCTGGCTTCGGTCGGTTCGGTCAAATCGCTGGGCGTCTGCTGATGTCCTGTGGCTTTGAGGTAGTGGTCTTGGATCATGATCCCGACCACATTGAGACACTGCGGAAGTTCGGGGTGAAGGTGTTTTACGGGGATGCTACACGTCTCGATCTTCTTCACGCTGCGGGTGCCGCGAAAGCCGTGGTGCTGATCAACGCTATCGACAATCAGGACGATAACCTGGCACTGACCGAGCTGGCCCAGGAGCATTTTCCATCCCTAAAACTGGTGGTGCGCGCTCGTGATATGGGGCACAGCATTACCTTGCGCCAGATGGGCATAGAGGCCGTGGAACGGGAAACCTTTGAAAGCGCGTTGTCTCTTGGGCGAAGAGCCTTGGAGCAACTGGGTGTAGGGCGCTACGAGGCTCGTGAGCGTGCGGATCGGTTCCGTCGCCTGAATTTGGAAATGCTGGAAGAAATGGCCGCTCAACCCGTTGATGACACCGAATTCAAGTACGACGCTTACAAACGAGCGAACGCTTTACTGACGGAAATATTCAACGAAGATCGTGCTCACCCAATTGACACAGGCCCAGGAGAAAATGGTCTAAGAAACCGCGAGAATAATGACCGACCATATTGACGAGTTACGGAGGATGCTGGTCAGCAAGCATCCTCCAGCTCAGCAACAATCGCTTTCTTCAAGGATGAAACTGACTTAGACCCTGCGAAGATTTTCAGTAATCGGCCTTCGTGAAAAACCGCCAAGGATGGCACAGAGCGGATTCCATACATCGGCGCAATTGTCGGAGACACCGCAATATCAATCTTTCCGAATATCGCTAATGAATGGAGTTTCCCCTCCAGCTCCAAGAAGATCGGCTTCATTTCTTTACAAGGTTTGCACCAGGAGGCTGAGAACATTACGACACTGCTCCCTTTGGCTACGAAGCGAGCAAATTGGGGAGCGCTCAACTCAACGATACGACTCATCTGGATTTCTCGTTCTGTATTACGGGCAGGCGGCACCTTCAGAGTGCCTCCATTCATTGCCAATCAAATCTTGCAGCCATCGATGCCGCAGACCTGTCCAGTGGGTGAGCTGTCGTCGACTTGCATGCTCTCAACCATGTGATTAAGTGCTTTAAGAAACGTAGCTTCAGGCTGCGCACCTACCACTGAAAATTCATTGTTGAACACGAAAAGCGGTACGCCAGCGCCCAATTGGGCGGAAAACTGCTCATCCGCCTCCATTTCAGCGCGCAGCTCTGCAGATGACCAAGCCAGTTGGATTGACTCGTCCGACACACCTGCGTCTTTAGCAATCGCTGCCAAGCTGGTGCGATCAAAGAGGGACTTGCCGTGACTGGTACTTTGCTCGTACAGCGCCTCTACGAGCCGCGTTTTTACTGCCGAATCTTTAACAGCTTTCACTAGCACATGAGCGTCAGTGGTATCGCCAAACATCATGGTGTCAAAGCAGTAATCCAACCCGTCGACCTTGCCATAGTTACTGACCGTACCCATCATCGCCAAAGCGGAGTTTGCGTTGCCGAGCTTACGTTTCAGGGCCGGGATCATCGGCTCAGGAGTGTGGTTAGCAGCCAGCCGATAGGCCCGAACGTTGACTTGCACGTCGTCCTTCTCTGAGAAGCTTTCAAGTGCTTTCTCAAAGCGGCGCTTGGCTATCCAGCACCAAGGACACACATAATCAGACCAGATGTCGACTACATATTTTTTCGATGAGTTTTGCATAATTTAGCCTGCGCGAAGGAAGGAAGCCTGCATTGCCGCCATTTCAAGCAAATGGTTAAAGCCAGCCAGAGGGTCGGTTGATCGACCGAGTGTCCAATCAATAAGGCTTGCCCCCTCCAGCATGCTCAACAGCATGAAGGCGAAGTTCTCAGACGTTGTTCCCAGCGACCATCCGTGCTGGCGGACTGCATCATTCAGAGTGCTTTGGAGCCAGGCGAGCTGAGAGTTGAAGAAGTCCCGCGTGAGCCCTTGGAGCGACAATGGCAACGCAGCCATTTCCGCAGCCAATGCGCCGCATAAAGGCAGCAGCCCCTCATTCGCGCTGATCACGAATAGTCGGGAAAAGGCCTGTAAGCGCTGCAATGGCTCGGGATGCAAGGCTTCGATTGATGCCAGCGTTTCATTGAACCGGGAGATATAATCGCTGATCAGTTCTGCGCCCAAGCACTCCTTCGTAGGAAAATGATGGTGAATGCTGGCTTTTCTAATACCGATCTTCGCAGCGAGATCAGCGTAACTGAATGCTGAGTAACCCTTTGAACGCATCTGGGTTTCCGCGTAACTCATAAGCGCAGCTTTTGTCGTAATAGACATTTGAAACTCCTACAGCCAGCACCTTTCACCTGAGTCAGCGCACTGAGAAAGCGCCTCAGCAGGAGGCGCCATACGCAGGGCTTGCTAGGGTATTAGGCGCGTACTGCCATCACTCCTGCATCAACGTCCCAGATAGCACCTGTCACCCAGGAAGTTTTATCCGAGAGCAAGAAGAGGATGGTGTTGGCCACGTCTTTGGGAACACCGACTCGCCCCAGCGGGTGGAAATCGTTCAGAGACTTCATCGCATCGGGGATCGCGTCCTTGTCCATGAAACCTTCATAGATTGAGGTATGGACGATGCCAGGCGACACGGCATTGACTCTGATGCCAGAGTGCGCCAGTTCAATTGCCAAATTTCGGGTGACTGCGTGCAGGCCCGCCTTAGCCATCGAATAAGCAGTCGCTGGAGAGCCGGCCAGTGCAGCTTGGGCGCCAATCGAACCGACGTTGACAATGGAACCTTCGCGCTTGGCGGCAAGCATATTCTTGACCACGGCCTGAGTGATAAAGAATGTGGCCCGGTTCAAATCCAGATACATGTCGTAGTCAGCCTCATCGTGCTCGATGAAAGGCTTCGGAATGAATATGCCGGCAGAGTTCACCATGAAGCCAATGTCGTTGTGTTTGGCATTGATTTCGTTGCGTACGAAATTCATTCCTTCTTCGGTCATCAGGTTCGCAACGATCACCGATACGTTCCCCAATGAACTCAGTTCAGCGCGAACAGCGTCGGCTTTGTCCTGCTTGCTGCCAGTGAGTACCACGCTACCACCAGCCTTCAAAAACAGGCGCGCCGTTTCCAGGCCCATGCCGCTCGTGCCGCCGACGACCAACAGTTTTTTGCCATTAAAAAAATCAATCATTGCAGACTCCGGCTATCCCGACTTCGTTAAGAGCGGCACCAGCAGGTTTTCTACTGATGCACGCTGGGCTTGGATGTGACGCGGCTAAGGATCAGCCCTCGCGCACTTCGAGGGTAGGCACCATACGAATGGCTTTGGAGAAGTTCGCGTAGTTCACCGAAGTCTTAAGCACCACCTTGTGCAGCTCTTCCACGCGCTCACGGGAGGCATCGGTGTGCAGGCGGATTACGACACTTACCTCGTCGTAACCTGGGTTAACGCTTTCATCGATGCCCAAGAAGCCACGGAGATCGAGAGTGCCGTCAGTCTCAATTTCCAGGCTGTGGATCTTGATGCCCATCATCGCGGCATTGGCGGCATACCCGACCGACATGCAGGCGTTGAGAGCAGCCATCAGCAGCTCCTGAGGGTTAGGTGCGGTGTTTTGGCCCAGCAATTCATTTGGCTCATCGGCGGCAATTTCAAAATCACGCGAGTAGGTTTCACCGGCCAGGCTGTAACGGCTGACTTTGGCTACAGTGCGGGTCTGGCCTTTCCACGCGGTCTTAACGTTGAAACTGGCGTGACGCTTGCTCGCATCCTCAGCAACGCCTTGGGCAAACTGTTGCAGGGCTGCTACGTCAATACCGTTCAGGTTGTTTGTCATTTGATAAGTCCTATGTGCAACACATTTATGGGTGGGTGTTCGCTGAGGAATTACTCTACCAACTGGTAGGGTGGCTTGCAAGGAATTATTTCAACCAAGGGGCCATGTCCCCATGTCACGACCTGTCCATCCTTAGCGCTTCGTACCTGGCGGGCGCGCGGGCTAATGGCTCCCGAGCCGGGTAGGCGACTGCAAACCCTTTCTTTCGCATCATCTAGATCAACGCAGGATCAGCAGGCCGCATCCTTCCAAGGTCAGCAGCGGGTATCGAGGTGATCCCGTAGGGTGATGCGGTAGCGGTTCAAGGAAAAAATTCCAAGTTACTGTTTTTATTATTAAAATTAGCGAGGTGGTAAATGCTTGAGGCTGGCAGCACTTTTGTCTTTGCCCAGCAGAGGCTTATGAATATGAGAAGCGTTCCAGGATAGGAAATGGAAGCAGGCATGGAGAAGGTACAAGGGTGTGCAGCCCCAGGTTGCCTGGGCATCCATTGAGGTCGGAGCGGTATCATGAAGACGCCAACACACCTGCTTACCGGCTATCAGCCCTCCTCGTATGCGATTCGATGCGCGAAGTTCGCACAAAGCACACCTATCGAAGGTGGAACTGCCCATCAAGGGAGGCCCTCACCTAGGCCGTTGAGCGTTTGACCGAGACAAAAGGCATGGTGTATGCCCTTTTAGAAGTGATTCTGTACATGATAGGGAGAGTTGTTCGTGCAAGGCTGCGCTATGCATTAGTAAAAAACTCAGTCGGCGAACCCTACGCGCTGTTATCCGCGACTGCTGATAACATCGTCGCGTCAACCCTCAAAACGAAATCTACGATAATTATCGCGGGCTATGATAATTTCGGTGATGCTGAGCTGTTTGATATGCATGTTAATCGGTTTGATTTCAGTGTAGACGGGTGTGTTAGCTAATTATTCAGGTCTTCGCCGCTGGTTGGCTGGAAATTATTCCATGGTCGATCGCATATTTTACCAGCGCTACAGGTTTGTCGATTTTTAGTTTTCGTCGAATACTCAGGCGGTGAGTCTCTACAGTCCTGACGCTTATGTTAAGTTCTCGGGCCATTTCTTTGTTATTCAGTCCTTGAGCCATTTTATAGAGAACTTCGCTTTCCCTCGGTGTTAGTTCGCTTGAACTGCCGTCATCAAGAAGAAGTTTTTGCGCTATTTCTGCACTATAGAAAGTACCTCCATTTGCGATTGCTTCAATTGCAGCGACGATTTCTCTTGAGGGGGAGTTTTTTAACACATAGCCGCTTGCACCTGCACGCAGTGATTCGCTGACATATTCCTTGCTGTCATGCATGCTGAGTACTAGAACCCGCAGTAAAGGATGCCTTTCGCGTAATGTTCGTGTGAGTACAAGACCGTTTATGTCCGGTAGGTTGATGTCTACTAGAAGTAGATCAGGCTTGCACTGATCAACCATTTCCATGGCGTGTGCGCCACTTTCGGCTTCACCCACAACAGCCACATTGGGTACTACCGAAAGCAGCGCCTTAATCCCGTCGCGAACGAGCGAGTGGTCATCGACCAAGGCTAAACGAATTTGTGCTGATAGGCTCATGGGGGTGTCCATTGTTATCGAGTTAGGTGAGTCAAACTTTTTTACAGGGAATACTCATTGGAATCTCAATATCGACCTCACTTCGGCCTGGTGCAGAGGCCAGATGTAATCGACCACCCAGGTGTTCGACGCGTTCCCGTATATTTCTGAGCCCGATCCCAGTGTGGCGACGCTCAACTTCATCAACATTAAAGCCAACTCCATCGTCGCTTATTCTCAAGCGAACAGATTGCTCGGTTCCATACAGCGTAATGGCTACATCGTGAGCTTGAGCGTGTCGCTCGATGTTGGATAACGCCTCCTGAACAATTCGAAAAAGCGAGACGGGCACCCCATCGTCCAGCAGGCACTCAAACTCATTAGTCTCAAACGTTACCCGCAGCCCACTGCGTTGCTCGAACTCCTCAGACAATTGTCCAATCGCGGCAGGAAGCCCCAGGGTGTCCAAGAGCGAAGAGCGAAGGTCGTGTGAGATGCTCCGAACCTCACCAATGGCCTCTCCAAGCCGCTCGGTAGCCTCTTTCAAGATAACTGCACCTGGGCTTTCTCCGTTTTCGAGCAGAAAGCTTGCTAGCTCAAGTTTGTATTTTATGGACACGAGGACTTGGCTAATTCCATCATGCAGCTCGCGAGAAACGCGCGAACGCTCCTCTTCCTGAAGGCTCACAATTCGCTGGTTCAAGCGTTGTAGCTTGGTGTCGGCTAGCCGATGCTCACTCAGGTTCAACGTCATTCCGCTTGCAAATACTAACAAGACTGCCACAAGGGCTACGACAGCAATTGACAACATCGTTTTGCGGATACCATGAGCCACTTCATCACGAGCTTGCTGAGTGGCTTTTTCAACGTCTTCAAGGTAGATGCCCGTACCGATCATCCACCCCCATTGTTCCAACATTACGACGTAGGCGAGCTTTTCGGTCACTCTCCCGGAGGAAGGCTTGCTCCACGCATAGCGTTGGAAGCCCTCACCAGACTTGGCACTCTGGAGCAACGCTTGAATCACTAGGAGACCGTGTGGATCCCTCATATCCATGAGGTCTTTGCCGACCAGCTCTGCCTGCCTTGCATGCATCAGACTGCGGCCTTGGCGATCGTAGACGAAAAAATAACCATTGATGCCGAAGCTGAGCTTCCTCAGCTCGTCTAGGACTTTCTGCTTAGCATGGTCGTCGCCATGGCCATCGTTGTAGAGGGGGGCGATCAAGCTCCTCGCCATCGCTACGTAGTTTTCTAGCTCTGCGCGCTTACTGACCAAAATACTGTCTTCGATCAGTTGTGCTTGCTGGTCACCCAGCTGGTTGTTCAGGGAGATGACAAGCGCGCAGATAGCGGCAATAGCCAGTACAAGTGGCAAGATCCCCAGGGCGACAATTTTGTGTTTGAGCTGCATTCCTACTCCTGTCCAGACCTTGTACGCGACCAGCAGTCTTGGACGCTGCGATCTGAGGCCACTGGGACTTCAGCATCTTATGTCAATCCCCGATGCACCGAGTAGCCGAAAGCGGCTAGCGGTCGAAAGACCCGATCGCATAGCCGGTAGCTCAGTAGAACTACGTAGGCTTGTGGGCGTAGTTCTGCGGATTTATTTGTAGTGGGTATACGCGGATATTGGCCGCTGCCGCGAAGCGGACACAAATATAATAATCACGGTCGACGACCTACAGGCTGTCGACAGGAGACACGTAATGACCCATATGGCCAAACACATTGCCTGGTTTGCCGTGGCTGTTCTGGGAGCATTCGCGCTTAGCGTCGTGGCCTTGCGCCGCGGCGAAGCTATCAATGCTCTCTGGATCGTAGTCGCAGCAGTAGCCATCTATCTTGTCGCATACCGATACTACAGTCTGTTCATCGCCCAGAAAGTGATGCAGCTAGACCCTCGTCGAGCCACTCCCGCCGTAGTCAACAACGACGGCCTGGATTATGTGCCGACCAACAAACACGTGCTCTTCGGGCATCACTTCGCTGCCATCGCTGGTGCGGGGCCTTTGGTTGGGCCGGTACTCGCTGCCCAGATGGGCTATTTGCCTGGAACGCTTTGGCTGATAGCCGGCGTGGTGCTTGCCGGCGCGGTACAAGACTTCATGGTGCTATTCCTGTCTACCCGCCGCAACGGTCGCTCTTTGGGGGACATAGTGCGAGAGGAGATGGGCAGAGTCCCAGGAACGATCGCGCTGTTCGGCTGCTTCCTGATCATGATCATCATCCTTGCCGTATTAGCGCTGATTGTGGTCAAGGCGCTGGCCGAGAGCCCTTGGGGTATCTTCACCGTCATGGCCACCATTCCGATCGCCATGTTTATGGGCGTCTACATGCGCTATGTTCGTCCTGGGCGCATCGGAGAGATCTCGGTAATTGGTGTGTTGCTGCTGTTGGGCTCAATTTGGTTGGGGGGGCAGATTGCTGCCGATCCAGTTTGGGCCAAGGCTTTTACCTTCACCGGTATTCAAATCACCTGGATGCTCATTGGCTACGGCTTCGTCGCTGCGGTGCTACCAGTCTGGCTGATCTTGGCTCCGCGTGACTACCTGTCCACGTTCCTCAAAATTGGCACGATTCTCGCGCTTGCTGTCGGAATTCTCGTCACTATGCCCGAGCTGAAAATGCCGGCGTTGACTCAGTTCACCGATGGTACAGGGCCGGTGTGGAAAGGCGGCTTGTTCCCGTTCCTCTTTATTACCATTGCCTGCGGTGCCGTCTCGGGATTCCATGCGCTGATAGCCTCTGGCACAACACCTAAATTGCTTGCGAGCGAAGGCCACGCCCGTTACATCGGCTACGGTGGCATGTTGATGGAGTCTTTCGTAGCAATCATGGCTATGGTGGCTGCGTCGGTGATTGAGCCTGGTGTGTACTTCGCCATGAACAGCCCTGCAGCTATCGTTGGTGGTGATGCAGTGTCCGTAGCGCAGACGGTTAGCAGTTGGGGGTTCACCATTTCCCCGGATCAGCTAGAGTCGGTAGCTAAAGATATAGGTGAAACCACCATCCTCGCTCGCGCAGGAGGGGCACCAACGCTGGCTGTGGGCATTGCCCAAATTTTGCACCACGTTCTGCCGGGCGAGAACACCATGGCGTTCTGGTACCACTTTGCAATCTTGTTCGAAGCGTTATTCATCTTGACCGCTGTGGATGCTGGCACCAGGGCAGGCCGCTTCATGCTGCAGGATTTGTTAGGTTCCTTTGTTCCTGCCCTGCGCCGTACAGAGTCCTGGGCTGCAAACCTTATTGCCACCGCTGGCTGCGTGGCATTGTGGGGCTATCTGCTCTATCAGGGCGTGATCGATCCGTTGGGTGGTATTAATACGCTTTGGCCGCTGTTCGGCATTTCCAACCAGATGTTGGCAGGCATCGCTTTGATGCTGAGTACCGTCGTGCTTATCAAAATGAAGCGTCATCGGTATGTCTGGGTGACCCTGCTACCAGCGATCTGGCTGCTGATTTGCACTACAGCCGCAGGATTCATCAAACTGTTCGATGCTAACCCTGCTATGGGCTTCCTGGCGTTGGCGCGTAAGTACAGTGATGCGCAGGCCAATGGTCAGATTTTGGCGCCGGCGAAGGACATTTCGCAGATGCAGCATGTGATCTTCAACGCCTATACGAACGCTACGCTCACAGCCCTGTTCTTGCTTGTTATGTTTAGCATTTTGTTCTACGCGCTCAAGGTCGGGATTGCAGCGTGGGGTAGCAAGGAGCGTACGGATAAAGAGTCGCCTTACCTAGCACTGCCTGATGCATAAAGGAGGGGTGTAACGTGTTCAATGACCTGAGTCGCCTCGGTAAATACCTGGGTCAGGCAGCGCGTCTGATGGTGGGCATGCCTGACTACGACACTTACGTCGAGCACATGCAAAACAAGCACCCTGACAAACCTCTGATGTCATATGAGGAATTCTTTCGGGAGAGACAGGAAGCTCGATACGGCGGCGGCAACGGTCAGCCACGTTGCTGTTAGTACCTTGAGGTATTTTTCTGCGTAGTCAATCGCGCCCGATGCAATGCATCGGGCGCTTTGCGTCTTGGTCTGCGAAAACGCTGTCAGTCTTCTAGATGGTTAGTAACGCCATGGTTGAGTTGCTTTCCGAGTGCTCCCGAAAATTCCAACGCAAATGCTAGTCCCCGTCTGACATCCGGATCAGAGGTCATCCGAAGCAAACGGACTAAAGAGGGGGGTTCCGAAAGCTTGCTTACCTGGGCGCTTGCAACGCGAGCCGCGTTACCCGCTAACCATGCAGCCGACGAGCCTTCTTCGAAGACATTTGCTAGCTTTTCGACCATGTAAGAATCGCTCATGTCGACGATGTCGGTCGCAACTGACATTAGGTCGACCAGTCTTGAGAGTCGATCTCCGGCCAAGAGGGGCTCAAGCTTTACGACAAGCGACCTGAGCCCTTCGAGCGCAGCCTCGCTAAGTTCCAACGATTCCGAAATCGAGGGCGCTCCCGGTTTATTTTTCGAGAGGCTTTCTTGTTCAGGGAGTGAGCTCATCTAAGGTGTCCTGTAAAATTATTGATCGTGTTACACCAGGCCGCGCGCGACCGCCCAATATATGCCTCTATTGAAGCTTTTCCTCATAAGTCCGCCAATCTTAGTGGGGGGCGTAGGCTTTACATCATTTTCATAGTCGTACCAGAGCGGCATTCCTGCCTCTAATCCCATTTGCGCAATTGCAGCAACCTTACCCTCATAACTGTCGCAAGTCCGCCCGAAACGAAGCTCGGAGGCTATGTTATTTACTACAACAGGGGACTGGCTATGGCACGCGCCCCCGGCCTTGCTCACGGGAAGATCAACGGTATCGCCCAGGACATATACGTTCTCTAAACCATATACTTTCATGGTTTGATAGTTTGTAGGGAGCCACCCTTCATCATCTTGAGCTTGCGACAGTCCGGAGTTTCTAACTGCGTCTACTGCGCGGATAGGTGGAGTGGCCATAAGAATGTCGAAATCTTCCGCTCCGCCTTCTTCTGAAAACGCGATATTGCTTCCCGGATCAACTCGGTTAAGCGTAAAGCTTCTCTGGTGCTTAATGCCCCTCTGTTCAAATATACTGGGTAATACTTCGCAGGTGTCCTTCTGCAAAAAAAGACAGTTACGTAACAGTTGAGCTACGGTAGGGTATGTATAGACGATTTCCACTTTGTCTCTAACGCCGCGTTTACGTAGCAGGTCGTCAAGCATTAGCGTAGTCTCAATGGGTGCAATACCACATTGGTGAGGTACATTGGGGGTCTTGGGGAATGTTACGGTGACTAGAATTCTGCCTTTTTCTATAGACTTCAATTTATCTGCAAGCTGCCGCGCAGGCTCATATTGATAAAAATGATCACCGCCTTCTTTTAGGCCATCGATTCGCTCGGGGGTGGGTACACAGCCTGTGGAGATAACGAGTTGGTCGTATCCGTATACTTTTCCGCTTTTACATTTCACGCGGTTCTGGTTGTATTGGAATTCCTCGACCTCTTCTATAAGGAAGTCGATCTCAGGGCGGAGTAGGCTGCGCTGAGGCCGCCGAAGCTCATTTTTGAAGAAACTGTCAAAGGCAATGTACATGAACGCAGGTTTGTAATAGTGCCAGGGAGAGTTAGACAGCATCAAGATTTCCACCTTGCCACTGCGTATCTCAGGGTAGAGTTTGGTGGCAAGATGATTGGCAGTCATTGTGCCGCCAATACCGCCGCCGACAATAATTATCCGATGTGGCATGTGCTCTCCATAGTCTGAGCTAAATGAAGGCCAGTCGCGTATTCAACGAGACTGGCCAAAATGGGGCGCTAGTGAATTAGATCGAGCGAATGCCTCCTTTCAATGCGCCGTCCGCAGAAGTATTGAGTTTTGAGTGTTTTTTGGAATATAGGAAGTAAATTGCGGCTCCAACGAGCAGCCATGCGCCGAATGCAATCCATGTGTGCAGTTTTAGATACGACATCAGCGTAATGCAGGAAATAATTGCGAGTGCTGGTACGAGTGGTACGAGCGGGCACTTGAAGGCGCGTGGCAGATCGGGGCGCTTCTTCCTAAGCACGATTACAGCAAACGAAACTAGGCAGAATGCAGCTAGCGTGCCTATATTCATAAGTTCGGCAAGTACATTCAGTGGGACTACTGCTGCGATAAGACCAAAAATGATGCCGATCGTCCAAGTAGTGAAGAATGGTGTGCCATATTCAGGATGTACTTCGGAGAACTTAGAGGGTACCAGTCCATCGCGAGACATAGCGAAGATAATTCTGGATTGCCCATAGAGCATTACAAGCACGCCCGTTGTCATACCCAAAATAGCACCCAGGTCGACGAAGCCCGCTACCCAGTTCTCACCTGCATACTGGAGGGCGAGCGAGACGGGATGGTCGATGCCGAGGAACTCACGGAATGGAACGATACCTGTCATGATCATGGATACAACTACGTACAATATCGCGCATATTCCCAGTGAACCGATAATCCCGATAGGCAAATCACGCCCAGGTCTTTTGACTTCCTCAGCTGCAGAAGATACTGCGTCAAAACCAATGAACGCAAAGAAGACCAACGCTGCTGCGCTCATGATTCCATTGAACCCAAAAGGCGCGAAGGGCTGCCAGTTCTCGGGCTTTACGTGTCGGGCGCCGACGATAATGAACAAAAGCACTACTGCAATTTTGAGTGCCACCATAATGTTGTTGATTTTAATAGATTCACGTATTCCAATAGAAAGCAGCCAGGTGATTACCATCATGATGATAAACGCAGGCAGATTGAAGAATGTGCTAACGCCCGGTAGCGCCCCAGGTGCTGCAGTCAACGCAGTGGGTAACGATAATCCGAACCCGCTTAGCAGGGATTGAAAGTAACCAGACCAACCAACAGAGACTGCTGCGCTCGCCAGGCCGTATTCGAGCATAAGATCCCAGCCGATCATCCATGCAACGATCTCCCCAAGTGTGAAATAGCTGTACGTATAGACGGAGCCTGCTACTGGAATGCTTGATGCAAACTCTGAATAGCAGAGTGCTGCAAGCCCACATGCTAAAGCAGCGATGATAAATGAAATTGTTAATGCGGGCCCAGCTGTTAGAGCTCCTGTGCCCGTTAACACAAAAATACCTGTTCCTACAATGGCGCCCACACCGATAAAAATCAAATCGACTGGCCCGAGTACTTTTTTCAGAGATGCTTTGGAGTGCTGTAATTTGCTTATTTCTTCTAAGCTTTTTGTTCTAAAAATGCTCACATTTGCCTCCAGTTTTATTATTTGCGGCAGTGCGTGATGACGGGTGTAAGCTGCCGGCGTCCCTGGTCGTAACATGTGCCAAGGTTCGTTCTCATGCTCGTTTAACTAGTGATAGATCATTCTTAAGACTGATGGCGAATTAGGTCGAATCTATCAAAGCCAAGTTTTAGGTCGGCGATAAGATCTTCTGGGTTCTCCAAGCCGACATGAAGTCTAATGAGGTGACCTTCTTCCTCCCAAAGCGTTGTAGTGCGCAGTTTCCGTGGATCTACTGTCATCGCTAGGCTTTCAAAGCCACCCCATGAATAGCCGAGTCCGAAAAGATTCAGATCATCAAGAAGGGCTTTGACTGCTTCAATGGGGGCGGATTTGGTAACAAACGATAAGAGGCCGGTTGCTCCGGTAAAATCTCGGCGCCATAGCGAGTGATTTTTGTGGGATGGCAGACCAGGGTAAATGACGCGAGAAACTTGGTCTTGTTCTTCCAGCCACTTGGCCACACATAGGGCACTGCGTTGATGGCGCTCCAGACGGACGTCCAATGTCCGGAGGCCTCGTAGAGCCAGATTCGCGTCGTCTGGGCTTACATATGTGCCCGATTGGAAATGGTAGGCTTTTAGTTGAGGCCATGCGCGTGATGATGCTGCGATAGTGCCGATAAGAGCATCAGAGTGACCTACGATATACTTGGTGGCGGCCATAATCGAGAGATCAACGCCATGATCGATCGCTTTGAAATACAGCGGTGTCGCCCAAGTGTTATCGAGCAGAACCAGCGCGCCATGGGCGTGTGCGGCCTTGGCGATTGCTGGGATGTCTTGAATCTCGAAGGTATGTGAGCCAGGCGACTCAGTAAACACTGCCTCAGTATTAAATTGGAAAAGTTCAGAAATGCCTGCTCCAATTTGAGGGTCGTAGTAGGTTGTCTGAATGCCCAGCCGTTTTCCTGCGGTATCCAAGAAATGGCGTGTCGGGGCGTAAACGCTGTCAGGTACCAGGATATGTTCGCCTGATCCCACCACGGACAGTATCGCGGTAACGCATGCGGACAGGCCGGAAGGGCACAGAACAGTCCCAGTAGCGCCTTCTAGCGCTGATATAGCTTCACAAAGGGCCTCAGTCGATGGATTGTTCCACCGCCCGTACTGATAGCGCTGGTCGCCATTCTGCATACAGTCGACGTTTGGGAATACGACTGTCGAACCTCGGTAGATAGGAGGGTTGACGAACCCGTAGTGGTCTTCGGGGTGACTACCTGCGTGAGCAATGACCGTCGCGCTTGATGCAGTTAACTTATTGTTATTCAAGGCTTTTCTCTCTGATCGATACATGACTAGATCAGCTAATTATATTTGTTCTATAGAGAAATTTTCTTTCGTATATTTCTTGCTAAGCGGTTTATTGGTGAATATTATTAGGCGTTTCTAGTGCGAATTCTTGTCCCATTAACTCAGATTTTTCTGCCATTGCCCGAGACATGCCGATGATTGAGCTGGATAAGGTGGATCGCATGATCCTTGAGATCGTTCAGTTGAACGGTCGTCTCACCAACGCTGAGATCGCAGCTCGCGTCTCGCTTTCCGCCCCGGCAAGCTGGAAGCGATTGAAGCGACTTGAAGAGGAGGTGATCGAGGGGTATCACGCTTCGCTTAACCGAAAAGCTATTGGTTTGAATGTTTTTGCTTTCATCAGTATTACGTTGGATACACACTCAGAGGAGGCGATGGATAACTTTGAGAAGGGGGTAAATTCCCTGCCGAGTGTGCTTTCTTGTCATAATATATCTGGGAAGTATGACTATTTACTGCAGGTGGTGGTTAAAGATATGGACGATTTCCATCAGCTGGCTATGTACAAGATACGCCGTTTGGGGAATATTAAGGAGATGTATACGGGCTTTTCTCTCAAAGAGATAAAAAGATGTTCGACGCTTCCTTTGTAAGTGCCAATGTGACGCGCAGTGTGTAACTTGTTCCAGTAATTGATGCAGTGCGTGCAGCCCAAAATCTACTGAGTTGCACGTTTCGATGCTTTTCAGTCTCGTGGCTTTAGCGAAGGTGTTTGCTTAGCCGACAATACCAGGGCTATGCCACCTAGTACTGTCAGTGAGCTCAGGCCAAGGCGAGTGGTGAAGGTTTCCCCCAGCAGTAGAACTCCGGCAATGGAGGCAATCACTGGGACTGTTAGCTGCACAGTAGCTGCCCGGAAAGATGAGAGATGTCGAACCGCCGCGTACCAGATAGCGTATCCCGCGCCTGATGCGATGGTGCCTGATGCGATGGCATAAGTAATACCGACAGCGTCTGCATGGAAAGAGGACATGAAGGGCAGTGCGGTAAGCACGATGAGCGGAACAGACATCATGAAGTTGCCACCTGTAGCCGCTAACGGATCAGCTAAGGCTTTTCCTAGGATTGAGTAGACTCCCCATGCCACCCCTGACGCGAGCATCATCACTGCGCTTGCCAGGGGCGGGGCGCTGGATCCCGGAAGAAGTAGTATGACAAGGCCTGCAATCGCCAGCAGTAAGCCTAGCAATGCCAAGGCGCCCATGCGCTCTCCATGGAGAAATCCGTACCCAAGCATGGTTAGCTGCACTGCGCCGAACAGAACAAGCGCGCCGGTACCGGTATCCAGTTTCAAATACGCGTAGGAAAAAGCGAAGGCATAGACATAGAGTGATACAGCGCCTCCCCAAGAGCCTGCGCTCTTTTTTGCTGGTCGCTGAAATTTGAGAATCATCCATAGGATCAGTGCACCACTCACCAAACGTATGACACTGAAGCTAATCGGATCGATGGCGCTGTGCCGCAATGCGACCCGACACAGAACTGAGTTCGCTGCAAACGCTATCATCGCGATGGCCGTCAGGAACACAACGCGATGTACTTGTTTGGTGGTCAAAGCTGGAGATAGAGGGGTATTCAAGAGAATTCTTCCACTGGGTAGGGTGAGATTTCCTAAATGAGCATCCGTTGAACGTGCCTCAGAACTTTCAGGACGATTCAATTTATGTACTCTAGTTCGATTTCCAGAGTTTTCTGCAGCTCGCTGTATGAGCTCGCACCCATGATCAGCTTAGATGGAGTCCCGTCTCTAAATACTGCGATTGACGGAGCACCGTGGATATTCATTGCTTTCGCCACCCTCGGAGACTGTGAGACATCAACGTGTCTAAATGTCGCGAGTTGAGAGTATGCATCAGCGAGTTTTTCGAAAACTGGCTTCATCCCGGTGCAAGGGCCGCACCAAGAGGAAGAAAAGCAAATAACATGAATTCTATTGGGTGTATTGAGTTCTCTATGGAGTCCATCGGTATCTAATTCGTAACTTTCATTCATAGAGATATGTGCCAGTTTTTTTCAAAGTGCAGCGCAAGGTCGCCAGATGCTTCGGCGACCCTTCAGCTGTGATGCTGCCAGATTTATATGATCTCCAGTTTTGGCGATACTTTAATTCCTCTCGCCATATTATGGAAGTTTGGTGAGGTTTTCATGACCTGGGCATGAAGCTCTTCGATTTGATCCTGTGAGGCATCTGCGCAAATTCTTACGTTGTAACGTACTTCGTTGACCCCAGGATTTAGATTTTCATCAAGTCCCAAGAAACCACTCAGGTCGAGATCAGTGTCCGTTTCAATCTCAAGACTTTTAATCTTGATGCCCCTCGCTGCAGCGCCTGTTACGTAGCCTACCGACATACATGCATTCAAGGCAGCAAGTAACAACTCCATTGGGCCAGGTGCTGTATTTTCACCTAATAGCTCAACAGGCTCGTCCGATACGATCTGGAAGTCTCGCTCCATTTGCTGACCGGCGAGACTGCATTGAGTAACATTCGTAACGCTTTTGGTTTGGCCCATCCATTTAGTCTGGACATTGAAGCGGACTTCAGCGTTTGTGTGATCCGCTGCTACGTCGCGAGCGAAGTTTTCTAGGTTAGTAACGTTGATACCATTCACAATGCTGCTCATGCTGACGGCCTACAGAAATTAATATTTATCGTTAACGTGCAGACATGTTGATCAGCTGTCGCATCCGTTAAGGCCGCAGGTCTGCCCTTGGAAGGACTCACCTTCGGTGGCACTCGAATACATTCGCTGTAGCGCCAGTTTGAATGCGTCAACAGTTTGAGCTCCCGAGATGTAGAAACCGTTGTTGAAGACAAACAGAGGAACGCCGTTCGCGACCTCGCGAGCCTCTTTCTCATCCTTAGCGATTAGATTGGGCAGCGTCTGATCATTCCAGGCGTGCTGTACGAAGCTTGCTGAGATACCCACTTCTGCCGCAATTCCCGACAACGAGTTCTCTTCGAAGATGGAGCGTCCATCTGTGGTGCAGGCCTCATAAAGGCGTTCGCTGAGAGCCTTCTTGATATCGTTATCGTCGACCGCTTTGACGAGAGCGTGTGCCTTAGTAGTGTCTCCAAACAGCATCGTGTCAAAGTTGTAAACAAGGCCGACTTCTCTGGCATAAGAAGTGACAGCTTGGATCATCCCGTTTGCAGATTGTTCATTGCCAAACTTTTGCACAAGCACTTGCTTTATCGGTGCGGCTTTTTGGCCAACAGCGAGCCGAAAGGCCTTGTAGTTAACCTGAACCAAGTCTTTGTGTTCAAAATCGGCAAGAGCACTTTCGAACCGGCGCTTCGCAATCCAGCACCAAGGGCAGACGAAGTCCGACCAAACGTCAATCGTGATTAATTTGGATTCTGCGCTCATTTGTATCACCTTAAGATGCTCAGCACTTTCGCTATGAGTGTGCGGGACGAACTCGAAAAAGATGGGCTGCTCGTTAGGGGAGCAGCCTCCTCAGGTCATTCCTTGTCGAAGGCGTCTAGCACGTGAGTGCTATAAACCAAGG
This sequence comes from Pseudomonas sp. ITEM 17296, assembly GCF_028895205.1. Lineage (NCBI taxonomy): Bacteria > Pseudomonadati > Pseudomonadota > Gammaproteobacteria > Pseudomonadales > Pseudomonadaceae > Pseudomonas > Pseudomonas sp. ITEM 17296. Next base: position 33,700 of record NZ_WJRS01000018.1, on the reverse strand, counting down.
CTGCGCCTGCGTTCATGTTGATTGCGACTCCGAGAGCTTCTGAGACCTCCTCAACTGTGACACCAAGCTTCTTGGCTTCGGCGACGTGGAAAGCAATGCAGCCGTCGCAGCGAGTGGTTACTGCCACTGCAAGTGAAATCAGTTCGCGGGTCTTGGCATCGAGGTGGTTGGTTTTCGCGCCGGCCCCGCCCAGCGCCATTACGCCCTTGATGGTTTCCGGTGAAAGCGAGCCGAGCTGCATAACGCGAGCATTAATGTCTTGTCGTGCTTTTTTCCAGTCTTGCATGTGATCCTCGCAGCTACGCCAAGGCGTAGAAATGGAAATGTTGAGTACGGATTCTTGCGTGCAGGCTTAGCCACCATCTAGTAGGTAGAAGTCGCAATGCCCTTTTCAAGCTGCATTCGTCCGGTCAGCAGGCAGGAGCAGCCCATGCGACGCTGAGCCTGAGGTCTGCAAGCGGCTCCACATCTCGATTTCAATGCATTTCAGGTGCATAGCTGCTCCCCTGGGATCAAGCTATTTTTGCTGTCAGCGCTGTCGGTAGGTTAGGCGGCTCCTGTAACGGATGTGAGTGGAGCCGGCATTTCAGGTAAGTGCTTAGGCTGTTGCGGTTGGTCTGGTGGGTAGGTGAGTGGCCAGCGGTAGAGCACTAGGGCTTCACGATTAGGCTTCGGGGCTGGGCTTATAATGAGTGGACGCAATATTAGTAGCCGGTGCGCCAACTTCTCGTATCCCAGCTTCCGCAGGAATTAGCTAGCTCCGATTAGAGCTAGCGCGAAAAACGTCACCAAAATTATCAAGAGTATTATTGATAGAGAGCTATTTCCGGCATTTGCTTTTTCTTGTCGCTTTGCCGACTCACTGTCGCAAAAAGTAGGATATACTCTTCTTTTTTCTCTCGCCTGCTTTAGGATTAAAGTTGAGCAGTACCTCATATAGGTATTCCTTTATGTGATGATTCTATAAAGCTATAAGTATCTGGAACTCCAGGCGGTAATGCATGAGGCAACATACTCTGCGTCTCGGCTGTTTGTAAGTAAATGGTCGGCAGAGTCCAGCGATATGAAGCTCTTCGGGTGTTTAGCTGTCTGGTAAATCTTCTGTGCTTGTTCTATGGATACAACATTGTCGGTAGGTGTGTGAAAAACAAGCAGTGCGCGTCGGAGGTTCGCGATGCTTTTATCCTGCTGCTGACTTTCAATATCTTCGAGGAACTGATTTTTTATAGTGAACTCCCTTCCTCCAAGCGTAACTCTATATTCACCAATGTCTCTGATAGCTTCTACTTGACCCTTGAACTGCTTCATAACATGGGTCGCATCAGCGGGAGCTCCGATTGTCACAACACCTTTTCCCTCAGGGATGTGCTTAGCTGCTGCGATGACTGCAGCGCCCCCCAAGCTGTGGCCAATCAAAAGGGATGGAGCCTGATACGTGTTGCGTAAATAATCCGCCGCAGATACCAAGTCAGCAACGTTTGATGAAAAATTGGTATTGGAGAAGTCTCCGCCGCTGCCGCCCAGACCCGTGAAATCAAATCGTAGTACAGCGATATTATTGTCGACCAGCGCCTTCGCAATACGCGCAGCTGCTTTAATATCTTTACCACAGGTGAAGCAGTGTGCGAACAATGCGTAAGAACTGGGTGACTCAGGGGCTTCAAGTAGACCTGAAAGGCTCGTACCCTCGGTGTTTAGGAACGTGATCTTTTGTTTGCTCATGATGATTTCCATGGGAAGCATTGACTGGCGTTAGGTTTTCACTGTGGCAGCATAGCAATGCAAGCTCAAAATCGTTGGGTCGTATAAGCCTACCACCTAGTAGGTATGCTGGCAATCTTGGCTGTTCTGCATCGTCTTTGGTGCTTAAGCCTTATGCCATGCAGATAGCGGTTAAGACGGGAGTGAACGCAGCGCAGACTTATCGCTTGAGATGGGGCTGGCCGTGAGTACAGCGCCGGTGGTTGACCTTGTTCGAGGGTCGGCAACGCGACTGGTACAGACCCAAGGAGCCCTCGTAGGCCGTAAGTCAGGCGCTCCATTGCTACGCAGGCACCATTGCTAGTGGTTACCATTAACCTATCGCGCCATAAGTCTTAGCATGTGACTTTGCTGCTTTGGCTGAGCGTGGGGATAGGTTTCCGAAGGCCTTAGTCAGGTAGGGGTTACGTTACCCTTGGGTTCCAAGTCATCCTTGCTACACCGGTTGAGAAGGCGCGCACCGTTCCCGGCCATTAGGCAAGGGGTTGGATAAGTAACGCTGTATACCCTGCGCAATGACTGCGCGATCTCCCTGTCTCAAACCATACATACCTATCATGTGGCAAGCTGGGCTAATGTTTCCTAGTCATCGCGCACTTGACGACGATCAGTGGGCAGAGGATACGAAATAACATGAAAGCTACTGGGAGTTGGGTCGATCTATCAATAATGCCTGAGAAGAAAGCCACCGATAAACGCGCCCAATCACGCCTGGTTTTCTCGCCCACTTGAACCTATCGTGCCGCAAGTTTTCTACTGATTCTTGCTTTTACGCGTAATTTCCGAAGGAGGGCGTTGATTGGCCTCCGATAATTTCCTGCCTGCGTTGTCTGTTAGCTATTGCTCGGTTACGGGCTTTCGGCATGGTTTTGCAGCGCTCAATCAAAGGAAGGTTAGCTAAAACCTACGCGCTAAAAAGCTATGAATATTGTATCCGTGCCTGCTGGGAGCTTTGACTTTCCGGGCTTGGGGGTTGATTACGGGATGGGGGAATGGCGGTGGCAGGGGGGGCTGCAGCTTGGTGAGTAAACAGATTTGGGCAATCCCCCCGCTTTTCAGGGGGCAGCGTGAGGAGGCTTTTGCGTTTCTTGGGAGAGGTTATTTTGACCGGAACACGCTAGGGTGATACCAAGCAGATGTCCAGCCAGGACTGTTAGAGAAGCTCTAAATCAAGGGTTGGAGCGGGTAGAGGGAATCGTACCCTCACCGATAGCTTGGGAAGCTATAGTTGTACCATTCAACTACACCCGCTTCTTTCAACCTGATAGCGCAGCTAAGGTAGGGTACCTTTGGGCCTGCCCCGTGACAACGGACGCCAAGAAGCGATACTTACATCGCTATCTTGGAGGTTGTCATGTACCCAACCACTCGCCGCAATTACACCAATGAGTTCAAGATTCAGGCCGTTGCGCTGGCTGAAACGCTTGGCAGGACGGAAGCTGCTCGCCAGCTGGAGATGTCTGTGAAAACGTTGGACAACTGGGTCAACGCTTCCCGCAACGGCCAGCCGTTGAGCTCTCCTGACCGTCGCGCAATCACTAGAGAGGACAGCGAGTTAGCACGATTGCGAGCCGAGAACGCCGAGCTGAAACTGGAGCGTGAAATCCTAAAAAAGGCGGCGGTATTCTTTGCCAAAGAGTCCAGGTGAGATACGCCTTCGTCGCTGAAGAACGGGCTCAGTTCCCGGTGCGTCTGTTGTGCCGGGTAATGGGTGTCTCGGTTTCAGGGTTTTACGACTATCAGCATCGCCAAGGCCGTCCAGATCCGGATGCACAAATTCGCATCGATCTCCACAAGGTTTACGCGGCTAGCCGCAAGACCTATGGCCGACCACGGCTAGTCGAGGCTCTACGGCAGCAGGCCTATGCGGTAGGTCATAAGCGCGTTGACCGGCTGATGCATGAAGAGCACATACAAGGCCGATCCAAGGGCGGTTTCAGGCCGTGCACCACCGACAGTCACCATGCGCTGCCAGTGGCGAGCAATTTATTGGATCGTCAGTTCTCCATTCAAAGCTCCACCCCAGCCTGGGTCAGCGATATCACTTACATCGCTACGAAAGAGGGCTGGCTTTATCTGGCAGTGGGACTGAGCATCCAAACCCGCCAGGTGCTAGGTTACAGCCTGGCGGACAGGATGCCTGACGACTTGGTCGAGCGCGCTTTTATGAACGCCTGGAGCGCATGCCTGGGCGCCTATGGAGTAATTTTCCACTCCGATCAAGGGCGCCAGTACGCGAGGAGCAGGTTCCGTCTCGCTTTGGCCAAGAAGGGCTTCGCGCAAAGCATGAGTCGAAGAGGAAACTGCTGGGATAACGCCGCAGCTGAAAGTTTCTTCGCTACATTGAAGAGAGAGGAAGCCTGCGCGGTCTATCCCACAAAGAAACAGGCTCACCTGGCAATTGCCAGCTACATCCATGGGTTCTACAACAGCTGTCGACTGCATTCAGCACTGGGTTACCGTTCACCGAACGAATACGCAAAAGGCTTAAGGCAGTTGGCTCTGTAGCCAGCTTCTTGGCGTCCGCTGTCACGGGGCAGGCCCACTTGCATGCCCCGTCAACAGCTTGGTGGGCTGGATTCTTTTACTCACCAAGACGTGGTGTCCTATAAGACAGTTGGTTCTGTGAGGTGGTTGCTGGCACGTCTGGACAGACAGAAGTGATTCGTTTCTCCGCTACATTGATTCATGAATCACGTTTAGCTTGCGAGCTTCTCTCTGCACGGTGGCGAAAACAAACGCAGTGGCCATCATCCATTCACTGAGATGGCCTCTCGCAGTTGGCAGGGAATAGTGGCCGTCAGAGCTTGAACTCGATGATTTCGCCAAGCCCTTGCACCATCATCACCACATGTACGGTTGTGTCTTTGTAAGCGCCCAAGGACTCCATCACCTCCTTGATTTGATTCCAGGCGATGTCCTCGGCCTCATTCCGCTTTTGAGTAATGGTCGTTTCGCTCAGGTGAACGACGCCTTTGAAAGCTGTCTCGACAGTTTCGAGCTTGTTCCATTCCTCAATCTCAATGCGGTTCAATTTTTGACGCAAGCGAACGGCTTGGTTCTGATGTTGCCGATCGGTTTCTGTATACGGAGAGACGCTGTAGGTCAGCAAGAAGGAGTGACTAGCCATGAGAGTCCTTTCTGTGGGGTACGGAAGTGCGAACGTCCCAGACTGCCCTCACTAGCTGAGGCCAACAATCAACTCAAAGTAGGAATTGGTTCGAGTTTTTTGGGGTTTTGGTGCCAAGTAATCACTGCTGTGGGCGGGCATGATGTCTGGTCAGAAATCTAGGAGCTAGACATGTGTATCCTGTACATGGCCGAGCCCGGCAGCGCAGCTGAATGGCGTCAGGTTTTTTCACAGCAGGCCCCAGAACTTGATTTTCGTCTGTGGCCAGATGCGGGTAATCCAGATGAGGTTCAGTACATCATCGCATGGGAGCCGATTCCGGATCTCATGCAGCGTTTCCCAAATCTCAAGGCGCTGTACTCAGCCGGCGCCGGTGTCGATCAGTTCGACCTGTCCCAGCTGCCAGAGCATGTCTCGATGGTGCGCCTCATCGAAACGTCGATGGCCGACATCATGGCCGAGTATGTAGTGTTTAGCGTGCTCGCCCTGCATCGTGACATTTTTGATTACCAGATTAGTCAGCGGGAGAGATGCTGGACGCCCTTGCCCATCGTTCCAGCCAGCGAGCGCCGCGTTGGCATCATGGGCGCAGGTAATTTGGGGCTAGTCGCTCTCGACCGTTTGCGACCCTTCGGCTTTCAGTTGAGCGCATGGAATCGCTCCTACAAAGAGGTACCGGATGGGCGGTGTTATGTCGGACGAGAAGAGCTGTATGACTTCTTGGAGCAGTGCGACATTCTGGTCAACCTTCTGCCTTTAACTCCTGAAACTCAGGGGATTCTGAATGCTGCCACGTTGAATCGGTTACCGCAGGGTGCTGGGCTTGTGAATGTCGCTAGAGGTGCGCACGTAGCTGAAGAAGACCTTCTGCAGGCATTGGATGGAGGAAGGCTCGGAGGAGCGGTTCTGGATGTTTTCGATCAGGAGCCACTTTCGCCTGATCATCCGTTCTGGTGCCACCCTCGAGTTTTGGTGACGCCGCACATTGCGAGCAACGTGCAGGTCAAAGGTGCCGTGGCTGTGATTACGGCGAATGTGGAGCGGGAGCAGCGTGGGTTGCCACTGCTCAACGTTGTTGATCGTTCAAAGGGCTATTGATGCTCTTGGGGGAGGGAGGCGTGTGAGGAGCCTCCCTCTCTTCATCTAGTGTCCGCCCAGATACGCCTCGCGCACCTCTTGGTTGCCGAGCAGTTCCTCGCCAGTCCCTGTCATTCTGATTTCGCCGGTCACCATGACATAAGCCCTGTCACTTAGGCGCAGGGCATGGTTAGCGTTTTGCTCCACCAGGAAGATGGTCATGCCTGACTTCGCGAGCTCTCTTAGAGTTGCAAAGATTTGCTTCACTACGATAGGTGCCAGTCCGAGTGAGGGCTCGTCGAGTAGCAGGAGTTTGGGTCGGCTCATGAGTGCTCTGGCAATGGCAAGCATTTGCTGCTCGCCACCCGACATTGTCATTGCTCGTTGATTGCGCCGCTCCCTGAGGCGAGGGAAAAGATTGAACATCTGCTCTCGATCCTCCTCGGCGTGACTCATGCCGACAGGAATGGTACCCATAAGAAGATTTTCTTCGACTGTCATGTCCGGAAAGACGCGCCGTCCCTCGGGCGACTGAGCGATACCGTTAGACGCCACGAAGTGGGTGCTCTTGCGCGTGATGTCCTGCCCTTGATAGAGGATCTGCCCGCTAGTGGCTCGTGGCTGTCCAAATATCGACATTAACAGCGTCGACTTGCCCGCTCCGTTAGCCCCGATCAGGCTTACAGTTTCTCCGGTGTTGATGTGGAGGTTCACCTTTCGCAGAGCCTGGATAGGGCCATAGTGAACGTCGACGTCTTTGAACGCGAGAATGGGTGTGCTCATGCTACTTCCTCTTCTTCTGCACCGAGGTAAGCAGCGATTACCTTCTGGTCATCTTTGATCGCGCTTGGTGCGCCTTGAGCGATGACCAGGCCATGATCCAGCACGATAACGTGATCAGAAATGCTCATGACCATACCCATGTCATGCTCAATCAACAGTACGGTCAGCTGATGATCATCCCGAAGCTTGCGGATGATAGCGCTCAAAGCAATTGTCTCGGCAGGATTGAGGCCGGCAGCGGGTTCGTCGAGGCATATCAGCTCCGGCCCGGTACACATCGCTCGGGCGATCTCCAAGCGTCGCTGCTGGCCATAAGAGAGCTCACCTGCCAGTCTGTTGCAGTGCTCGACCAGGTCGACTACTTCCAACCAGTAGAAGGCCGTATCGAGTAGCTTGCTCTCTGTTTTTCGATAAGCGGGGGTGTTCAGGATGCCAGTCAGCAGGTTGCGTTGAGCCAGCATGTGCTGAGCGACCAGCAGGTTTTCCAGGACAGTCATTTCCTTGAATAGACGGATGTTTTGAAAGGTACGCGCAAGTCCTGCCCGGTTAACCAGATGCGTTCCGCCGAACATCTTGTACCAGAGCCGTGACCCGAACTGTCCAGGCTTGATAAAGTCCTGAGCTTTGAAGGGCTCGGGTTGACCCTTGCAAATATGCAGACCCCAAGCCTGGATGATGCCAAGTTAATGGCAGAGAAGGTGGCGGAGATTGTCTTGGCTGTACGTGAGGAGCACGGACTTGCTCCGGGGCAAGATCGCAAGTTCGTGAAATGGCTTGACGAGCGGAGCATCACCGTTGGCGGCAAAGCCTATTCGTTCCCTTTCAGTACACTGGAGTCCTGGATCAGCCAACACGAGACCATGCTCATGGAGGCCCTGGGTACGGAATACCTCAACCTCTTGGGTAACGAAGTCGAGTCTGGGCCAGCCAGGAGCTCGACATGGCGCGCGTGGCGCCTCGCGTAGCCGAGCTTTTTGAAACGTTGGCTCAGGCTGGAGAGGAAAGCAGGAAAGACTTGTGGGAGCTGGTCGAGAGTTATCTGATGCTTCCGGACGGTACCCTGAGAAGCTGTGCATTCGCTGTGATTGAGCAGCACCAGAAGTTGATGAGCAGCGAGGCATTGTCGTCGTGCCTTGAAACGGTGGCCAAGCTCCTGATCGAGCAACCTGATTCTGAAGTCGAATTTGATCGTGGGCTGAAATGGATCATGCAGAGCGCTAGCAGTCGCTTTGACGAGTTGGATGACGAGGCCCGGGAATCGCTGGTGGCGTTGGCCAAAGACTTGCCTGTCGAGGACTGTGCGGCTGACGCAGTGTCGTTGTACGAGGGGATCATTCAGCGGGATAATATTTCGCTGGCAAGTGTGGCTGAGTCCTGGGCTCAGTCGCTGAGCAAGGATCTTCCTTTGCTGTGCTGCGCAGCGATGTTCAGGTCGTATGATCGACTGCCTGCGGCAGTTAAAGCCTCGATAGCCAACCAACTTGAAAGCGGCTCGTCAGCGTCGCCGCTGTCCGAGCGCTTCAGTCAGGTTTATCCAATAGCTGCATCGAAAATTCCTGGGCGCTGCTGGAAGGAGCCGGAACTGCAGGCGCATTTGAATGCGGCCATGAGCCGCTTGCCTTCTATGCTTGCCAGAGGCGAGGCAGACCTCAAAGCAATTTTGCCGGGCCTCACCCAGGTCTACCACTACGCAGAGCCAAGTACCGTTGGTACCTGTCTGCGGGAAACCTTCCGTACAGGCAACAGCTACCCTGCAATGCTCAATCTTCTCCACCAATTCTTCGCTTTAACTTGGCCGACTGCGGAAAATGCGCCTGGATATGTGCCTCAGACAATCTTCACTGATGCCATCTCTACGATGACCTCATACCCAGCAGAAGCTAAGGCGGGCGTGCTCCGATCGCTGCAATCGCTGATTGATGAGGGGCTCGTCGATCCCGCTCAACAGAACGCCTTGACAGCACTGTCATGCGCTGCATGGCAAACCCATTCTGCTGAAGCTGAGTGGTTCCTGGCAAACAGCATAGCCACATTCACTGGTGCCCAAGTGGCCGCTTTGCCTCATGCCATTCAGTGGGGCAATGACAAGGAAGTGGCTCGCTTGGTAGCTGTGTGGCGCAATCTTGCGGCCAAGCTGAGTGCCGAAGAGCAGGTCGCAGCGACGTCTTTGATACTGAACAAAGCTCAGTCTGGGGATGTGGAGGTCACAGATCAGTGCCTCACGCTATGGTCGACATGTCTCGGCACCAAGGCCTATCCGACACTCAAGCGAGCGATTGGGGATGCCGCTACCGATGACAGGCGGCGTCGTTTGTGGAGACAAATCATCTCTCCAGGCACTAAGCCCGGCGACATGGAGTTGCTCAAGATCGCATTGCCACTCTTGGAAATTCCGGATTCGCCGCAAACAGCAAGCGCCGTGCTTGAGGAACTCAAGGCACTGACTGGGCGTGTCATCAGTCAGAGCGAGCGTCACAATGTCGCCGATGTGTTGCTCAAGCAGCTTCCGCGATGCCCATCCATGTCCACCAAAGGCCAGCTCGCGACTCTGGCACATCAGCTCGGAACTTTGGCGGTTCTGAAGACCGTCGATCCTGCCTCATTAGCAGATGATGATCTCTTGGCGATCACGGAGAAGTTTGGCAAGAGTCGAGAGCTGACCACGTTGCGTAAGCGCGTTGAGAAGCTGAACGCCTGACACCATTAGGTTGCTAACGCATTACCTCAAGGCCCGCCAGCGATGGACAGGGCCTTTTTTTTGCGTGAGATCTTGGACGCATCGCTACACCTTTGACTTGTTGATAGGTGTATCGGTGAGCCTGCGATCATTGCACAAATGAATGCAGTGTCTCAGTCTGCTTGTCCAGAAGGAGGGGGCGTTTCCATAAGTACATTTCGCATTTCGAGGCGAACACGATCGTGCACACGTGCGCTCAATTCATCGAATTGCGGAGGTTCGCCAAGACGCGCCGGAGTCACCACAATTAAGTTAACTTCCAGGTCGATCTCCTGTTACTGACTCCGAGGGGGTTGCTTCGCCATACTCATGAGTTTTAGCCCGAGTCGGATGAGGCGATAGAGAACGGCGGGCTACGGCACGCGCTGGACGAGCTCGTGGACACCCTAGAGCGGGGATCCACCGCTGGTCTTTCCTACTGAATTTTTCTTCCCTTAGGTACCTCACTAACGCATGAGCTAGGGAGGGATTCTCATGGTTGGACAGCAACTGTACGTGATCGACTACGAACTGCACGGCTATCACCGGACATTCATCATTCGCCTGGAAAAAATGGACAACGCCAGCGCCTGGCATTGGGCCAGTTGTGATGCCGGCCTTGGCATCATCCCCCGATTCAGTCAGCAGAAAATCAAGCTGGTTAGCCGCCCTGTAGCCGAGCGATACGGCATTGCCCATGTGCAATGGCGGGTGGCTGGCCAAGGCCCTGAGTTCGTTCCTCAGCCTATTGATGTCGGGAAATTTTCAGGCGCCAGTGAAGGTGCTTAGTGTATAGACCTGATCCATCAGTTTGGAGGTTTAGCCATGCAACCGGAGACCGAGGGCACCGAAGAGAAGGGGCCAAGCGACGTCCCCTTCGTCAATGATCCGGAAAAGCCTACTTCGCCACCCTTGAATGACGCTGACGCCACGGATGCAGCGGAAGCTGAAGAAGATATCCAGGACGATGGCCAGTCAATTTAGCTAGTAGGAGAAGACTATGGATAACTATCACCTAAGCCCGACGTCGGATGGCTGGGAGTTGAAGAAAGCCGGTGCTGACCGGGCATCCAAGCGCGCAGCGACGAAGCAGGAACTGGTCAGCATGCTGCCGGATTTCTTTGACGGCAAAACTGCCTCTGTGAAGATTCACAAAGCAGATGGCACGATTGAAGAGGAGCGCACTTACCCCCGCTCAGCTGACCCACGTCGAACCAAGGGGTGAACACTGTCACAGCTCGTGATCTTGGCATTGATGTCACGAGCGCCGACGGTTTGTTTAGGTGGTTGCTCGCCAGTTTCCTGATGGGAAAGCTGATTCGCTCAAGCGTCGCAGTGCATACTTATCGAGTACTGGTCGACCAACAAGCTGCGGATACACCGGGTAGGCTCGCTCGCTGCTCGCATTCGACACTCGTCCGTTTGCTCGGCCAGGGAGGTTACGCCCGTTACGATCAGTCGACTGCCCGCCGTCTCCATGCGCTAGGCTGCACCCTGGCTTCAAAGTGGGAGGGCCAACTTCAGGACATGCAAGCTGGTTTTCTCAGTAGCGACGATTTCAAGCGCTGGCTGCTGAGCTTCGAAGGCGTGGGCCCTAAGACATTGGAGATATTCATGCGAGAATTTTCTGAACACCATCATTAAGCCCTGTCCGGCGATTGGGCATGGCCCTTGGCCGCCATCGACGTGCAAACAAGGGAGTGAAACACTCAAAAAATTCCGCTACGGACATGGAGTGCTTGATGAAACTCGACGTTGAGGGTTTATCCCTGTCAGGGAAGACGATCTTAGTGGTGGAGGATGATGAAACCCTGAGAACGCTCCTAGTTGATATTCTGGTGGAGTTGGGAGCTGACTACGCTGCATTCGACAATGCCGAAGATGCTTTGATTCACTTGTTGGACACCGGATGTGACTGCGCCCTGATGGTAGTAGATCACGGTGTTCCTGGGACTATAAAGGGTATGGAGCTCATCTCTCTGGCCCATGAGAAATGGCCTGGGTTACCGGCCATCCTGACATCCGGTTACCAATTGGACGCGTCTGAGGTAACCCCGCCCGTGACGTATCTCTTCAAGCCTTGGTCGATAGCTGAACTCTCGATTGCAATAAAGCATGCCCTCGACGGCCAGACCCAATCCCCTGCAAACCCACCGTGAGCGAACGCTCTGTTAGCGCTTGAAATCGTTGACCAATGCTCCATCCGCCAACGTCTAATCTGTTGTTTTCGGGCTCTCACATTGGGAGCTCATGGCCCGATATTCATTTCTCAGCTCGCGGATCTGCTTGTTGTCCAGCGCTTCAAGATTCAGTACGGAACGCTCTGCTGACGTCGTCGCCCTGATGAGCTCATCTAGCTTCACATGGATGATGTCGTTATCACGATTCTGGGTGTTCTGGATGAGGAAAACCATCAAGAAGGTGATGATGGTGGTCGAAGTGTTGATGATTAGCTGCCAGGTGTCATTGTAGTGGAACCAGGGGCCTGAAGCTGCCCACATGGCGATCAGGATTACTGCAACGAGGAATGTTCGGGGCTTACCGGAGTGATCTGCAAGCCGTTGACAGAACTGTGCGAATTTCATGGTGGTCTCCAATGTCGTCCAGATCTCTGACCGCAACGGAGTGGGGAAATCTTTTTTTACATTTAAGGTGCAACGTCCGGTTCAAAGCCTCCCATGATGCGCCGTCTTTTTTCCGTCGGGTAAGCATTCAACACGGCAATTTTGCCCTGCGCTGCGCATACGGCAGGGCTGCTGCTGACGTGTTTATCCTCGTCGGGCTTGCCTATGGCCAAACCCAACAGCGCCGTTAAACCTCCTCTGCTGAACCTCTGATGGTCTAGGCACTCAACCAATCATCTGTTCGCGAGGTTGACCAATGAGAATTCTTGACGACTTCCCTTCCGAATCACAACTGCTAAAGCTAAATGCGCTAGCGAATTGGCATCATCAGCTAGAGAATCATCAGCTGCGCATGGACTCTCCGGATGATTATCACGATGAACTCACCCGGCAGGCTGATGAAATGGATCGCCTAGGGATTATTTCCTGGCAGGAATGGCGGGAGCTACGCATGGAGGCTCATGCAGCTTACCTGAAGGCGGTTGCTGGGGCAGATTATCCGTGCCATCACCGGTTCATTATTAAGGAAAGCAAATAATCCACAGTATGATTCGCTACAATTGCGCTCCTATCCCTCAAATATGATCCGAGGGTTTTCGAGAGAAAAGAGCGCCACAGTATTACATGCCGGTTCGATAACCGCTATTAGCCCGCTCGCCCGTCTCAGAGCCGCTCAATAACTAGGCGAAGTAAGTTCCACAGTGAAAGGGATTGCACTGAAGCTTGATGTTTAACTACCGGCCCTCTGGCGGACTGATTGCTCAAGCCACGATCCTGATGCGCTAGCTTAATTAGTATGCTCCGATTGTTGGAAAGAGGAGTTGACTAATCAGTTTCGTTTGGAAGTTATGGCTAAGATTGATCTAGTTTTCAAATGCGGTGATGGTCGTTGATTCTTGTGCGCCAAATTACACGACCCCATTCGTTATGAAATTTAATCTACAGTAATTGTTCCGCTCGTCTGCTTTTCGGGTTTTTGTCCGCACATTTCCTTCACGTATTAGCTCCCATAATAACGCACGGCAAATAATCGTATTTGCGGCGCTGTATTTGCCGTGGAGGCATAATATGTTCATTCATAACAAACGTTTACAGTATACGGTGCGCGTTGCTCAGCCTAATCCTGGTCTGGCCAATTTACTGCTGGAGCAATTTGGTGGCGCGCAAGGGGAGTTGGCAGCAGCGAGCCGATATTTCACCCAGGCGCTGGCGGAAGACGATGCTGGCCGTAAAGACCTGCTCATGGACATTGCAACGGAGGAACTGAGCCATCTGGAGATCGTGGGCTCGATTATCGTCATGCTCAATAAAGGGGCCAAAGGACGGCTGGCAGAAGGGGGTGAAGAAGAGGGTGAGCTTTACCGTGCCATCAACGGCGCCGGTAATGACTCGCATATCACCAGCATCCTGTATGGCGGCGGTGCACCACTGACCAACTCTGCCGGCGTGCCTTGGAGTGCTGCGTATGTAGACACCATCGGTGAGCCGACTGCAGATTTCCGCTCGAACATCGCCGCTGAAGCGCGCGCCAAAATCGTCTACGAGCGGTTGATGAACGTGACAGATGATCCAGGCGTCAGGGAAGCGCTTGGCTTCTTGATGACACGCGAAATCGCCCATCAGCTCTCATTCGAAAAAGCGCTTCACGCCATCCAGCCCAATTTCCCACAAGGCAAGCTCCCTGGAATGCCTGAGTTCACCAACAAGTACTTCAACATGTCGGGTGAACCTAATGTGCGCGGCCCATGGAACGAAGGCAGCGAGTGGGATTACGTCGAGGATCCCGCCCCAGCGGTAGACGGTGGGGATGGCAGCGCTTCGGTAACCCTCTCCGAAATGGAGTTTGAAGCGGTTGAGGCCATGAAGGTACGCACGACCTCACAGCCGGACAGTAATCCGATTACCGGCGCTGACCTAGGGTCGGGATTGGTGCAGGGGCGCGACAGCGAGTAGTTCCGATGCGTACATCAAAACAGGCCGGTCAGGCCATGAAAGGCAAGGGCGCTGAGTTTGCAATGCGCAGGGCCTTGATGGAGTTTGAAATGGACTCGCGCCTGGCGTGCAGGGCATTGCGAATCCGCATGGCCATGGTGGTCTTCGGCGTAGGGACACTGCTTCCAAACGATCTGCCCGAGCCGCCACGCCTACCAGATACCCACGGAAAGCATTCATAACCGATAGTAGTTATTCTGAGGAAATACTCATGCCTGCACGTAAAAGCGTTGAAGATTTGTTCATTCACGAGCTGTCGGATGTGTATAGCGCCGAGAAGCAGATCACCAAGGCCCTGCCTCGTTTGGCGCGCGCCTCCACCAATCCACTACTTGCTGAAGCCTTCCTTTCTCACCTGGAGGAAACGCAGGGTCAGATCGAGCGAATTGACCAGCTGGTTGAGATTGCAGGCTTGAAGCTCAAGAGAATGAAGTGCGTCGCCATGGAGGGCCTGATTGAGGAGAGTAAGGAACTCCTGGACGAAATTGAAAAGGGTGCTGTATTAGATGCTGCACTCATTGGTGCTGCACAGAAGGTTGAGCATTACGAGATCGCTGCCTATGGCACGCTTATCGCGATGGCTAAACACCTGCGAATGAAGGAGGCGGCTCAGCTGCTGGCGGACACACTGGTGGAAGAAAAATCTGCCGATGAGAAGCTTTCAGCGATTGCCGAAGAAGGGGGGAATCAGGCGGCTACTCTAGAAAAGTAAGTCGCAGGGTGGGAAAGCTCAGCGCATTTTGCTGGGCTTTTTTTCCTAGAAAATAGGCCGTCGGTCTCGAACTCTTTAATTGCTCACCCGGCTTTGCGTATCTGCAGTAGGATGGTTGTATAGAGTAGGAGAGGAATTATGACGCTCGATGATCTGCCTGCAAATGCACCGCCAATACACCCTAGTAGTTCTCGCGATATCGAAATCTTACGCGCTATTTTTGTCGATTCGATAGCCTATGACAAAATTATACATCCAGAGGTAATTGGTCAGACATTCGTTTCGGGCTTGACTGACTGGATTGATAATCGCCCTGGTGCAGCGAGGCGCTTAATAGCAACAATTGTTGAATTGGAGCAATGCGGAGCACTTACTTCGGGAAAGAAAGCGTTCTTCATTCATCAAATTGGTATTTATGAAAATACGCGAGCGATGAATTGAACGCAAAAAAAGGCCCGCTTTAGCGGGCCAAACCTGATGTAGAGAGCTATTTCGATCCTTCATATTTGAGACATTCATCTTCTCTCGTCCATTCATTTTATTTGTCTGATTTCTGATGAAAATATTCGGCGCATGAATAGTAAGCGCGTTTGTGCAGCATGCTTTCATACGACGTAGTTTTTCTGGTTGAGCATCAGCGGAGTGAGAACAGCTCAAGCATCGTTTGGTTGAGCGTCTCAAATGTGCAAGGTTTAGCAATGAACCGCCCATTGGCTGGTAAAAAGCCAGAAGGTAGAACCGTATTGCCGGACACGATTATAATTGGAAAGTCAGGGCTCGTTGACCAGATAGCTTTAGCTAAACCGATACCATCACATTGTCCTGGCATCATAACGTCGGTTATCACTAAATCAAATGAATCATCAACTTGCAGCTTCGGCAAAGCTGCATCAGCGCTGATGCACCCGGTCGCTTCATACCCCAGATGCGTAATGGCTTCCGTCATCAGCCACCTCAGCACATCGTCATCCTCGACGATCAGCACGCGACTCGCCATAGCATCTACTCCTGACTGTTCTCATTAGGTGTGGCTTATAGCGAGTCGTTGCAAAAGACAGACAGAAGGTTCACAACCTGTTGCTATGCCGGCTTACGGCTTGGGCTAATCTGGAGGGATGTCTAACCGGCGAGCATCAAGACTGCTATGCGACTGCACGATTTCATCGAAAACAGCATGGAACGTATTCTCCAGGCATGGGAAGACTTTGCCCGATCGGTAGAGACTAAACAGCCGGATCTCGATGCAACCGGGCTTAGGAATCATGCAGAGAAGATTCTTCGAACGATCGCCGCCGATTTGTGCAAAGAGCAGACCACACGAGAACAAGCGGAAAAGGCTAAGGGCCGGGGCCCCCTAAATACCAGTGAGACTGCTGCCCAGACGCATGCACTGACGCGCTTGGTTGCCGGTTTCTCACTGGATCAAATGGTCTCAGAGTACCGAGCGCTACGCTCCAGCGTCCTATCGCACTGGCTTGCGCAAGAGATGTTTGAAGAAGAGCACCATGTTCGAGACATGATCCGCTTCAACGAAGCGATAGACCAAGCCCTCGTAGAGTCAATCGCAGCCTACGGATCCGCCCTGGAATCAACCCGTAAGATGCTACTCGCTGTGCTGAGCCATGATCTGCGCTCCCCTTTGGGTGCGGTGCTTATGGCGGGCGGCTTGATCCTCCGCCAAGAAGGCTTAGATGAGAAAGGGAGGGTGCTGGCAGCCCAAATCTGTACGAGCGCCCAACGTGCCAACAACATGGTGAACGATCTGCTTGATCTTGCTCGCTGCAACATCGGCACCGGCATTCCAGGACAGTTAGAACCAGCTGAGCTGAATGCGATCTGTCACTCGGTTATCAATGAACTGCGCACTGCCTTCCCCGAGGCCAGGATTGTTTTGAGTGAACAGGCGGTCATCACAGGGCTATTCGACCCGGCACGGATGGCCCAAGTCTTCTCGAATTTGATTAGAAACGCTATCTGCCATGGTGATCCAGCCCTCCCGATCCATGTGAAGGTCTTTGACCATGAAGGTGATCCGTGCGTTAGTGTCCATAATTGGGGAGAGGTCATTCCCACTGAGGCCATGCCACATCTCTTCAAGCCGGAGGGTCGTTATTCGAGCTACGCTGCGGGTGATAGGGGCGTGTCAGCGGGCCTGGGCCTAGGGTTATTCATCGCAGCGGAGATAGTGGCCAGCCATGGGGGCAAAATCCAGGTCAGCTCATCTGGCGAGGATGGAACCGTATTCGAGGTAATCATGCTTCATGCATCATCGACCCCCTGAGTTCCCGTCGTATAGGCTACCCATCTCTTTGGATATGCTGTTCTTCCTCCAGCCCCTCAAATTCATGAGGAACAGCGCTACTTGCAGCACAATCAGTGCCCAAGCTTCAGCCTGCCAGCCCCACACTGACCACAGCAGGTTGCTGGCGATGAAGCAGCAGAAACCTACCATGCGTCGTCTAGGACGGTGCGAACCGATACACCAGGCTGCCAATACCGTGACCGCCATGGCAGGCCACTCCAGCAATTCAATCCAGTTCTCCATCAGCCCCTGTTCCAATCGTCAATTCATGACGCAATTGCCAGATCGTTGATCCGGCAACGCGGGTTTGAATCAAGCGGCACGCTGCTCGCTCTTCAGCACTTTTTTGTGGATCTCCATGGCTTGTCCCAGCGCCTCCAATTGGTCTTTACCGAGAAGCTTCTTCGCGGTTGGGAAGAGCTCACCTTCCTCTTCCTCGATGTGATGCTCAAGCAGCTCCTTCATCACCTTCACTCGACCGGCGAATTCGAGCGTTCCTGTTTTGGTATTAAGCAGGTCAGGGAGCACCAGTGAGTCCACTGTGCGGTGTTCTTCTTTGGCCTCGTAATACATCTTGGCCTCCTCTTTACCACCGGCTTCCTTGATCGCTGGATAGAGAATGTTCTCTTCCAACGCGGTGTGGATTTGCAGCTCCTGTTCGATGCGTTGCAGCAATTCAGCGCGTTTTTTAACGGCACGTTCAGTGGTCGATGAGAGTTCTTCCAGCAGTTTCTTGACCACTTTATGGTCTTGAATCAGCAGATCGATAGCATTCATGGAGGCACCTCGTCATGGGTGGATAAATACTGACTTCCTAGGAGTTGAGTGGCCGACAACGGCAGGGTTCAATGATGATGCGTAGGGCAGATCTGTTTTAGCGCTCTGGCCCTTGCCCCCCTATCGCCAGTGCGGCGCGCAATGCCGCGAGATGGGTCAAGCCCTGCGGCAGATTGCCAAGAAACTGACCGGTGGCTGGATCAACCATTTCGGAGTAAATGCCGACGCCGTGATCAAGGCCGTTCACCGCACGGTGGAAGGCGTCTTCTGCGCGGTCGCATTGACCTATCAATGCCCAAGCTTCGATGAGCCAGAAAGTACAGGCCAGGAAGCAACCTTCCTCTTCACTGGCCTGACTGAATCGGTAGTGAAAGGGCCCTGTCCCCAATTCCGCCTGTATGGCTTCGAGGGTGCTATCCAGGCGTGGCCGCGAGGGATAGCCGAAACGCACTGCGAGTGCGATGGACGCATCCAGGCGGTCGCTGCCCGCGTAGAACACGTAGGCTTGGCGTTTCTCGTTCCAGCAATGTTCCTCTACCCACGCCTGGATACGCTGACGCTCCCGGTGCCACCGTTCACGGCAGGTGGTCGGCAGGTGGCCGCCATCTGCCAACTCTATGGCCCGACTCAGCGCCTGCCAGCAGCTGATCTTGGACAAGGTGTAATGCCGTTTCTCGTGTAGCTCCCAGATACCGGCGTCGGCCTGCCTCCAGCTGTCGGCGCATTGATCGGCCAGCCCAGAGAGGATCATCGCGCTGGTCGCATCGAGGATATTGCCGCTGTCGATAAAGCAGCGGGCGGTCTCGAATATGTCGCCGAATACTCCATGCTGGAGCTGGTCGCGAGCGTCGTTACCCACCACCGGTGGCGAGTTTTTGTAACCCGGCAGGTCTACCGGGTGGGTGCACTCTCCGATTGCACCGTCGAGTGTATAAAACACACGTGGGCCATGTTCACCTAGCCGATTCAGCAGCCAGGTGAAGGCTGCCTTGGCCTCAGGCTGCGCGCCGATAGCGAGGAAGGCTTCGATGGTATAGCCGGCATCCCGGATCCAGGCGAAGCGGTAATCGAAGTTCTTGTTCCCGCCTATTCGCTCAGGCAGTGACGAGGTGCCTGCCGCCATGATCGCGCCGCTCGGTGAGGACAGCAGAAGCTTCAATGCCAGCGCATTGCGGACAACCAGCGATTTGAACGGGCCGTCGTAGATCAGGCCTTTCGACCATTGCTGCCACTCACGGTGGGAGCCATCGATACGTTCGTCGATGAGTTCGAGCGGGGGAAGCACCAACGGCTCATCCCGTCCCGCGACGATAGCCAGTACGGTTCTTTGTCCTTGGCCAACGCTGACGAATGCCCTGACGCCCATATCGTCCTTGCGATCAATACGCACCTGGGCGTCGTGGATGAACATACCGAGTATGTGTCCGGCATGGAAAACGCAGCCGTTGTCGTTCGGTGCAAGGTAGGGGCTGACGGTGTCGGCTTGGGTGCCAAAGTCGATGGCGATGTTGAAATCGACTTGCCCTTCGATACCCTCAATGCGTCTGGCGAGTTCTGCCCATGGCAAACGGCCCGCTGGCCCGCTGTTGAGTGACTCGGTCAGCCGGGCCCGGCCACTGGGCGTGACGAACAGTGTCTCCAGTACATTACTGTCTGGAAGGTAACGGCGTTCTGCGCGGTAGTTTTCGCAAGGCGTAATGGAAAAGAACCCACCTGAATGGGGCGCGAGTAATCGGTCGAACAGCGGAGGCGAATCCATATGGGGGACACACCACCAGTCGATGGATCCATCCAGGCCAATCAAGGCTACAGAGCGCCCATCGCCGAGCGCTCCGTACTCCTCCAGCAACAACCAGCCGCCTTCATCCCGCTGAGGCTCCCCGTGTTGCCATCCATCGACCGATGTAATTGCCACGCGACGCATCCGAGGTAGGTTGTCCTGTTCGGACATAGCCGTCGAATGCAGAGTTCGTCTCAGTTTCCAGCTCGCGCGCTTTTCACGGATTCACAATAAAGGGAATTTCAAATGGCCATCGAACTCTCAATAGCGTCACAGGCGCCAGTCGCCTGACTTCAACCCTCCTACTAACAACAGCAAAAGGAGGCTTCATGACTTGTCTGATTTGCGCCGGAAATGCTGAGTCCGTTGAATGTGTTGCGGGTTGGGAGGAGCGCCATTGCTCGCAGTGCGGGAGCTATCGCATGTCCCAAACGCTCGTTCTGGTGATGATGGAAGAGGGGCAAATCTTCGACACCCTACGGATGCGGAAGTGGCTCACGACCCGGCGCAGTTGTGTGTCCATCCCCGCTATCGAACCTCATCATGCCATCCTCGTCACTTAAATCAGCGCAGGCATAAGAGCGTACTCACTCGTCGGGTATGATCGAAATCTTCCCATTGCGCTCGACGATGGCAAATTTGATCTGCTCTACTTTTTCGAGCCCTTGGCTGTCCCGGGCCGATTCGAGGATGTCGTCTTCCGTGAGCCGAACTCTACGCATGCGATGGTGAAGAAATCGGCCATGCTCGACGACTAGCGTTGCGTGGCCGTCCAGCAGCCGCGCCAAGGGCTTGGAATTAAGTTTTGCGAGCGACAGCCCGACATCCAGCACTATCAGCGTCGCAATGACCAACATGGCGTTGGTGAAGGAAAAGTCATCGCCCAGCAAAGCCTGCTGGGTCGCTTCGCCGATGATCAGTAACAGGACGAAGTCAAAGGTGGTCAGGTCGGCCAGTGAGCGTCTGCCGGCGACGCGAAACAACAGCATCAATGCGACGTACATGCCGGCTGCGCGGAGGATCGAATCCATCACTCGCTCCTCAAGGGAATAGGAAAGTGGTGAAGTGGACAGCGCTGGATGGGCCTGCACGCACGATACCTTCAAGGGTGCCCACAGACTCGCTGCGCACGGTGAGGTAGAGCGTGGCAATACCATCCTCGCTGGTACCCAGTTGCAGCAGAATGGCCTTGCCCTGTGAGAGCGAGGCTTGTGGTTGGGGTTGCAGGGTTTCGATACTGGCTTCGCGCAGTAGTGAACCATCGAGTAGCACCATGATGGGTTCTCGGGCGCTACCGCGAACCGTGATGCGCAGGGAGTCAGTCGTGCCGCTACGGCTGAGGCGTTGATACTCGACATGCAAACGGCCATCTGCGCTTGTGACCTGGGCATTGCTGAGCGGGCCGTTGCCGAAGACGCCGGCCAACCCAAGTAAGACAATGACCACCAGCACGTACCAACCCACGCGTTCGAAGCGCCAAACGCGCTGTTGCATGGCCATGTCTTCCTGGACAGGGTGCTGCCTGGACACCAGTTCATCATCCGTCACATTTTTAGCCCTCAGGCGCGCTCCCCACGTAGCCAGCGCTCGTGATAATGGATCAGGCGGGTGAGCCCATAGACGGCGCCGTCATGCATGACCTGCGCTCGCTCACCCAAAAAACGCTGGGTTCGGGTAAACACGGCAATCGGCTCGCCGGCGAACGCCCACGCGAAGCACAGCGTGCCGGGTAAAACCCCGGATGCTGGGCCAGGCCCGGCTACACCGGTCGTTGCAATAACGACGTTGGCATCGCTGTCCTTCAATGCCCCTAGCGCCATTTCCCAGGCAACTGGCTCGCTGGTCAGCCCGTACCGTTCGATGGTTTCCGGACTTACCCCTAGCAGACGCTTCTTGGCGGTAGGCGAATACACGACATAGCCGCTTTCCAGTACCTCGCCAGTACCAGGGAAGGCCGCCAGCAAAGCGACCATGCAGCCTGCTGTACATGACTCGGCAGTGGTGAGTACCAGGTGGTGGTCTTTGAGATAGCCGAGCACGGCCAGTACGGGGTCACTTGCCATCTTGGTGTCGACTCGTTGTTCTTTTGCGGTGGACGTATCCGTCAGGTAAATGGTTCACCGGTTTAGCGTAGGTTCGCTTGGTTTCTTAACCTGAACTTTAATGCTCGTGCTGACATCACTGTAGGGAACACGGAGCCATGCTCCGAACCGCTATTTGATAAGGGTAGGGTAGGCCATGAAAAAGCACACCGACGCCGGGCATAAACCGCAGGCCCCGTCAAAAACTCAGGGTGAAGAAGAACGCGACAACGATGCGCATCGACCGGATGGCTCGTCAGGCACTGATCATGACTCGACCGCGCAGAAAACAGCGCGGCATGAAGGGGAGAAGAAGCACTGAGGCCAGTGATATCTGGCCTCAGGAATACCTTCAGAGGATGGGTTTGCCGCCGGTTACTCCATATCGTGAGCCCGAGATGTAACTCGCTTCATCGGATCCCAACAGGACGTAGATTGGCGCTACTTCCACAGGTTGTCCTGGCCGCCCCATCGGGTAGCTCGAACCGAAGTTCCTGACGGCTTCATCGGGCATAGTGGCAGGAATCAACGGTGTCCAGATCGGGCCGGGCGCCACGCTATTGACCCGAATGCCTTTCTTGCCAAGTGATTGAGCCAGGCCCGCAGTGAAATTGGCAATGGCTCCCTTAGTGGCGGCATATGCCAACAGGCTGGGTGATGGGTCGTCAGAGTTGACGGAGCTGGTGTTGATGATCGAACCGCCTTTGGGCATTGAGGGTAACGCGCGCTGGCAAATCCGGAAAATGGCGGTGATGTTGGTATCGAAGGTCTTTACCCATTCATCATCGTCAATCTCTTCCAGGCCCTCATGAGCCATCTGGAACGCGGCATTGTTGACCAGAATATCGATACGACCAAACTGCTCCACGGTCTTGTCGACGATGTCAAAGCAGTGCTGTTTCTGCGCTAGGTCGCCTGGCAGCAACAGGCATTGGCGGCCAGCAGCCTCAACCCAGCGCGCGGTTTCTTGCGCATCTTCGTGTTCATCCAGGTAGGAAATGGCAATGTCAGCGCCCTCCCGAGCATAGGCAATAGCAACTGCGCGCCCGATGCCGCTATCGCCGCCGGTGATCAAGGCGATTTTGCCTTCCAGCCGATTGTTGCCGGTGTAGGTCTGCTCACCACAGTCTGGATAGGGCTCCATCTTGCGTAGTGAGCCTGGAACGCTTTGCGGTTGCGACGGGAATGGAGGGGTAGGGTACTCGCTCATGGTGAAAGCTCCTGCAGTTTCGAACGCGAAATCAGCCGGCCAATGCCTTGATCAACTGCTCATTAAAGGCCGGAATATCGTCGGGCTGGCGGCTGGTGATCAGGTTGCCGTCCACCACCACCTGCTCATCCACCCAATTGCCACCCGCATTACGAATGTCGTCCTGCAGTGTCTTGTAGCTGGTCATCCGTTTGCCCTTGGCCAAACCACTGGACACCAGCAGCCAGGCACCGTGACAGATGACGGCCAGCGGCTTGCCAGCCGCGTCATGGCTCTTCACCAGCTTTTGCGCACCGTGGATCAGGCGGATGGTGTCGGAATTCTGCACGC
This sequence comes from Pseudomonas sp. ITEM 17296, assembly GCF_028895205.1. Lineage (NCBI taxonomy): Bacteria > Pseudomonadati > Pseudomonadota > Gammaproteobacteria > Pseudomonadales > Pseudomonadaceae > Pseudomonas > Pseudomonas sp. ITEM 17296. The sequence continues at coordinate 10,425 of NZ_WJRS01000018.1, read as the reverse complement.
CCCCAGGCAGCACCAATGCGTCGTAGAGGTTGAGGTCGGCACCGTCGAATGTCGCATCAACTGCGAATTCGTCGCCGGGCTTGTCATGGTTCCAGCCACGAACCACACCTTCCTTTTCGCCTAGAATATCGACCACCGCACCGCTGTTTTCCAAGGCTTCACGCGGGCCCGTCAGCTCTACTTGCTCGAAGCCATCGGTGACCAGAAAGGCCACGCGCTTGCCGTTCAGTTGTGCACTCATCGTTCTTCTCCTCGTACCGATAGAACTCATATAGGGGCCGGCACCAGCAGGCAAAGTTCCTGCGCGATGCTGAGTGGTTCAAATCAGCGGCGCCGCCGTTGCGTGCGGGTAATGACTAACCCGGCAATGATGCCGAGGACTGCCGCACTCACTAACAACGGCTTGTTGTCTTTGCGGTTTCGCCAGCCGCCGTCCACGCTGCGTCGGCTACTGGGTGGCTCGAACAGATTGCCCGATGAAATCGCTGCACTGGGACTGCGGTTTAAGCCCCAGCGTGTCAGCCATCCGGAAAGCAGCGGTAGTCCTGGAACCAGGAAGCTGGCCAGATGGGCGACGCGGGCGGCGGCGCCGACTGTAGTGTGCGCACGAGGGGAAATAGCGCATGCCACCATGGCCTTTGCCACCAACTCGGCATCGTAGATCGGCCCAGGCGGGGTCAGGGCGTGGCCAGTGTAGTTGCCACCATCTCTGAACCCCGGCGTGTCCATGACCGCGGGGTAGATGTCGCAGACATGGATTTCGGGAAATTCCGTCAGCTCTCCCCGCAGTGCGTCGGTCAGGCCACGCAGGCCGAATTTGCTTGCCGAGTAGGCCGCCGCATAGGGCTGGGCAATCCAACTTCCCAGTGACAGCGTGTTGATCAGAGTGCCGCTGCGTTGAGCCTTGAAGTACGGCAGGGCCACATGGGCGCCACGCAGGTAACCGACCAGGTCGGTCTGAATGACCTGCTCATGGGCCTCCAATGGCGTGTCCTCGAAATTGCCGACTGCGCCAACGCCGGCGTTGTTGACCCAGATATCGATCCTTCCCTGACCAAATGCGGCTGCCTGCACGGCCAGCGCTTGCACCTGGTCGCTGCGGGTCATGTCGGTGGTGATTGCCACGGCGTCCGTCCCGCAATCGGTACACTCGTCCAAAACATCGAACAGCGCTTCTTCATCGCGTGCGGCCAGCACCAGGCGAGCACCTTTGCAGGCAAACGCATGCGCGGCGGCCCTGCCTATGCCGCTTGAAGCGCCGGTGATGACCACCACTTTGCCGCGCAACGGGCCTTTTGTCGGTGCTGGGCGTGACTGCTCGGCTGGCGGTGAATCTTGCTCCGGCTCGTTAGTCGCAGACGCGAGGATGGAACTGGCTTCTATCCTCGAAAGCTTAAGGGCGGTGCCGTCAATCAGCACTAATTTCAGCCCCTCGATGGTACCTGCCACTCGATCCGGGAAGACTGGCTCGCCTTGCGCATCCAGGCTGTCATAGATGAACTTTGTCCCTTCGAGCCAGCCGACAGCCGTCAGCAGTTCAGGGCCAAGGTAGTATTTTCCATCCAGAAAGAAACCGGGAAATTGATGGGCGCGCTCGACGTTCTCTACGCTGTAGCGTTCGCCTAATTTCATGCCTGTCGCTTGATCAATCATGTTGCAACCCCCTATAGGTGGTGCTCAGAAATGTCAGCCTTTACTGTGCTCGTCTGAAGTGGGCCCAGAGCCTCGCTTGATGCCTCGCGGGCCAGCAACGCCCCAGATACCCAGTCCAACAAGCGGTAGCGCCACGATCAGCAGCGCCCAGGCGGCCTTGACCGCATCCGTCTTGTCGCTCCTGAATACGCTCACGATGGCCCACAGGTCGATGAGTAAGAGAATTGCCGCCACGGCAATCCAGAAGTAACTGGCGAGACCGTTCATGACCTTGGCTCCTCTACACGTAGTCAGGGCCTAGGGTGCCCGCCGCAGCGCCTGGCACCAGGATGACCTTGCGGCAGTTATCTTGCTTTTGATCGAACATCTTGTAGCCCATGGCCGCTTCTTCGAGTGCCAGGCGGTGGGTGACGATTAGTTCCGGTTGCAGGCGTCCTGCTTCGATGTGCTCCAGCAGTTCGGGTAGGTATTTCTGAACATGGGTCTGGCCCATCTTGAAGGTAAGTCCCTTGTCGAAGGCATCGCCGAACATGAATGCATGGATAAAGCCGGCGTACACACCCGGGACGCTGACAACGCCGCCACGACGCACGGCAGCAATGCTCTGGCGCAGCGCTTTGCCACTGCTGCCTTCAATCTTCAGTGCCGTCATCACCGTTTCGGCAGTGCTGCCTTTGGCCTCGAAGCCGACCGCGTCGATCACCGCGTCAACGCCGCGCATGCCTGGCGTCTGACGGATGATGCTGTCTGCAGGATCGTCGTCCTTCTCGAAGTTGATGGGGACAACCCCATAAGCGTCCCGGGCATATGCCAGTCGGTAATCGTTGTCATCGACCATGAAAATGGTCTGCGCACCGAGCATTCGTGCACAGGCGGCACTCAGCAACCCCACCGGCCCGGCGCCATAGATGGCCACCGATGAACCCTGGCCAATCTCGGCATTGATGACCGCTTGCCACGCGGTGGGCAGAATATCGGACAGGAAAAGCACCTTGTCATCGGCGAGGTCGGTAGGGACTTTGAACGGGCCGACGTTACCTTTGGGTACTCTGACGTAGTCAGCTTGACCGCCAGGGATACCGCCATAGAGATGGCTGTATCCAAACAGCGCGGCGCCTGGCGGAATGCCCTTCTTGTTGATGATTGAGCCGCGCCCAGTGTTGGTGGTTTCGCAGGCGGCAAACAGATCGTGCTGACAGAAGAAGCAGTTGCCACAAGCGATAACGAAGGGAATCACCACCCGGTCGCCGATCTGCAGATTAGTGACGGCGCTGCCGGTGTCTTCAACGATCCCCATGAACTCATGGCCGAAGATATCACCCGCTTCGGTTTCTGGAATTTTGCCTCGGTAGAGATGCAAGTCAGAGCCGCAAATGGCTGTGGCGGTGACCCTGAGGATGATGTCGTCTGCTTCCTCGAGGATGGGATCAGGAACGTTATCGACCCTGACGTCGTTTGCTCCGTGGTAGGTCAGTGCTCTCATTGGTGGCCAGCTCCTGCAGTCGCATATTTCCGTGATAGGTATGCAGGGGAAGCCATGACAGTCGGCAAAGTTCAGACCAACAAGTCCGATGGTAGTCATTACTGCTTTGAGCGCGGTGACAGCCGGACGGCTCACGGTGGCCTGCTGTAGAGTCGGCGCTTCTCCCGGCTGCTCAGCGGGGAGGAAGATGAAGTGCGAGCTTGTTATCGGTGTGGGAGAGGCGCCTGACTGGCAGCGACCGATAGACTAGCGTGACAGCTCAACCATCAGATTGCTCCTCTGGGGGTACCTGACCCTCGGGCCAATCAGGAGCCTCAGTTTCAGGTTGCGGGACGGGTTCTCCAGGGTTGTGCGGTATTGGATCAACATAGGGATCAAGGGGGAGATCGGTGGTTTCCTTTGGTTCAGCCATGGGTTTCTACCTATTTAGTCATGCTGTGACTGGTTTAGGTATTTGGCTCGTGAACCTCGCTCCCGTTCATTATTCTGCTACAGTGGATGGCTTGTCAGGCCGCTCGGGTCTCATCAAAGTTGAGAAGCGCAGCGTTGGCTTTGCCTCACCAGATGAACCCATTGTCTACGACTGATCATCCCGGATAATTCCAGATCTTCAGCGCTACGGCACGCACTCTCGTATTCATCCTCCCCGAGTGAACCTGCCCTCAAAAAACGGTTACGCCAAGCCAGTATTGCGGCAGCACCAATGTTGCAGCATTCCACGTATAGCTACTCCAGAAATCCGGTCGGTGAGGGGGATGCGCAAAAGCGGCGAGAGATTAACCCCATTCAATGCTCGAGGGTATTGGAAAGCGATAGTCGGCGGTGGCCACCAAAATGGCATCTCGAGTCACGGCTATTGCCCTTAAATCGGCCTTTTGGGTTGTCATCGCGTAGGTGTTGTTGCCGTCGGATATCTGGTGAGTCCGGTAGCTGTCCGTGGCCTTCATCCACGCCGCCTCACCAAAGAAAATGAACTTTGAATTGCAGACATTCTTCCTACAGGAAGATTAATGCTAAAGAACTGTAGGTTGAGGGTGGCCATGCTGAAGCGCTTCGTTGTGGTTCCCGCTTTCCCTGCTGGAAAAGAGCATTTTCCTAGGCGTATTGGCTTCCCGCGTGCATTGGAGGTGGGGTTCGATCTTTATGATAACCAAGAGAAAACGCGGCTGATCCTGCGTCTGCCGACACGTGCCGACGCTGAGTACGAATGCACCAACCGCAATAATCCACCCGATACGAATTCAACGGACGCTGCTGGGAGTGTCTGAGGTCGGCTAACAGCTCATCCGAGAGGAGAAGCGCCGACCAGGTGTTTAGCAGGGTGGTGCGTCTATTGGGGGCGGAGTACCGGTACGGGGAAACTCACACAAAATGACGTACCCATTTCGTTCGTGGAGTTGACGGCCACATCGCCGCCATGGGCCTTGGCTATTTCCCTGACGATGAACAAGCCCAGACCTACGCTTCTAAGATCTGTGTCCAGGTCGCTCACTCTCGTCATCGGTTCAAAGAGGGTACCCAGCGAAGATTCGGGTATAGCGTTACCCAGGTTATGAACCGATAGCATGGCTATATCCCCCTGCAGGGTAGACGTGACTTTTATGGGCTGGTCAAGATCCCCGTAAGCCACACTGTTAGCCACCAAGTTTCCAACAATCTGATGCATTCTGTCAGAGTCGACCTCTGCCAAACCTACCCCTACCTGCTCATGGATCATTCTTGCCTGGGGGAAGGCTACACGTAGCTCGTCTACGCTTCGCTCAATGACCATGTACAGATTAACTGTCCTTCGCGTGATGCCGATTCCACGACCTACCCTAGCCAATGCAAAGTCCAAAAGATCTGCGATCATCCGCTGAGCACGCTCGGATGACTGGCTGATTTGGCCCAGTAATTCTGTGTCTCTTGGAGAACGTGCTCCTCTTACCAAGAGGTCTGCGGCCATTTTGATCGCGGTGAGGGGATTCTTGAGGTCATGGCTTGCGATAGCGACCATTTGTTCAGCAAAGAAAGCCCTCTGTTGGGATTTTTCATAAGCGTGATCTAGCTCCACCTTTGCCTGCAGTAAAGCTGCCTCTGCGCTTGTTTTTTCCCATAGCAGCTTTTCGGCGCGTTGGCGTGACTCCACAATCTCGCGCTCATAGTTGTCCCGATCAGTCGTCCCGAACAGCGCCAGTTCGTAATAAACGCCATCGGCATGCTCGCGCCTCACGCCATTGAGCAGCATGGCAGACTGTCTGCTCGCTCGCGTTTTTGAGGTCAAGTTTTACCTCTGCAACGGAGCCCTGCATGCGCATTAGTGGCGCCCAGTGGCTCTGATGGAAGATTTTTCCGCCCATTGTCAGGAGATCTTGAAACCTACGCTGGGTAAGAGCTTCTTGGCTGATGCCCATCCAAAGGCTGAAAATCCGATTGCTGCGCAGGATGGTGCCGTCTTCGTCGGTGACAACCAGGCCACAAGGGGCACCGTCGAAAAGATCCTCGAAGTCGGGAGCCGGAGGCTTATCAATCGACATCTTTGCTTACCCAGGGCTGAAGGAAGTTGTCCATGGCTTCCGCACACGCTTCTGGAGCGCTCATGTGCGGGCAATGCCCCACGTTATTTACGAGATGAAGGACACTATTGGGCAACTGTGCATGCATGTACTCGCCCACGGTTAACGGCGCAATCATGTCATCGGAAGACTGCAGGATGAGCGTCGGTGTATCCAGCCCGGCGATGTCTTCGCGGTTGTCGGATAAGAAGGTCAGCCGAGCAAATTGCTTCGCGATCTCCGGATCTGTGCGGCAGAAACTATTTGTAAGCTCGTCGCCTAGGGCTGGCTGCCCTGGTGAACCCATGATGGTAGGGGCCATCGCGCTCGACCATCCCAGATAGTTGCTGTCCAAGGTGTGAAGGAGCGAGTGAATGTCTTCGAGCTTGAACCCACCCACATAGCCATCAGAATCGATATAGCACGGAGAGGGCCCAACCATGACATGAGCGGCTATGCGATTCGGGGAAAGACGGTCGGCTAGTGCGCCGATCATCGCACTCACCGAGTGGCCGACAACGATTACAGGGACGCGCCCAAAGTGATCTATGACGTCGTTCAGGTCTTGTGCGTAAGCGGCCAGTGAATCGTATTTCCCACTTTCATACGCATCCAGATCTGATCTGCCTGCGCCGACCAAGTCATACAACACTACACGGAAGCGGTTGGTGAAGTGCTGGAACAGGTAATGCCACATAGTCTGATCGCAGCCGAAGCCGTGAGAGAAGACCAAAGTCGAAGTACCTTCGCCATGGACTCTGACGTTGTTCCTGCGCTGAATGTCCATGGATCGATTCTCCGCTCGGCCAAGAGGCGTTGGCTCCAAGAGAATGATAGTGCCGCCGAGACAATCGAAAGGGCAAGATCTTGCAGTCCACTACTGACACTCCTTGCAGGTTAGGAAGTCGTTTCGAGCGAACAAAATGCTGCCTCGTTGGTCGTTTTCTCTATGAGACCAGGCCAAGCGGGGCCGGCAATGCAGATTCACAAACGGAGGTAGCGGAGGTTTGCCCTCTAAAATCTTTGTCAGTTGTCTCATCAAAGCAACACAAAGCTCTCCTCGGAAAACGGAAGAAGATGCCATGCCACATCAGAACCAAGATCAGGCTGAGCAGTTGATTGCCGAGGTATTCGCGGCGGCCTGTCTGGTCATAGGAAGCGATGCAGGCTCAGCGAAAGACCGAGGTCTCGCTCGGCGCTTGTTGCGCACTGCCTATGAAGCACTGCGCTCGCGGCAAATCACGGTGCACAGTCAAGCTGGTTCAGCTCGGGAAACTCAGCTACCCAACGCTGATGATGCGAGCCTGCATCTGGCGGCGGAGACGAGAATTGTGATGAGAAAGCGCGGACGGCAGGTGGAGCTGGATGCTGCCAGGCTGATCACATGGAGCGCTGATTACTGTTGGTAGGTGGTGTACGTCGGCACTCAGGAGCAACCTTGAGAAGGCTTTTAAAAGGGTGGGGTACCTCGAAGCCAATTAGCCGCTCGGTTCTGCTTCTCCACCATTCACATCCCGTCATATTTCGGATCCATAATCCGCTCGGTGGTTATGCCGATTCGGCTTCGCTGCGCTATGGTAGAGGCACCCCACATATAAGACTAAAGTCGTAGGAGGGCGGCATGCGGATTCGCGGTGATGTGTTTTGGAAATGGGCTGACCATCGCTCCACCATAGAACTCACGATGAAACTTTGGACAACGGCACAAGCATGGACATCCAGGTGCGGCTGTCGCGGACGGGCCATACGCAGTTGTTCATTGGCGTCTATGCCGGCTCAGGGATGGCTCTTCACGAAGAGGCTTACGACTCTCGCCCGGGTGAGTCGATGACACGCGCGTTGGCATGGGGGGTAGGTAGAGCCAGATGCTTGGCGACCGAGCAGCGTCCTGCCGAGAAGCATGTAGCGTAAAAGCCTAGGCAACGGATTGGTGGTCGCTGGCAGTAATATCAGCGACCCCCACCGTGATGAATCCACTCTGCGTAGGCCGACTTCAAGGCCTGGGGAAGGTGAGGGATCTCCCGCTTCAATCCTGCCTTTCCGTCAGGCCTTGCTGCCCACTCCGTTAGCCACGCGATCAGCGTTGGCCGAGTAAGAGGGCAGATAGCTACCTCCCGTTCGAGCTCGTCTGCGATCTGACCCAGCCACTCTAACTCAGCGTCTAGCTGCATGATCGGATCAATCATGGGATTCCCTCCTTCGACCTAAACAGTGCCTGCTTTGCTTTGAGAGCCTGTTTCAGCGAGTGCCCGACCTCTGCGAGCGCCCCACGCCATTGCTCGAGTTACTGTCTCACCTGGCCGCTTTGCATAGGCTTCCTCAACACGTGCTAGGCCGGATTGCTCGTAGATCCCGATAAACAGTTGAGTATCGCCAGTGCGAGATAGCCGAACCTGGATGTCTAGCCAAGCTCCGTCAGCTAGCGACTCCAGATGCGAATGGTGTTGCAAGGCAGGATCTGCCCAAGCCCAAAATACTGCTCCTCGATGTCGCATCCTTGGCCCCTCGTCACATCTCCATACGGCAAGCCTAGCTCGTCCTTTCTACTCCGGAGCTTTCAAACGTTTCGAGACATTCCAAAGCAGGTAGTAATTCGAGCCGTCAAAATGCTGGTCGGAACTGAACTTCAATCCGTCAGGTCATCCATCGTATGGAAGGTCACATCAGCGTTCAGGATGTCGCGCGTTATCGAGGTGCGATTTGTCATGAGCGTATCCAAGCATCGCCCAGTCAGAGCCAAAGCCACTATTATCTGTACCCACAACGACAAGGTTCTGCTTGTGCGCAGAAAGGGCGCCAAGTGGAAGTTTCCGAGTGGGGCACTCGCTGCAGGTGAGGCGCCAATCGTTGCAGCTGCGCGCGAGCTTTGGAGTGAGCTATCGCTGCATTGCTCCGGTCTGCACGGTACTGGCACCGTCCAAGTGGGGAAAATCCTCCACCACCTCTTTTCCACTGAGGTACCTGATGGCTGCCGGGTTGTCTTAGGAAAGCGGATCGAGGCCTGCAGGTGGGTAGAGTGGGCTCAGCTGAGCCCGACCATGCTTAAGCCCACAGCAGCTGCGCTGCTATCGAGGGATCTCTCGTCGCTTGCCCCATTCGATCAGCAAATCGTCGAGTAGCAGACATGACCAGGTATTAACCCAGCGGCCCAATCCTCATAGGAACAGATTGTTGTCCTGGTGGTCAGGTTTCGTAGTCCCGTAAACCTTGAGGTGAGCATGGCCACGTACAACATTCAATATCGCTTGGCTGAAGAGCCGAAGAGTTACCGACTGGAGTTGGAGCAGGACGAGCTCAGACGTCATGAGGCTGCAATGCACCTGATCGTGCTGCACTTCGGGGATAGTGAAAACAGCCTTGTACTGCCTGCAGCTGATTCATCGCCTGACGACATCCTGGCTCAAGCCGATTTGCTTGGATTGTCTCAGATAGAGGTTTCCACCGCGTAATGCTGATACCCCACCTCCTTGGGCTGGGTGCGGATGAAATTTCTACACGAACTCTTCGCCTGAACCCGGCTCGTTAGGGCCAGGTCGCATGTTCACATTCACAACAAAAAGGATGTTAATGATGAAAGCGATGACTCGACTTTTCACCGGCCTTGCATTGGTTGGTGCTATGGGCGCTTCTTCCGCATGGGCTGATACGCCCGGTGCTGACTGGAAGGTGAACAAAGATCAGGCTGTGGCGACGCTGAAAGGTGCCGGCTACACGCAGATCACCAAGATCGAGGCCGACGATGGTCACTGGGAAGGCGAGCGCATCAAGGCTGACGGCAAGCAGTACGAATTCCAGGTTGATACTCACGACGGTAAGATCATCAACGACGAACTGGAGAACTGAACGAGGCGGGAGTTGCTCTCTGAGCGGCCCGCTCCTATGCACGGGCCTCTATTGTCAACATCGCCATGTACATTCCGGCGTTTCATACACTGTATCGATAGTATTAGTTCGCGACCGCTAGGTGTTGACCCAAAATTGCTACCCTCGAAAGACAGCTAACAGACAGAGCCCGACTGTAGGAGACGATCTAGGTGATCACTAAAGTATGCTTTAACATATTAAATGTCTATGCCATCAAGCTCTAGCCGCAGGCTTTAGTCGGAAGCTGACGCCCATACGGTTGAAAGCGTTCATTGCGGCAATAGCCGCTGTCAGGTCGACAAGATCCTTTTCTGCAAACATCGTTGATGCTGCTGCATAAGCTCCGTCGGATACATGTGTCTCGCTTACACGCGTGACTTCTTCTGCCCAGGCCAATGCTGAGCGCTCCTGATCCGAGAACAAATAGTGCGCTTCATGCCATACCGGTACTAACAGCACCTTGTCCACTGATATACCTGCTTTGATCAGATCGCGTGAGTGCAGATCGATGCAATGGGCGCAGCCGTTGATTTGAGACACCCTGAGAAACACCAGGTGAATCAACGGGGCTGGCAAATTTGTCGCGGTGGTCACGAAATGATGCAGCCCGCCAAGGGCCTTGGCTGCACTAGGCGAAGCTTCAAACCAATTGAGTCGACTCATGATTTCTTTTCCTTTCTTTGAGCAATGAAAAGCGTGACATGCGGATTGCCGCTTGACGGCACACCGCCCAGTTGATGTGCAAACCTATACGCTTGAATTCGAAGATGGTCTTAAAGCGTGCAGACTTGATCCACACCATGGCTATCCCTACCAAAGAACGTCTGCACCTCACCGTACCCTGTTTCCCTCCCAGTATTCAGTGACTCCACACCCTTGGCGGTACCTTCC
>NZ_WJRS01000017.1:0-124803 GCF_028895205.1 Pseudomonas sp. ITEM 17296 | reverse complement strand
TCTGTTTCGGGCCAGTAACGCCTGTGCCAGCGCGATACCGTCTTGTTTTCACAACACGATATCGTGCCATATGCCAAGGGGCGTGCGCCTATGACGCTGGGGTAATTGGCCCGAAACAAATGTAGGAGCAGCCTTGTGCTGCGAAGCGCCGCGCGGGCGGCGCTCGGCCTTACAGGCCCAGACAATCTCCCGCCGAACGGTCGCAACCACGACACAATCATCATGGCGCAATCAATTCAAGACATCGCCGTGTCCATCACCATCATCAGGCAAAAACCGATACACAATCCCAAACTGGCCAGGCGGTGATGCCCATTACTACGCGACTCGGGGATGATCTCCTGGGTCACTACCAGCAGCATCGCCCCCGCGGCACACGCTAGGCCCAACGGCAACAGCAGCTCTGCCACATTTACCAGCCAGGCACAAATAACCGCTGCCACCGGTTCGACCAGGCCTGAAGCGGCACCAATCAAGAATGCCTTGAAACGCGGCATGCCCGCCCCCGCCAGCACCAGCGCAATCACCAGCCCTTCCGGCACATCCTGCAAAGCGATGCCCATTGCCAGGCTGTCGGCATCGGCCATGCCACCGCCCGCAGACACGCCAATGGCCATGCCTTCAGGAATGTTGTGGGCGATGATGGCGATCACGAACAACCAAATTCGCGCGGCAATCACCGGCTGGTTGTCTGTGCCGACCAAGGCTTCTGGCGAGGCACCGGAGACCTTGAGGTCGACCAGGAACAGGCACAAGGCGCCAAACATCAGGCCAAAGCTGATCAAGCCGCCCGCGCCCCATGGGCTGAAGCCGATGCCTTGCGCCGCCTCCAGCCCCGGGATGATCAGGGAAAACGCGGTGGCCGCCAGCATCACACCCGCGCCGAAGCCCAGCAGTGTGTCGGCCAGGGCTACCGGCATGTTACGAATCACCAACACCGGTACCGCGCCCAGCGCTGTCCCCAACGCACACAATGCGCCCCCTTCGAGGGCACGCAGCATGCGCGGCTCCAGGCCCAGCCAGGCAATGCCCTGCGCCAGCAGCAATGCTGTGCCCGCCAGCAACAGCAAGGTTCCTATCGCCAGACGAAACAGACGCACGCTGCTGACGGACAACACCTGTGAACGCATACCGGATCGACTCACTTCAAGGCTTCGAGATAACGACGTTCCACTTCCGCCCAGTCGACGACGTTGTAGAAGGCACCGATGTATTCAGGGCGACGGTTCTGGTATTTCAGGTAGTAGGCGTGCTCCCACACGTCCAACCCGAGAATCGGCGTGTTGCCGTGCATCAGCGGGCTGTCCTGGTTACCGCTGCTTTCGACCACCAGCGTGTTGCCCGGGGTGACGCTGAGCCAGGCCCAGCCACTGCCAAAGCGGGTCAGCGCTGCTTTGGTGAAGGCGTCCTTGAACGCGTCGAACCCACCCAGCTCGGCCTCGATGGCCTTGGCCACCTGACCGTGTGGCTGGCCGCCGCCGTGTGGCGCCATCACCGTCCAGAACAGCGTGTGGTTGGCGTGGCCGCCGCCTTGGTTGATCACGGCGCCCTGCAGCTTTTCTGGCAGCTGCTTTACCGCGCTTACCAGCTGCTCCACCGGCCATTCGGCCCACTCGGTGCCTTCGATGGCAGCGTTGAGGTTGTTGATGTAGGTCTGGTGGTGCTTGCTGTGGTGAATTTCCATGGTCTGGGCATCGATGTGCGGCTCCAGCGCATCGTAGGCATAAGGCAACGCAGGCAAGGTATGTGGCATATCAATGGATTCCGTAAGCGTGGGTTCTGGGTGTCACGCCTGTTTGCGCGGCCAGCTCGCTGGCGGCGGGGGCGTGACGGTTGAGCAGGCGCTCGGTGCGCGGGTACTGTCCGTACTCGGCAATGAAACTCAGCAATTCGGTGTAGGTGCGTGAACTGTGGCGCAGCGCTGCATCCCGCAGCGCCTGGGGCAAGCGGGCCTCCTGGCTGGCCTGGAGCAGGCGCTGGTGTGCAGAGCACAGGTAGTCGGCGCTCTCGTGCGGCTGGTTCAGGCGCAGGTGCAGGTCGGCCAGGTTGTGGTGGGCGATGACGAACACCGCCACCGCTTCGTCGACGTCATGCCAGCGCTCGAACAGCACCTGGGCCAAGGCCAAGGCTTGCAGGTAGTGTTCCCGGGCATCGACCCATTCACCTTGCTCGAACAGGCGGTTGGCGGTTTCAGTGGTGCGTTTCCAGTGCTGCATGACGTTTCTCCTGAGCGCGATGGCTCGTACGCTCGGCGGTGACGCTGAGTCAGATACCGCCGGCCGTGAGTTTTTCCGGGTCCAGCAGAGCCTCGAGCTGGTCACGCGACAAGTCGGTGTGTTCCAGCGCCACGTCGATGATCGGGCGGCCCTGCTTGTAGGCGGTCTTGGCGATTTCGGCGGCCTTGAGGTAGCCGATGATCGGGTTCAGCGCAGTGACCAGGATCGGGTTGCGCGCCAGCGCCTCCTTGAGCTTGCTTTCATTGACCTTGAAGGTGGCGATGGCCTTGTCGGCCAGCAGGCGGCTGACGTTGGCCATCAGCTCGATGCTTTCCAGCAGGTTGCGGGCGATTACCGGCAACATGACGTTCAGCTCGAAGTTGCCCGACTGCCCGGCGATGGCGATGGTCGCGTCATTGCCGATCACCTGCGCGGCGACCATGGCGGTGGCTTCCGGGATCACCGGGTTGACCTTGCCCGGCATGATCGACGAGCCCGGCTGCAAGCCTTGCAGCTCGATCTCGCCAAGGCCGGCCAAGGGGCCGGAGTTCATCCAGCGCAGGTCGTTGGCGATTTTCATCAGTGCCACGGCGGTGGTCTTGAGCTGGCCGGAAAGGGCCACCGCCGTGTCTTGCGAGCCGATCAGCGCAAACAGGTTTTGCCCGGGGGTGAACTCGACCTGGGTCAGGGCACTCAACTGACGCGCGAAGCCGGCAGCGAACTGTGGATGGGCGTTGATGCCGGTCCCGACGGCGGTACCGCCCTGGGCCAGCGCCTGCAAGCTCGGCAGGGTCGCCTCAATGTGTGCCAGGGCGCCGTTGATTTGCGCCGCCCAACCGTCGAGCACCTGGCTCATGCGCACGGGCATGGCGTCCATCAGGTGAGTGCGGCCGGTTTTTACAAAGGCGTGCACCTGCACCGACTTGGCCTCGATCACCTGCACCAGGTGCCGCAGCGCCGGCAGTAGCTGCTCGTGCAGCGCCAAGGCGGCACTGACATGGATGGTGGTCGGGATGATGTCGTTGCTGCTCTGGCCGCAGTTAACATGGTCGTTGGCATTGACCGCATCACCGAGCACCCGGCTGGCCAGGGTGGCGATCACTTCGTTGGCGTTCATGTTCGAACTGGTGCCGGAACCTGTCTGGAACACGTCCACCGGGAAATGCTGGATAAAATCTTCCGCGAGCAGTTGCTCCACCGCCTTGACGATGGCCTGGCCTTGGTCGGCGGTCACTTGCTCCAGCTCGATGTTGGCCTTGGCCGCTGCCGCCTTGGCCAGCAGCAATGCGCGAATGAACTGGGCCGGCATGCGCTGGCCGCTGATCGGGAAGTTGTCGACCGCGCGCTGTGTCTGGGCGCCATACAGGGCCTCGGCAGGCACCTGCAGCTCACCCATGCTGTCACGCTCGATACGGGTATTACTCATCGTCTAATCCTTGCATCAGTTCATCGGGAGAAATCGAAGGCAGCAGCACGCAGTTGGCCAACTGCAGGGCGTAGGGCTGCCAGCGCTGGTTCTGTTCGCGGCGGTCGAGGTTGCGCAGGTCCAGCAACGGGCGCCAGGCCTGGTCCAGGCACAGGCAGCGCCAATGCCACGGCAGCATGCGGTCGCAGGCGGTATCCAGCAGCAGGCGGAAGGAGGTCAACGCCACCGTCCAGGACGAGGTTTCGGTGCAGCACACCAGGTAACGGCCTTCGGCCAGGTAGTGCTCGATAAGGCGCGGCTCATCGGGCTCGAGCGCGCAGCGAATGCGCCGGCTGAGCCAGCGCCAGTTTTCCAAATAGGGCAATTCGTGAAGGACGGATTTCATGAACACCATCGCCAAGCAACTAGGTAATGATATTCATTATTAAGTGATAAATAGAATCACTTCAAGTGCGGATCGACTAAAGCCGTGAGGTAGGACGCATAAAAAAACCCGGCACCAAGGCCGGGTTCTCTAAATCAGTCTGAAACAGGTTGGGCTGTACCGGCCTCTTCGCGGGTAAACCCGCTCCCACAGTACCCTGAAGCCAGTCGGTGATCCTGTGGGAGCGGGTTTACCCGCGAAGCGGCCAGAGCAGGTTACCTATCAGCTCCCTGCAACCGTCATTCGCTCGATCAGCACGGAGCCCGTATGGATATTGCTGCGTGTCTCTAGATCGTTACCGATCGCGACAATTTGCTGGAACATATCCTTCATGTTCCCGGCGATGGTCACTTCCTGCACCGCGTGCTGAATCTCGCCGTTCTCGACCCAGAAACCCGCAGCCCCACGCGAATAATCGCCGGTCACCATGTTCAGGCCATGCCCCATCAGCTCGGTCACCAGCAAGCCACGCCCCATGCGGCGGATCAGGGCAGCCTGGTCTTCGACGCCATGGGTTACGTACAAGTTGTGAACACCACCGGAGTTGGCCGTGCTCGGCAGCCCGAGCTTGCGCCCGGAATAGGTGCCCAGCAGGTACGACACCAACTCACCTTTGTCGACGAACGGTTTGGCGTAGGTCGCCAAGCCATCGCCATCGAACGCGGCACTGCCCAAGGCCCGAGGAATATGCGGGCGCTCATCGAGGGTCAGCCAGCTTGGGAACAGGCGCTGGCCTAGTGTGCCTTCAAGGAACGATGACTTGCGGTACAGGTTGCCGCCGGAAATCGCCGAGAGGAAGCTGCCGAACAGGCCGCCGGCCAGCTCCGCCGAGAACAGCACCGGCACTTCGCAGGTTGGTACCGGGCGCGCGCCGAGGCGGCTGGCCGCACGCTGGGCCGCGCGCTGGCCGATGCTGCGCGGGTCAGCCAGCAAGGTGCCTTGGCGGTTCACGTCATACCAGTAGTCGCGCTGCATCTGCCCGTCGCCCTCAGCGATCATCACACAGCTCAGGCTGTGCCGGGTCGACGCATAACCACCGATGAAACCGTGGCTGTTGCCGTACACCCGGCACCCTTGATGGGTGTTGAGGGTGGTGCCATCGGCGTTGAGAATGCGGGCATCGGCGTCGAACGCCGCAGCCTCGCAGGCCAAGGCCATCTCGATCGCCTTCTCGGGTTCGATATCCCAGTCGTGATAAAGGTCCAGGTCCGGGATTTCGCGCGCCATCAACGCGGCATCGGCCAGCCCCGAGCATTCGTCTTCGGAGGTGTGCTTGGCGATGGCCAAGGCTGCGGCAACGGTCTCGCGGATCGCGTCTGGGCCACTCGCGGAGGTGCTGGCCGAGCCTTTGCGCTGGCCGACATAGAGGGTGATGCCAAAGCCCTGGTCACGGTTGAACTCGACCGTTTCGACCTCACGCTGGCGCACCGTGGTGGACAGGCCCTGCTCCAGCGACACCGCTACTTCGCAGGCACTGGCACCCTGGCGACGCGCTTCGGCGATGATCGCTTCGACCTGTTCCTGCAACGCTGGCAGGTCTTTCGGACCTACGCTCTGGACTGCACTCATGGTTCTCTCCACTCAAATTCTGCGTTCGGCGAGGGTCATTCTACGACCGGGCCGGACAAGCGGCCCCCGACTGGTTATCATGGCGGCGATTTCTAGCGGACTGCCACCATGGTTGATTCAAACGACGCCTACGACGGCGAAAAAAGCAAAACCCAGATCAAGCGCGAACTGCATGAACTGGTTGAACTCGGCGAGCGCCTCACTACGCTCAAGGCCGACACCCTGGCACGCCTGCCGTTGACCGACGAGCTACGCAAAGCGTTGGCCGAGGCCAGCAAGCACACAGCTCACGGAGCCCGCAAACGGCACATGTCGTTCGTCGGCAAGCTGATGCGCGTCCAGGACCTGGATGCCATCCATGCCTTGCTCGAACAGATGGACAGCTCGACCCGCCAGTACAACGAGCGCTTCCACGGCCTGGAGCGCTGGCGCGACCGGCTCATCGACGGTAATGACGAAGACCTCGAGCGCTTCGTCAACGAATACCCGGACACCGATCGCCAGCAACTGCGCTCGCTGATCCGCCATGCCCAGCACGAAAAAGCGCGGAACAAACCGCCTGCTGCTGCGCGCAAAGTGTTCAAGTACATCCGCGACCTCGACGAGCTGCAGCGCGGCTTGCGTTGATGCCGTAGGGCCGCTTTGCGGCCCATTCGCAGCGCAAGGCTGCTCCTACAGGTGCATGCGATACCTGTAGGAGCAGCCTTGCGCTGCGAAAGGACCGCAAAGCGGTCCCCAACGCCATCACGCACCAGTACCGCCAACTGTGATCGCATCCAGCTTCAGCGTCGGCTGCCCTACCCCTACCGGCACCGATTGCCCATCCTTGCCGCAGGTCCCGACACCACTGTCCAGGGCCAGGTCATTGCCGACCATCGACACGCGGCTCATCGCCTCCGGCCCGTTACCAATCAGCGTTGCCCCTTTGACCGGCGCAGTAATCTTGCCGTCCTCGATCAGGTACGCCTCACTGGTTGAGAACACGAACTTGCCGCTGGTGATATCCACCTGGCCACCGCCAAGGTTGGCGCAGTAGATGCCTTTTTTCACCGAGGCGATGATTTCTTGCGGGTCGCTCTCGCCGGCACGCATGTAGGTGTTGGTCATGCGTGGCATCGGCAGATGCGCGTAGGACTCGCGACGGCCGTTGCCGGTCACCGCCATGCCCATCAGGCGGGCGTTCAGCTTGTCCTGCATGTAGCCTTTGAGCACACCGTTTTCGATCAGCGTGGTGCACTCGGTCGGGGTGCCTTCGTCATCCACGCTCAGTGAGCCACGGCGGCCTTCAAGGGTGCCGTCGTCAACGATGGTGCACAGCTTCGACGCTACCTGCTCACCGATGCGGCCACTGAACGCCGAGCTGCCCTTGCGGTTGAAGTCGCCTTCCAGGCCATGGCCCACCGCCTCATGCAACAACACGCCCGACCAACCCGAGCCCAGCACCACCGGCAAGGTGCCCGCCGGCGCAGGAATCGCTTCCAGGTTCACCAGCGCTTGGCGCAAGGCCTCACGGGCATAGCCCATGACCTTGTCTTCGGTGAAGAACCGGTAGTCGGTACGCCCGCCACCGCCCTGGCCACCACGCTCGCGGCGGCCATTCTGTTCGACGATGACACTGACGTTGAAACGCACCAGCGGGCGCACGTCGGCGGCCAGGCTGCCGTCAGCCGCGGCGATGAGAATGCGCTCCCAGACCCCGGCCATGCTCACGCTGACCTGCTGGATACGCGGGTCCAGCGCACGGGTCGCCGCGTCGACTCGCTTGAGCAGGTCGACCTTTTCGGCGCGCGTCAGCACATCCAGCGGGTTGTCCGGAGCATACAGGGCGGTCACATCCTGGCTACGGAACGCCTGCACCGTGCCATTCTGCCCAGCGCGGGAAATCGAACGCGCGGCGCGGGCCGCAGAGGTCAAGGCTTCCAGGTTGATAGCATTGCTGTAGGCGAAGCCGGTCTTTTCACCGGATTGGGCACGTACGCCCACGCCCTGATCCAGGTTGAAGCTGCCCTCTTTGACGATGCCGTCCTCGAGCGCCCAGGTTTCCGAGATCTGGCCCTGGAAATACAAGTCGGCGGCATCGATGCCCGGGCCGGCCAACTCACCCAGCACAGCCTGCAGGCTGTCCAGGGTCAATCCGCCTGGGGCCAGGAGCTGCTCGCTGACGGTGGATAACATCTGGCTCATAGTCACTCCGAGGTGTGCGCAGGCCGCAAGGCGTCCTGCGAGAAAAAGCGCCGGTGCGATACCACCGGCATGCGCGCCCGAATGGACGCTTGTTCGTCAATGTCGCGCTCGGCGAGCAATACCGCTTCGCCCTGCGCCTGCTGCGCAACGATCCGCCCCCAAGGGTCGATGATCGCTGCATGGCCATGGGTTTCCCGTGGCCCTGGATGGGTGCCGCCCTGCGCTGCGGCCAACAGGTAGCACTGGGTCTCGATGGCACGCGCGCGAATCAGCACATCCCAGTGCGCCGCCCCCGTCACCGCCGTGAAGGCGGCAGGTGCGGTGATCAGTTCTGCCCCGGCTGCGCGCAATGCGCTGTACAACTCGGGGAAGCGCAGGTCATAGCATACGCTCAAGCCCAGGCGCCCAACCGGGGTATCGGCCACCACCACCTGTGCGCCATGGGCATAGTCATCAGACTCGCGATAACGGCCGCGGTTGTCGGCGACGTCCACGTCGAACAGGTGCAACTTGTCATAGCGCGCGGCCACTTCACCGTGTTCATCGATCAACAACGAGCAGGCATGGGCCTTGGCATCAGGTTGGCCGACCGGTGGCAACGGCAACGTGCCGGCAACAATCCATAACTTGAGGTCGCGCGCCGTGCGTTTCAACCAGGGAAGGATCGGCCCTTCCCCCAAGGCTTCGGCACGCCCGATCGCCGCAGCATCCTTGCGCCCCATTGCAGCGAAGTTCTCTGGCAGCACGGCCAGGCGTGCGCCACCGAGCGCGGCCTGCTCAAGCAGGGCGCCGGCCCGCTGCAGGTTGGCCAGCACGTCGTCCTGGCTGACCATCTGGATCACCGCTGCCTTCATGAATACTCCTGGCGCTATTTCTCGAAAGGTTTCACAAATGTGATTCTAGGCTCTTTCCACGGCCCCTCGACGCGGTAATGCACGCTGGCAAAGCGTGAGACCCGGTCGCCGATCAACCGATCCACAAGGAACAGCGCGCCCCCGACTGCCGGAGCACCGACGATCAAAGCGGCCAACGGCAGGTTGTTGGTGACCGGCAGGGTCACTTGCAGGTTGGCATCCACCCGGTCACGGACCATGTCCAGGGTGCCCTCGAGCTCGAAATTGCTCGAAGGGCCGGTCACCGTAATCGGTTCACGGGTCACGTACACGCCATTACTGGCCACCAGCAGGCCTTTGACCCGGTCATAGGCCAGGCCTTTTTCGAACAGGTCGGAGAAGTCCAGGCGCAGGCGACGGCCGATGGAGTTGAAATTGAGCAGGCCGAACACGCGCAAGGCCTGGGCACTGCCTTCGACTTCGACAAACTGGCCGGTACGCAACGCCGCGTCCATGCTCCCGGAGAAGCGGTTCAGGCCCACCCAGGCAGGCGAACCGGGCCAACGGCCATCGACATCCAGGCGGAAATCGCGGCTGGTTACGGTAGGCGCGAACCCCCACGCCTTGAGCACATCAGCCAGGTTCTTGCCATCCAGGCGCCCTTTGTACCAGCTGCTGGTGCTGCCCGGCTGGCCTTCCCAGCCACCGCCGCCGTCGATGCGCAGGCCTTTGAAGTCCAGGTCGATATCGTCTGCCGACACGCCGCGCGCGGTTGGGCGCAGCTTGATCGAGGCGCTGCCGAACAGGTCGTCGCCGCGGTAGAGCTTGTCGATGCTCAGGTCCAGCGCAGGTACCTTGCGCGGGTCGAACGAGGCCAACGGGTCAGGCCCTTCCTCGGCCTGGGCCTGGGCCGGGTCGGCCGCCGGCAGGCGCAAGGTCTGCAAGCGAATCGACATGGGCGCGCCCTTGGCATCCGGCACGCGTGCGTTGCCGATGACTTCCTTGCTGTCCAGCCGCAGGTCCCACGCAGGGCCACCCCGGGCCAGGCGTACTACCGCCTGGTTGAGGTCCATGCCGAAGGCCTTCAGTTGGCCAATGCTCAGGTCGACGCTTTGCAGGATCTGCCGCGCACTGCCACCGGGGTCATCACCGCCCAGGCTGGCCACCTTGGCCTGCCAGGGGGCCAGGTCGAGTGTTTCCAGGCGCCCACGTACGCGCAAGCCCTGGCCGGCCGGTACTTGCGCCTGCCCCGTGCCCAGCAGCAATTCGCCGCGGCCCTGGGCCAGCTTGTCGGAAGGCGCGGCATAGGCGAAGCGCGCGAGGTCGGCATAACCGGCGTCAATGCGCCGCTCCGAGCCTTGCAGGTTCATGCTGAAACGGCTGTCGCGGGTGTCCGCAGCGGCCTTGCCAAAGGGCGCAGGCAAGTCGATGGCAAGGCCCTTGAGTGAGGAATTGACGCTAAGGCTGTTGTCCCGGCTGCCCAGGTTGAGCTGCAACTGGTACGGCAAGTCGCCCGAGGCCGGCAAGGCCTGGTTGAATTGCAGCCACTCGGTCAGCGCCTTCAGCGCGACCTGGCCATTGGCGTTGATGCGAGTCTGCATCTGCCCTGGCGCGCCCTCGGCAACGATCTGCGCGGTGACCGGCTTGCCGAACGCCTGCAAGCTGATGTTCTTGCCACTGAGCCCTTTGTCCAAATCGAAGCTGAAATCGCCCTTCAGGCGGTTCAACTCCAGGGTAGGCGGGGCCACCTTGAGGCGGGCATCAGCGGTGGCGAAGTCCACCTGAACCTTGGGCCGTTCCCCATGGGCCAGAGGGATATCGAGCTTGACCTTGCCCTTGAGCGGGCCCTCGCCTTCCCAGCCGGCGAAGATCTCGCCCGTGCCGATCGGCGCCTCTTTGAGAATTTTCAGGCCGTCGTCCAGGCCGCCGTCGAAATCACCATCAAGGTAAAGATGGCTGTGCTGGTCACCCTCGACGTGGGGGATGTCGACACTGACGTCACTGACCTTGGTGTCGAGCAACAGGCCATGGTGAGCCTTGATGCGCACACCGCTGTCCTCGATCAGCACATCACCGTCCACCTGTTGCACCTGTGGCCAGCCGGGCTGGAAGTCCAACACCGCGTCGCGCACCTTGAAGAACAGGCTGATACTGCGCGCCTCTGGCGCGGCGCCATGGTTCAGCGAGCCCTGGTACTGGAAGTAGCCCTCGTCCACGGTGCCTTTGACGATCGCACTGCGCAGCCATTCGTCGAGGGCCGGGCTCAGCACTTCGGGCAGGTACTTGGCCGTGTAGCGGCCATCGCCCTCGGTCAAGCCGACGCGCAGGTCCATGTAGTCTTCGCGGCCCTCTTCGAACAGCAGGCGAATGAGGAAGTCACCGGCGATCTTGCCCTCCTCGCCCAGTACCTTCAGGTAGGGCGCGACGAGGGTGAAGCCTTCTTTGTCGAGGGCCCAGGTCAGGCGCGCATTGGCCTGCTGGTAATGCCAGGGTTTGGCGAAGATCGGGTACAGGTGCAGCATGAACGCATCAGTATCCAGCCGCAGCTCGCCGTGGCCCAGGTCACCACTGACGCTGCCGCTGACATTGCCGGCCGCCGGGGCACCGTGGTAAGCGTTGAAACCAACCTTCTCCAGGTTGGCGGCAAACTGCAGGCGCTGGTCGCCTTCGGCTTTGGGCCGCGCCTCCAGGCGCACGTTGCGCAGCGCGCCGGTGACGTTCAGGCCATCGACCACGGCCATGAGGTTGTCCGGCAGCGGTGCCAGGGCATCGATCAACGGGGTCAGGGGGGTGAGGTCGAGGCGATCGGCCTGCACTTGCCAGCGCTCATCAGCGGGGGCCTGACCTGGGCGCTGACGTAACTGAAGGTGGGATTCCCAACGGTTCTTGCCGATATTCATGGCCAGGGAATCGACCATGACATCAAAACCTTGCTCGTTGCGCTGGAACCACGCAGACAACGCCAGGTTCTCCAAGGTCGCGGCTTTGCGCTCGGCGTAAGCGCCTTGTAGCTGGGGCGCATTGAGCCGGACCACGGCTTGCTGCAACTGGCCTTTGCCCCAGTCGACCCAGAACTCGCCACCCGCGCGCAATGCGCTGGCGTGCCACTTGCCCAGCAGGCTCGGCGGCAACCAGCGTGCCCAATCGCTTTGCGGCAGGCTCAGGTAGGCGGCAACCTGGCCATCGCGCCAGGCCTCGGCCGACGCGCGGCTGCGCAGGTTCAGCGCCAGGGGCTGGCCGTCAGGCAGCGTGGCGCGCAGGTCGAGGGCCTGGCGCGAGGCACCGGCCTGCAAGCCCACGCTCACGTAGGTCAAGGTCAGGGGGTCGCGCTGCCAGGGATGCAGGGTTACCTGGCTGTCGAACACATCGATGCGCCCCAGTTGGCGCAGGCGCTGCAGCAACTCGGCGGGGTCGAGCGGGGCATCATCCTTCTTTGGCAGCCCTTCGAGGTTCCAGGCGCCTTGCGCGTCTTCGCGCAGGATCAGTTGCAAGCCACCCAGCTGGATACGTGCCAGGCGTACCTCACGGGAGGTCAGGCTGGCCCAGAGGTCTGGCACCAGCTTGACCTCGTCCAGGCGCAACGCGCCAGCACCTTCGCCCAATTGCAGATCGCGAACGCGCAGTACAGGCGCAAGCCCGCTCCAGCGGCCCTCCAGGGCACCAACGTGCACCGGCAAGCCCAACGCTTGCTCGGCCTTGTGCTCGACATCGGCCCGGTATTCGGCCACCAGCGGCACCAGTTGCCGGCCAACGCTAACGTACAGCGCCACCAACACCGCCAGCAGCGCGCAAATGCCCAGCCCCCAGCGGGTCGAGGCGACAAGAACGCGGTTCAGACGTCCCATGGCCATGGCCCTCCAGGTCGTTTATCCATGATGGCCCTAAGTGCCGGTTTTGCCAGCCCGGCCATCCTGTGGCGCGTTTCGCGAAGCCTCAGAGCAGCACCACATCGTATTGTTCCTGCGAGTACATCGACTCGACCTGGAAGCGGATAGTTCGGCCGATGAAGGTTTCAAGCTCCGCAACGTTGCCGGACTCCTCGTCCAGCAGCCGGTCGACCACCTTCTGATTGGCCAGCACGCGGTAGCCCTCGGCCTGATAGGCACGGGCCTCGCGCAGGATTTCACGGAAGATTTCGTAGCAGATGGTCTCGGGGGTTTTCAGCTTGCCGCGCCCCTGGCACGCCAGGCACGGCTCGCACAGCACCTGCTCGAGGCTCTCGCGGGTGCGCTTGCGGGTCATCTGCACCAGGCCCAGCTCGGTAATGCCAATGATGTTGGTCTTGGCGTGATCACGCTCGAGCTGTTTTTCCAGGGTGCGCAGCACCTGGCGCTGATGCTCTTCATCTTCCATGTCGATGAAGTCGATGATGATGATGCCGCCGATGTTGCGCAGGCGCAGTTGCCGGGCAATGGCGGTGGCGGCTTCGAGGTTGGTCTTGAAGATGGTCTCTTCGAGGTTGCGATGGCCGACAAAGGCACCGGTGTTGACGTCGATGGTGGTCATCGCTTCAGCCGGGTCGACCACCAGGTAGCCACCGGATTTGAGCGGCACCTTGCGCTCCAGGGCGCGCTGGATCTCGTCTTCGACGCCGTACAGGTCAAAGATCGGCCGTTCGCCAGGGTAATGCTCGAGGCGATCGGCGATTTCGGGCATCAGTTCGCCGACGAACTGCGTGGTTTTCTGGAACGTTTCACGCGAATCGATGCGGATTTTCTCGATCTTCGGGTTGACCAGGTCACGCAGGGTACGCAGTGCCAGGCCGAGGTCTTCGTAGATTACCGTGGGTGCGCCGCAACTCTGGATCTGGCTGCCGATCTGCTCCCACAGGCGGCGCAGGTAGCGAATGTCCTGCAGGATTTCTTCCGCGCGCGCGCCTTCGGCGGCAGTACGCAAGATGAAACCACCGGCATCCTTGATGTTCTCGCTGTCCATGCAGCTGCTGACTACCTGCTTGAGGCGATCACGCTCAGCTTCGTCTTCGATCTTCAGGGAAATACCGACATGGCTGCTGCGCGGCATGTACACCAGGTAACGCGAAGGGATCGACAACTGCGTGGTCAGGCGTGCGCCCTTGGTGCCGATCGGGTCTTTGGTCACCTGTACCACCAGGGCCTGGCCTTCATGCACCAGCGCGGTAATGTTCTCTACCGCCGAGCCTTCGCGCTGGGAGATCTCCGAGGCGTGGATGAACGCCGCCCGCTCCAGGCCGATGTCGACGAAGGCCGCCTGCATGCCGGGCAGCACGCGCACCACCTTGCCCTTGTAGATATTGCCGACGATGCCGCGGCGCAGGGTGCGCTCGACGTGCACTTCCTGCAGCACCCCGTTTTCCACCACCGCCACACGTGACTCCATCGGGGTGATGTTGATCAGGATCTCTTCACTCATGGCAGGCTCTCGTCAAAGGTCTTGGATAATGATGGATCGCGTACGCGGTACTGGCTACCGCGGGTTTGTTACCTCTGAAGAAAGCGCGGGCACTTGCCAGCAGGCAATGCCGAACTGGGCCAGCAAATCGGCAGTCTCGCTCAACGGCAAGCCGACCACGGCGGAGTAGCTGCCCGTCAGGGCGGTGACGAAGACCGCCGCCAGCCCCTGGATGGCATAGCCACCGGCTTTGTCGGCAGGCTCGCCGCTGGCCCAATAACGGGCGGCTTCATCAGCGCTGATGGTACGAAAACGGACGTTGCTGGTGACGCACAGGCTTTGCCTGCGCTGGCCATCGCTCAGGGCGACAGCCGTCAGCACCTGATGCTCGCGGCCAGACAGGTCGGCCAGCATGGCCAGGGCATGTTCACGGTTTTCGGGTTTACCGAGAATACGGCCTTCGAGGACCACCGCCGTATCTGCGCCCAGGACGACAGCAGGGCCCTGGAGGCAGGCCAGGCCAGCCTCTGCCTTGGCCCGGGCAAGGCGCTCGACATAGGCTGCGGCGCCTTCGTCGGCGAGCGGGGTTTCATCGATGGGGGCGCTGACCGTGGTGAACGGTACGCCGATCTGGGTCAGCAATTCACGACGACGTGGCGAGCCAGAGGCCAGGTAAAGCGGGTTCATGTAGACATCTCCCTGTCAGTCGCGGCAACGCCGTCAATTTATACGCAAGCGTCGGCGCAGGTCGCGCAGGGCAAAGCTGATCCATGGCCAGAGCAAGGCACTGATGACCGCTGACCACACCAGCGCCAAGGTCGGCAGGCGGTTACCGGTCAAGGCACTGAGCCACAGCTGGATCAACTGGGCAATACCGAAAATCACCAGAATCACCAGGCTCTGCTGCCACATCGGGAACATGCGCAGGCGCTGTTGCAATGACAGCACCAGGAAGGTGATCAAGGTCAGGATCAGCGCGTTCTGCCCCAGCAACGTGCCATACAGCACATCCTCGGCCAGCCCTAGCACAAAGGCCGTGGTCATGCCGACCTTGCTTGGGACCGCAAGTGTCCAGAACGACACCAGCAGCGCCAGCCACATAGGCCGGAACACTTCCATGAACTGCGGCATCGGCGAAACGCTGAGCAGCAGGCCGATGGCGAACGTCAGCCAGATGACCCAGCCATTATTACGGCGTGATGCAGCCATCATTGCCTCCGAGGTTGGGCGGGCGCTGCCGCAGGTGCGGCCGGCGCTACAGGCGCTGCAGGGGCCGCGGTGGGCTGCGGGGTAGCGGCTGCAGGTGCTGCAGGCGTCGCCGCCGGAGTAACAGGTGCGCCCTGCTCGCCATTGGCGCCAGGCTGGACGCCGACCGATGTGCCTTTGCGATCGGCCTCTTCCTGCGCGATCGCAGCGTCAGTGGCGCGTTGCTCCGGGCTGCGTCGGTCGCTGAACACCAGCAGCATGTAGCGGCTGCGGTTGAGCGCGGCGGTAGGGATGGCGCGAACGATGGCGAACGGCTGGCCGGAGTCGTGAATCACTTCGTTGACCGTGGCCACCGGGTAACCGGCCGGGAAGCGCTGGCCCATGCCGGAACTGACCAGCAGGTCGCCTTCCTTGATGTCGGCGGTATCGGCCACATGGCGTAGCTCCAGGCGCTCCGGGTTGCCGGTGCCACTGGCGATGGCGCGCAGGCCGTTGCGGTTGACCTGCACCGGAATGCTGTGGGTGGTATCGGTCAGCAACAGTACCCGCGAGGTGTAGGGCATCAACTCGACCACTTGGCCCATCAGGCCGCGGGCATCGAGCACCGGCTGGCCGAGGAACACGCCATCGCGCTCGCCCTTGTTGATCAGGATGCGGTGCGTGAACGGGTTGGGGTCGACGCCGATCAACTCGGCCACTTCAACCTTTTCGTTGACCAGGGCGGATGAGTTGAGCAGTTCACGCAAGCGCACGTTCTGCTCGGTCAGGGCCGCCAGCTTCTGCAGGCGCCCCTGCAACAGCAGGGCCTCGGTCTTGAGTTTTTCGTTTTCCGCGATGAGTTCGGTACGGCTGCCGAACTGGCCTGCCACGCCTTGCCACAAACGCTGCGGCAAATCGGTGATCCAGTACGACTCCATCAATACCAGGCCCATCTGACTGCGCACGGGTTTGAGCACGGCAAAGCGCGCATCGACCACCATCAGCGCGACCGACAGCACCACCAATACGAGCAGACGAACGCCCAGCGAAGGGCCCTTGGAGAAAAGCGGTTTAATGGGCCGTTCCTCGTGGACGACTCAGGAGGTCATTGGACATGGGACAACGCACCAGCCTGGTTGCGGGTTGACGGAAACGACGCCCGGACGGACGCCAGCCCAACGCATACAGGTAGCACTGTGCGTGCTACCTGTAAACCGGGCGCTCAGGAACAGCGAGCAGCATCACTCGCTGGAGAGCAGGTCCATCGCGTGCTTGTCCATCATCTCCAGGGCGCGACCGCCGCCACGGGCGACACAGGTCAGCGGGTCCTCGGCGACGATCACCGGCAGGCCAGTTTCCTGGGCCAGCAGTTTGTCGAGGTCGCGCAGCAGTGCGCCACCACCGGTCAGCACCAGGCCACGCTCGGCGATGTCGGAGGCCAGCTCCGGCGGCGATTGCTCCAGGGCGCTTTTGACCGCCTGGACGATGGTCGCCAGGGATTCTTGCAGGGCTTCCAGCACTTCGTTGGAATTCAGGGTGAAGGCACGCGGTACGCCTTCGGCCAGGTTACGGCCGCGGACATCGACTTCGCGCACTTCGCCACCTGGGTAGGCGGTGCCGATTTCCTGCTTGATGCGCTCGGCGGTGGACTCGCCGATCAGGCTGCCGTAGTTGCGGCGCACGTAGGTCACGATGGCTTCATCGAAGCGGTCGCCGCCGACGCGGACGGATTCGGCGTAAACCACGCCGTTCAACGAGATCAGGGCGATTTCAGTGGTACCACCACCGATATCGACGACCATCGAACCACGGGCTTCTTCGACCGGCAGGCCGGCACCGATGGCGGCGGCCATTGGCTCTTCGATCAGGAACACTTCACGGGCACCGGCACCCAGGGCCGACTCGCGAATCGCGCGGCGCTCTACCTGGGTCGACTTGCACGGCACGCAGATCAGCACGCGAGGGCTGGGCTGCAGGAAGCTGTTCTCGTGAACCTTGTTGATGAAATACTGCAACATTTTTTCACAAACGCTGAAGTCGGCAATGACGCCGTCCTTCATCGGACGAATGGCAGCAATGTTGCCGGGCGTACGGCCCAGCATGCGTTTGGCTTCGGTACCGACGGCGACGACGCTTTTCTGATTGCCATGGGTACGGATGGCAACAACCGAGGGCTCATTCAGGACGATACCGCGCTCACGCACGTAAATAAGGGTGTTGGCAGTACCCAGGTCGATGGAAAGATCGCTGGAAAACATGCCACGCAGTTTCTTGAACATGGGAAAGTGACCCTGGGGAAAGCGTGGGTAAAAAAGTGCGGCAAACTCTAACAATGGCAGGGATTTTGGGCAAGGAGCCAATATGTTAAATTGGTCGTTTTTCCGAGCACGCCAGCAGATGATCGCGGCCGTATGACCGCCAGAATGCCGACATGTTCCTCATCACGGACCCTAATTCCGTTCTTTGTTTCCCCTGGAGATCCCCATGGCGCTTGAACGCTGCGACGTGGAAAAGATCGCCCATCTGGCCCGTCTGGGGCTGAATGATGGCGAACTGCCACGCATTACCGATGCACTGAACAGCATTCTCGGGCTGGTCGACCAGATGCAAGCGGTCGACACCACTGGCATCGAGCCCCTCGCCCACCCCCTGGAGGCCAGCCAGCGACTGCGTCCCGACCAGGTCACCGAAAGCAACCAGCGCGAGGCCTACCAGGCCATCGCACCGTCGACCGAAAGCGGTCTGTACCTGGTTCCCAAAGTCATCGAGTAAGGGATAGAGCCTGCCATGCACCAATTGACCCTGGCCGAGATCGCCCGCGGACTCGCCGACAAGTCGTTTTCCTCCGAAGAGCTGACGGGCGCCCTGCTGGCGCGCATCAAACAGCTCGACCCGCAAATCAACAGCTTCATCAGCGTCACCGAGGAACTGGCCCTGGGCCAGGCCCGTGCCGCTGACGCCCGTCGCGCCGCTGGCGAGGCTGGCGCCCTGCTGGGTGCGCCCGTTGCCCACAAGGACCTGTTCTGCACCAACGGCGTACGCACCAGCTGCGGCTCGAAGATGCTCGACAACTTCAAGGCGCCGTACGACGCCACCGTGGTCGCCAAGCTGGCTGAAGCCGGCATGGTTACCCTGGGCAAGACCAACATGGACGAATTCGCCATGGGTTCGGCCAACGAATCCAGCCACTACGGCCCGGTGAAAAACCCGTGGAACCTGGAGCACGTCCCGGGCGGTTCGTCGGGCGGCTCGGCTGCGGCAGTCGCCGCGCGCCTGCTGCCGGCCACCACCGGCACCGACACTGGCGGCTCGATCCGACAGCCGGCAGCGCTGACTAACCTGACTGGCCTGAAACCGACGTACGGTCGTGTTTCGCGCTGGGGTATGATCGCTTACGCCTCCAGCCTCGACCAAGGCGGCCCGCTGGCCCGCACGGCCGAAGACTGCGCGCTGCTGCTGCAAGGCATGGCCGGTTTCGATACCAAGGACTCCACCAGCATCGAAGAGCCGGTGCCGGACTACAGCGCCAACCTCAACGCTTCGCTGCAAGGCCTGCGCATCGGCCTGCCGAAGGAATACTTCGGCGCAGGCCTGGACCCGCGCATCGCTGACCTGGTGCAAGCCAGCGTCAAGGAGCTGGAAAAGCTCGGCGCCGTGGTCAAGGAAATCAGCCTGCCGAACATGCAGCACGCCATCCCGGCGTACTACGTGATCGCGCCTGCTGAGGCATCCTCCAACCTGTCGCGTTTCGACGGCGTGCGCTTCGGCTACCGCTGCGAAGCGCCAAAAGACCTGACCGACCTGTACAAGCGTTCCCGTGGCGAAGGCTTCGGTGCCGAAGTGCAGCGCCGCATCATGGTGGGCACCTACGCCCTGTCGGCCGGCTACTACGACGCCTACTACGTCAAAGCCCAGCAGATTCGTCGCCTGATCAAGAACGACTTCATGGCCGCGTTCGAAGGTGTTGACCTGATCCTCGGCCCAACCACGCCGAACCCGGCCTGGAAGCTCGGCGCCAAGAGCAGCGACCCCGTCGCCGCCTACCTGGAAGACGTCTACACCATCACCGCCAACCTGGCGGGCCTGCCGGGCCTGTCGATGCCGGCTGGCTTCGTCGATGGCCTGCCGGTCGGCGTGCAACTGCTGGCGCCCTACTTCCAGGAAGGCCGCCTGCTCAACGTCGCGCACCGCTACCAGCAAGTGACCGACTGGCACACCCGCGCCCCCAACGGCTTCTGAGGAGTTCACACATGCAATGGGAAGTTGTGATCGGGCTGGAAATTCATACTCAGCTCGCCACCCAGTCGAAGATCTTCTCCGGCAGCGCCACCACCTTCGGCTCCGAGCCGAACACCCAGGCCAGCCTGGTTGACTTGGGCATGCCCGGTGTACTGCCGGTGCTGAACCAGGAAGCCGTGCGCATGGCGTGCATGTTCGGCCTGGCGATCGATGCCGAGATCGGCAAGCGCAACGTGTTCGCGCGCAAGAACTACTTCTACCCCGACCTGCCCAAGGGCTACCAGATCAGCCAGATGGACCTGCCGATCGTCGGCAAGGGCCACCTGGACATCGCCCTGGAAGACGGCACCATCAAGCGCATCGGCGTGACCCGTGCGCACCTGGAGGAAGACGCCGGCAAGAGCCTGCACGAAGACTTCAGCGGCTCCACCGGCATCGACCTGAACCGCGCCGGCACGCCGCTGCTGGAAATCGTTTCCGAGCCGGACATGCGTAGCGCCAAAGAAGCCGTGGCCTACGTCAAGGCGATCCACGCCCTGGTGCGCTACCTGGGCATCTGCGACGGCAACATGGCCGAAGGCTCGCTGCGCTGCGACTGCAACGTGTCGATCCGGCCAAAAGGCCAGGCCGAGTTCGGTACCCGCTGCGAGATCAAGAACGTCAACTCGTTCCGCTTCATCGAACGCGCGATCAACAGCGAGATCCAGCGCCAGATCGACCTGATCGAAGACGGTGGCAAGGTCATCCAGGAAACCCGCCTGTACGACCCGAACAAGGACGAGACCCGCTCCATGCGCAGCAAGGAGGAAGCCAACGACTACCGTTACTTCCCCGACCCAGACCTGCTGCCGGTGGTCATCGAGGACAGCTTCCTCGACACCATCCGCGCCGGCCTGCCAGAGCTGCCGCCGCAGAAGGTCGAGCGCTTCCAGAGCCAGTACGGCCTGTCGGCCTACGACGCGAACGTGCTGGCATCGAGCCGGGAACAGGCAGACTACTTCGAGCAAGTGGTGAAGATTGGTGGCGACGCCAAGCTGGCAGCCAACTGGGTCATGGTCGAGCTGGGCAGCCTGCTGAACAAGCTGGGGGTCGAGATTGACCAGGCGCCGGTCAGCGCCGAGCAGCTGGGTGGCATGCTGCTGCGTATCAGCGACAACACCATCAGCGGTAAGATCGCCAAAACCGTGTTCGAGGCCATGGCCGCCGGTGAAGGCGATGCCGACAGCATCATCGAGAGCCGTGGCCTGAAGCAGGTCACCGACACCGGTGCGATCGACAAGATGCTCGACGAAATGCTGGCTGCCAATGCCGAACAGGTCGAACAGTACCGCGCCGCCGACGAGGCCAAGCGCGGCAAGATGTTCGGCTTCTTCGTCGGCCAGGCGATGAAGGCGTCGAAGGGCAAGGCCAACCCGGGGCAAGTGAACCAATTGCTCAAAGCCAAGCTCGAAGGGTGAGCTGAAAAATGCGGCGAGGGCTACGCCCTCGTTCGCGGGGCAAGCCCGCTCCCACAGGTATTCCACAGTTTCGAAGCCACTGAAATACCTGTGGGAGCGGACTTGCCCCGCGAAGGCCGCACAGCGGCCCCAATGGCAGCACCGGAGCATCAGACTTGCTAAAACGATCCCTCGGCACCCTCGCCTTGTTCTCCCTGCTGGCCGGCTGTGCCAGCCACGATATCGACCCCCGCGGCTACGACAAGACCGGCACCGCCTCCTATTACGGCTCGCGCCACCACGGCAAACGCACGGCCAGTGGCGAACCTTTCAACCAGCACGGCCTTACCGCCGCTCACCGCAGCCTGCCGTTCGGCAGCCGCGTGCTGGTCACCAACCTCGCCAACCAACGCAGCGTGGTGGTGCGCATCAATGACCGCGGCCCGCATACACGCGGCCGGCTAATCGACCTGTCACGCGCTGCAGCAGAAAAAATCGGCATGCTCCGTAGCGGAACGGCGCGCGTGCGGGTACAAGGTCTGAGCGACTGACCCTACTGGAGCCCTGACCATTTTCGACCTGGCCACCCTTCCCACCTTCAGCCTCCTGCAACTGGGCGTCGCCTTGTTGCTGCTGGCCTGCGGTGCCGAGCTGCTGGTACGCATGGCCCTGCGCCTGGCCTTGCGCCTGCACGTGCGCCCACTGATCATCGGGCTGAGCCTGGTGGCCTTCGGCAGCACCGCACCGCAGCTCACGGTAAGCCTACAGGCCGCCTTCCAGGGCGCACCGGATGTCGCCGTCGGCAGCGTGATTGGCAGCAACATCTTCAACGTACTGGTGATTCTTGGCCTGGCCGCGCTGATCATCCCGCTGCGTGTTTCACGCCAACTGGTTCGTCTGGACATCCCCTTGATGATCGTCGCCAGCGCGCTGGTGTATGCGCTGGCCGCCAATGGCTACCTGGGCCGCGGGGAGGGCCTGCTGCTGTTGCTGGCGCTGGTGGGCTACTTGGTCATGCTCTGGCATCAATCACGCCATTACGCTCGCACCTACCCCGCGCCCAGCAACATCAAGGTCAGTGGTGCACGCTTTTGGTCAAGCACGCTGCTGCAGATTGCGCTTGGCCTTGGCCTGCTGAGCCTGGCCGGCCACTTGCTACTGGAAGCCGCCGTTGAGGTGGCGACTGACCTGGGCCTTTCCGAACGCATCATCGGCCTGACCGTGGTCGCGGTCTGCACGTCATTGCCAGAGCTGGCCGCCGCGATGATTGCCGCCCTTCGCGGCGAACGGGAAATCGCCGTTGGCACGGTGATCGGCAGCAACCTGTTCAACCTGCTGGGAGTGCTGGGCCTGACCGCGCTGATCACCCCTGAACCGCTGTCGATCTCACCCAACGCGCTGGCCTTCGACCTGCCCGTGATGCTGGGCGTCGCCGTCTTGAGCCTGCCCGTGTTCTATTCGGGCTACCGGATCACCCGCGCTGAAGGCCTGGTGTTTCTCTGCCTGTACCTGGCCTATGGGCTGCATGTGGTGGCCTTTACCACCGGCATGCCATTGGCCGGCCGCCTGGAGCGGCTCATGCTGTTCTATGTCCTGCCAGTGCTGGCCTTGGTGCTGCTGTACACCACCGTACGTGCGTGGCGGCGGCAGCACTGAGGCCTGCGGAGGGCGCCACAAGCCCTCAGCCCTGCCGGGCCTTCTTCAACCGGAACGCGACCCAAAGCACCGCAATCCAACCCGGAATCAGCATCACCGAGATGCGAATCGGCGGCGTCAGGTACATCACGACCAGGATCAGCACGATGAACGCCAGGCACAGGTAATTGGTAACCGGGTGCCCCCAGCTCTGGTAGAACGGGGTAATACCCGACGCCAGCTTGGCTTTGCGGAATTTGAGGTGGGTGATGCTGATGCTCGCCCAGTTGATCACCAGCGCCGACACCGCCAGGGCCATCAGCAAGCCAAAGGCTTCACCGGGCATCAGGTAGTTGATCAGTACGCACATGCCCGTGGCAAACGCCGAAACACCCAGCGCCGTCAGAGGCACACCACTGCGGCTGACTTTGAGCAGCTGGCGCGGCGCATCACCCTGGCTGGCCAGGCCGAACAGCATGCGGCTGTTGGCGTAGACGCAGCTGTTGTAGACCGACAGCGCCGCCGTCAGCACCACGACATTGAGGATGGTCGCCACCAGGTCGCTGTCCAGCTCATGGAAAATCATCACGAACGGGCTCCCCCCCTGCACCACCTTCTGCCACGGGTACAGCGACAACAGCACCGCCAAGGCGCCGATGTAGAAAATCAGGATGCGGTAGACCACCTGGTTGGTGGCCTTGGGGATGCTCTGGCGCGGGTTATCTGCCTCGGCGGCGGTGATACCCACCAGCTCCAGCCCACCGAAAGAGAACATGATCACAGCCAAGGCCATGATCAGGCCAGTAACGCCATTCGGGAAGAACCCGCCGTATTGCCACAGGTTGGCCACGCTGGCGTCCGGGCCGCCGTGGCCGCTGCTCAGCAGCCAGGCACCAAAGCCAATCATGCTGACGATGGCCACTACCTTGACCAAGGCGAACCAGAACTCCATCTCGCCGTAGACCTTCACTTGGGTCAGGTTGATGAGGTTGATCGCCACGAAGAAGATCGCCGCCGTCGCCCAGGTGGGGAAATCGGGCCACCAGTACTGCACATAGATGCCCACGGCGGTCAGTTCGGCCATGCCCACCAGCACGTACACCACCCAGTAGTTCCAGCCCGAGACGAAGCCTGCGAACTCGCTCCAGTACTGGTGGGCGAAGTGGCTGAAGCTGCCGGCGACCGGCTCTTCGACCACCATTTCGCCCAACTGGCGCATGATGAAGAAAGCCATCAGGCCGGCGATGGCGTAGCCCAGCAAAACGGAAGGGCCGGCCAGTTGAATGGTCTGGGCGATCCCCAGGAACAGCCCGGTGCCGATGGCCCCACCCAGCGCGATCAGCTGGATATGGCGATTCTTCAGCCCGCGCTGCAAGCGCTCGGGCGTGCTCTGGTCTTGCATGAAGTGTCCTTTAGCTCAGTGAGGCA
The DNA here is from genome assembly GCF_028895205.1 of Pseudomonas sp. ITEM 17296. Classification (NCBI taxonomy): domain Bacteria; kingdom Pseudomonadati; phylum Pseudomonadota; class Gammaproteobacteria; order Pseudomonadales; family Pseudomonadaceae; genus Pseudomonas; species Pseudomonas sp. ITEM 17296. Next base: position 100,858 of record NZ_WJRS01000017.1, on the reverse strand, counting down.
GTGTTATTGCTGTTATTTGCAGTCAAGGATCTAGATCCATCCGCCCCACTGCAAGATGAAAATACCGATATTGGTGGTGATCGCCGCCATTAGCGTAGTGATCACGATGATCGAAGCCGCCAACTCATGGTTGCCGTTGGCCGCCCGCGCCATGACATAGCTGGCTGCCGCCGTCGGGCTGCCGATATACAGGAACAAAATGCCCAGCTCGGCACCGCGGAACCCGCACAGCCACGCACCCAGTGTGCCGATCAGCGGCAACCAGACCATCTTCACCAGGCTGGCATCGATGGCCAGCCTGCCACTGTCACGCAGCGCCGCCAGCGACAGGGTGCCACCGATGCACATCAATGCCAGCGGCAAGGTCATCTGCGCCAGGTAGTCGCCTGAAGTGAGCAACCAGTTGGGCAACGGCACCTGGCCATAGGCCATGGGCGTTGCCACCAGCACACTGATTATCAATGGGTTGCTGAAGATGTTCTTGCAGATGCTCCACGGGTCGGACTTGAGGTCCGGGCTGTACACCGCTAGCACCACCGCCGACAGCGAGTTGTACAGGAGGATCACCAGGCCTGCCAGCACCGCGCCCAGCGAGATGCCGTAGTCGCCATACAGGCTGGCGGCCAGGGCCAGGCCGATTACGCCGTTGTTGCCGCGAAATGCGCCTTGGGTGTAGATGCCGCGGTCCGCTGGCGGGCAACGCCAAATGGCCAGCCCCCAGGCCACGCCAAAGCCAACCAGGGTGGCCGCGACGAAATACAGCAGCACGCCCGGTTTGACCGCCGTTGCCAGGTCGGCGTGGTAGATGCCGAGGAACAGCAGCGCCGGCATGCAGACGTTGAACACCAGCTGTGAGGCGACGCGGTTGAAGTTGTCGTCGATCAGGTGGATGCGTTTGAGCAGCACGCCCATGAACAGCATGGCGAAGACCGGTGCCGTGATGTTCAGCGTCTGGATAAGAAGGGCGAGCATGCGCAAGCGATCCTGCAGGGGTTGCCGTTAGGGGGCTAATGATACGTCAACGGCTGCGAGTTGCGGGGATCGGGATGCGATACTGGGCAATTTCTGTCAGTGGCGACCCCTTCGCGGGGCAAGCCCGCTCCCACAGGTGCCCACCCTTCTCGGGCTCAGTGGTGTCCCTGTGGGAGCGGGCTTGCCCCGCGAAGGGTCAACGCCGATTCAGCGCCGAACCGGCCGCTTCTGCAGTTTGCGCTGCAAGGTCCGCCGGTGCATGCCCAGCGCCCGCGCCGTGGCCGAGATATTGCCCTCGTGCTCGTTCAGCACGCGCTGGATGTGCTCCCACTGCAGGCGGTCGACCGACATCGGGTTTTCTGGCACCAGGGCATCCAGGTCGGCATGCTCGGAAAGCAACGCAGCCAGTACATCGTCGGCATCGGCCGGCTTGCACAGGTAGTTGCAGGCGCCGCGCTTGACCGCCTCGACCGCGGTGGCGATGCTGGAATAACCCGTCAGGATCACCACGCGCATTTCCGGGTCCAGCTCTAGCAGCTTGGGCAGCAGCACAAGCCCCGAGTCGCCTTCCATCTTCAGGTCCAGCGTGGCGTAGTCCGGCAGGTCCTGCTGGGCCAGGATCAGCCCTTCTTCGGCGGAGCCTGCAGTGCTCACGCGGAACCCGCGACGGCTCATGGCGCGCGCCATGACCCGGGTGAAGGTGGCATCGTCATCCACCAGCAGCAGGTGCGGCAGCTCTTCGCTTTCAAGCTGGGTTTCGTCACTCATCATTCATCTCCTCGCTTGCCATGGGGCAGGCGCAATTCGGTCAGGGTGCCACCCTGCTCATGACTATAGAGTTTCACCGAACCGCCCGCACGCGTCACGCTGGCCTTGCTCAAGAACAGGCCCAGGCCGAAGCCTTTGCCCTTGGTGGTAATAAAGGGTTTGCCAATCGCCTCGGCGATCGCTGGGGGTACACCGGGGCCATGGTCACGGATACTGATGACAATGTCCTGGGCGTCCCAGTCAAGGCGCACCTCAAGGTCGTCCGGACACGCGTCGGCTGCATTGTTCAGCAGGTTCAGCAGCGCCTGGGTCAGGTCCGGTGGCGGGGTCAGGCGCGGTACCTGGCCATCCCTGAGGCGCTGGAAGCGGTAGCTGGCCTCGGGCCGCATCAGGTGCCAACGGTTCAGCGCTTCGTCCAGCCAGGCAGTAACGTCCTGCTCGACCATCGCCAGGCGGCGGTTGGCCTCGGCAGCACGCACCAGTTGCTGCAAGGTCTCCTTGCACAGTTTGACCTGGTCCTGAAGGATCTGCAGGTCTTCCTGCAACAGCGGGTCGGGGTGGTCCTGGCGCATTTCGTTGAGCAGCACGCTCATGGTCGCCAGCGGGGTGCCCAGTTCGTGGGCAGCGCCAGCGGCCTGGGTGGCCACGGCCAGCAACTGCTCATCGCGCAGGCTCTCCTCACGGCGCTCGGAACGCAGCTGTTCCTGGCGGCGGAGTTCTTCGGCCATGCGCGCGGCAAAGAAGGTAATGACCGCTGCCGCCAGGGCGATGCTCAGCCACATGCCGTAGACCTGCATCTTGTCGCGCGCCAGCGGCAGCCCTTCCAGCGGGTAGAACTGCACCAGCAGCAGGCTGTAGGCCGTCAGGGCAATGCCCGAAAGAATCAGCGAATAGAGCCAGGGCAAGGTCACCGCAGCAATGGCCAGCGGCACCAGGTAATACGAAACGAACGGGTTGGTCGAGCCGCCGGAGTAATACAGCAAGGCACTGTGGATCAGCAGGTCACAGGCAAGCTGCAGTGCATATTCCATTTCGGTAACGGGCAGCGACAGGCGCAGGCGCAACGCGGTGAAGGCGCACAAGATGGACGACAGGGCCAGCGTCGCCGCCAGCGAAAACCACGGCAAGGGCAGCAGGTCGGTCCAGTAGGCGACGCCCACGGAGCCTGCCTGGGCAGCCAGGACCAGCACGCGAATAACAGTCAGGCGCCAGAGGTTCTGACGTGTAGCGGACAACGGTTGTACGTCGGCGAGCATGAGCTCTCCTGATGAGTGCTCCAGAAAATCGGCTGGAGTATACCGAAGCCGGGCGCCTCGCTGCAGCGATGCGGCAAAGCGCCACACTTTGTCACAGGTTCATGATGGCACTTTTGAACCCACTACACTGTTCCCGGTCTGATGGGCCATGCGTGGAATGGAGAGCCAGCACCCACGCCCTTTTATTGCCAAGGAGTCTTACATGCAAATCCCTCGTCGCGGCACTGCCTTGATCCTGTCTTGCGGCCTGCTCGCCAGCCTGCCTGCGCTGGCGGCCGATGAGCCGCGCTTCAACCAGGTGTCGCTGCGTGCCGAAGTCAGCAAGGAAGTGCCACGCGACCTGATGGTCGTGACCCTCTACAGCGAAGCGCAGAACACCGACCCGGGCAAACTTGCCAAAGAGATCACCGAGACCATGAACAAGGCTGTGCAGCAGTCTCGCCAGGTCAAGGATGTGAAGATCAGCCAGGGCAGCCGCAACAGCTACCCGGTCTATGACAGCAAAGGGCAGAAGATCACCGGCTGGCGTGAACGCGCCGAGCTGCGCCTGGAAAGCGCCAACTTCCCGGCCCTGTCGCAATTGACCGCCGACCTGCTGCAAGACCTGAAAATGGGCGGCATGGACTTTTCCATCGCCCCGGCCACGCGCAAGGCCAGCGAAGATGATTTGCTCAAGGACGCGGTCAATGCCTTCAAGGCACGCGCACAGCTGGCCACCGAGGCGCTGGGTGGCAAGGGCTACAAAGTGGTCAACCTGAACCTCAACAGCAGCGGCTACCCACGCCCGTACCTGCGCAGCGCACCGATGGCCATGAAAGCCATGGGCGCTGACGAAGCGGCGCCGGCCCCGGATATCGAAGCGGGTACCAGCGAAGTGAGCATGAATGCCGATGGTTTGATCGAAGTTCAGATGCCCTGATCTGAATGGGGCCGCCTTGCGGCCCAATCGCCGGCAAGCCGACTCCTACAGGTGCAGCGCAGATCCTAAGGCTTGCGCTGCACCTGTAGGAGCGGCCTTGCGTCGCGCTGGGCTGCAAAGCAGCCCCAATTCTGCAATTTAAGACATTTCCTACGCACTTTTAAGGTGCGGCTTACAGATTCCTCCCCCTCGAAACATCCTGCAATTGCCATCATTTTGCCCGCGCAAACGTTCAACTTCGTCGAAAGTTATACCGATGCGACATCCATGTACGCTCGTGCCACCTTTCTGGCGCCAACTATCCTTCTGAGTGTTGCATTGGGAACAGCCCCTGCATAAGTATCCTCAGGTCGGCTCACGAGGCCACCTCAATCAAAAATGACAACAATGAGGCCACCATGCTCAAACACGCAGTCATTCCGTTCCTGCTAGGTGCAGGTTTGCTGGCCGGCGCCCCGCTCGCCCACGCAGCGTCCAACCTGGTGTTCTGCTCCGAAGGCAGCCCGGCTGGCTTCGACCCAGGGCAATACACGACGGGAACCGACTTCGACGCCTCGGCCGAGACCGTGTTCAACCGCCTGACCCAGTTCGAACGCGGCGGTACCGCCGTGATCCCGGGCCTGGCGACTAAATGGGAAGTGTCCGACGACGGCAAGACCTACACCTTCCACCTGCGCGAAGGGGTCAAGTTCCACACCACCGACTACTTCAAGCCCACCCGCACATTCAATGCCGATGACGTGCTGTTCACGTTCAACCGCATGCTCGACAAGAACCACCCGTTCCGTAAGGCCTACCCCACCGAATTCCCCTACTTCACCGACATGGGCATGGACAAGAACATCGCCAAGCTCGAGAAGGTCGACGAGCACACCGTGCGCTTCACCCTCAACGAGGTGGACGCCGCGTTCATCCAGAACCTGGCGATGAGCTTCGCGTCCATCCAGTCTGCCGAGTATGCCGACCAGTTGCTGAAAGGCGGCAAGGCCGCCGACCTCAACCAGAAACCGATCGGCACCGGCCCATTCGTGTTCAGCAAGTACCAGAAAGACGCGCAAATCCGCTTCAAGGGCAACAAGGACTACTGGAAACCCGAGGACGTGAAGCTCGAAAACCTGATCTTCGCCATCACCACCGATGCCTCGGTGCGCATGCAGAAGCTCAAGAAAGGCGAGTGCCAGGTCACGCTGTTCCCGCGCCCGGCCGACATCGAGCCGCTCAAGGCCGACAAGAGCCTGCAGATGCCGCAACAGGCCGGCTTCAACCTCGGCTACATTGCCTACAACGTGATGGACAAGATCAAGGGCAGCAGCGTGCCCAACCCCATGGCCAAGCTCGAAGTGCGTCAGGCACTGGACATGGCGGTGGACAAGAAGAAGATCATCGAATCGGTTTACCAGGGTGCCGGCCAGCTGGCGGTAAACGGCATGCCGCCTACCCAGTGGTCCTATGACGACAGCATCAAGGACGCCCCCTACGACCCGGAAAAGGCCAAGCAGTTGCTCAAGCAAGCCGGCATCCCGGAGGGCACCGAGATCACCCTGTGGGCCATGCCCGTGCAACGCCCGTACAACCCCAATGCCAAGCTGATGGCCGAAATGCTGCAATCGGACTGGGCCAAGATCGGCATCAAGGCGAAGATCGTCAGTTATGAATGGGGCGAGTACATCAAGCGCTCCAAAGGCGGTGAACAGGGCGCCATGCTAATCGGCTGGAGCGGCGACAACGGTGACCCGGACAACTGGCTAGGTACGCTTTATGGCTGCGATGCGATCGACGGCAACAACTTCTCCAAGTGGTGCTACAAGCCCTACGACGACCTGATCAAACAGGCCAAAGCCACCTCTGACCAAGCCAAACGCACCGAGTTGTATCAACAGGCGCAGCACATCCTCAAGCAGCAGGTGCCGATCACCCCGATCGCCCACTCCACCGTGTACCAGCCCATGAGTGTCAAGGTGAAGGACTTCAAGATCAGTCCGTTTGGGCTGAATGCCTTCTACGGCGTCAGCGTGGACAACTAATAGGGTAGCCCCCGGCACCCGCCGCGCGGCGGGTGCCTGCCCCACCACAGCCAACCTCCATAACGCCTGCCTGCTGCTACCCGCAGCGGGATAGGCAACCTGTTGCCGCCATTCGTACCCCGAGGCGGCGAAACAGACGAACAAGGACTTGCCATGCGCCATGCCACCGCCGTTTCGACCCTGCTCGCGCTGGGCCTGATGAGCCAATCCCCGGCCCTGCTCGCGAAAAACCTGGTGTTCTGTTCCGAAGGCAGCCCGGCGGGTTTCGACACCGCCCAGTACACCAGCGCCACCGACAACGACGCCGCCGAGCCGATCTACAACCGCCTGGTCGAATTCGAACGCGGCGGCACTGCCGTGCACCCGGCCCTGGCAACCAAATGGGACATCTCCGAGGATGGCCTGCGCTACACCTTCCACCTGCGCGAGGGCGTCAAGTTCCACGCCAACAAGGCGTTCACCCCAGGCCGCGACTTCAATGCCGACGACGTGCTGTTCACCTTCAACCGCATGCTCGACAAAGGCCACCCGTTCCGGCTGGCCTACCCCACCGAGTTCCCCTACTTCGTCAGCATGGGCCTGGACAAGAACATCGCCCGCATCGAGAAGGCCGGCCCGCTGACCGTGGTGTTCACTCTGAACAAGGTCGACGCCGCGTTCATTCAGAACCTTGCCATGAGCTTCGCGTCCATCCTGTCTGCCGAATACGCCGAGCAATTGATGACCCGCGGGCGCCCTAGCGACATCAACCAGCAGCCCATCGGCACCGGGCCGTTCGTGTTCCAGCGCTACCAGAAGGACGCGCAGATCCGCTTCAAGGGCAACAAGGACTATTGGGCTCCGGATGAGGTGAAGATCGACAACCTGGTGTTCTCGATCAACACCGACCCTTCGGTGCGCATCCAGAAGCTGCGCCGCAACGAATGCCAGGTCACCTTGCACCCTCGGCCGGCCGACCTGCCAGCGCTCAAGGCCGACAAGACGCTCGAGGTGCTGCAACGGCCCGGCTTCAACCTCGGCTACATCGCCTACAACACCCAGCACCCGCCCTTCGACCGCCTGGAAGTGCGCCAGGCCATGGACATGGCAGTCAACAAGCAGGCGATCCTGCAGGCGGTGTATCAGGACTCCGGGCAACTGGCAGTGAACGCCATGCCGCCCACCCAATGGTCCTATGACGACAGCCTCAAGGACGCTCCCTTCGACCCGGAAAAAGCCAAGCAACTGCTCAAGCAGGCCGGGGTCAAGGACGGCACCGAAGTCACCCTATGGGCCATGCCGGTGCAGCGCCCGTACAACCCCAACGCCAAGCTGATGGCCGAGATGCTCCAGGCCGACTGGAACAAGCTGGGCTTCAAGGTGCGCATCGTCAGCTACGAATGGGGCGAGTACCTCAAGCGCATGAAAAGCGGCGAGCACGACATCGCCCTGATCGGCTGGACCGGTGACAACGGCGACCCCGACAACTGGCTCGGCACCCTCTACAACTGCGACGCCATCGGCAGCAACAACTACTCCCTGTGGTGCGACCCGCAGTACGACAGCCTGGTCAAGCAGGCCAAGCAGGTGACTGACCGCGACCAGCGCACCGCCCTCTACCGCCAGGCCCAGCAGCGGCTCAAGCAACAGGTGCCGATTACCCCGGTGGCGCATTCCACGGTGAACCAGCCGATCAGTGTCAAGGTTTCCGACTTCAAGGTCAGCCCCTTTGGCCGCAATGATTTTTCCGGTGTGAGTGTTGATTGATTTTTCAACCTGCGCCGGCCTCTTCGCGGGTAAACCCGCTCCCACAGGTTCCCCACGAAGAGGTCAGTGCAGGCAACACCTCTCCCCCTGATTAGCCCGGCAACCCCAGGCAAACCTGGCAACACCGCAGCAAAACACCCGGCTCACAAGGCCGGTAATAACTAGAAAAAGGAAAGGGAGCTTTCACCTTGAGAATATTCACCTCAACCGCACTGGCCTTAACCATCGGCAGCTTTTGCTCCGTGGTCGGAGCCGACCCTCAGCGCCAGGACTACGTCCCGCTCACCCTCAAGACAGGCAGTGAGCAAGACCAGGCGACCGGCTTCGTCGACGGCCAGAGCCTGTCTGGCTCTACCCGCAACTGGTATGCCCGCGAGCGCGCCGCCCGCGGGCCGTTGTGGAAGTACTACAAAAGCGACGGCACCCGCCACGACACCCACAGCCGCGAGAACTGGCTGCAAGGCACCATCCTCAACTACAGCTCGGGCTTTACCCAAGGCACCGTGGGCTTTGCCGTCGAGGCGGCCGGCTACAACGCCGTTGCCCTGCTACAAGACCGCGAGGCCATCGCCGGCCCCAACAACCGGACGCTGACCCACAGCGACGGCGACCCCATCGGCCAGTGGAGCAAGCTGGGCCTGGGCAACATCAAAGCCCGTGTGTCCAACACCACACTCACCGTCGGCCGCCAGTCGGTGGACACGCCGATGATCGCTTACATCGGCAACCGCGCCCTGCCTTCGAGCTTCCAGGGTGCCTTTCTGCACAGTGCCGAATTCGACAACCTCTCGTTCGACCTGGGCACCTTCGACCGCGTCTCGCCGCGCACCGAGCAAAGCCTCAGCAAGTTCCGCAGCGAGTATGGCGCCGCTGGCGTCGAGACCGACCGCGCCAGCACCACCGGGGTCAACTACCAGCCGTTCAAGAGCCTGACCACCAGCCTGTACGCCACCAAAGTCGACGACTTCTGGAACCAGTACTACTTCGGCGCCAACCACGTGCTGGGCGACAGCGCCGTACTCAGCCTGAGCACCGGTCTGAACTACTACAAGACCGTGGACGAAGGCAGCAAGAAGATGGGTGAGATCGACAACGACACCTACAGCCTGTCGCTTGGCCTGACCCACCAGGCCCACACACTCTCCGCCGCCTGGCAGCAGGTCAACGGCAACGAGTACTTCGACTACCTGCACGAAACCAACGGCATCTACCTGGCCAACTCGCTGCTCTCGGACTTCAACGGCCCCAACGAGAAATCCCTGCAGATTTCCTATGTGCTGAACATGGCGCCCTACGGCGTGCCGGGCCTGAAGTTCAACCTGTACAACGCCCGCGGCTGGGGCATCGACGGCACCCACTACCGCGGCACCGCCTATGACGTGAAGGGGCTGGACGGCGAGACCCACTACGAGTGGGGCATCGGCACCAGCTACGCGGTGCAGAGCGGCCCGCTGAAAGACACCAGTATCCGCGCCACCTACACCGCACACCGCGCCAGCAAGGCCCAGGCCGATGGCAGCCTGGACGAGTTCCGCGTGGTGACCACCATTCCGTTCAACATCCTCTGACCCATGACGCCACGGCCTGCTTCGCCCACTGAAAAAAACAGGCCGTGGCGGCTACGCTGGAATCAAAGCTTGCAGGGAGTATTCATGAAATCGCTACCGCTCCGCGCTGCCCTGGCAGCGCTCATCCTGGGCAGCGCCGCGCCGCTTGCGGCCAAGCCGCTGGTGGTGTGTACCGAAGCCAGCCCCGAGGGCTTCGATGTCGTCCAGTACACCACGGCCGTGACGTTCGATGCCTCGTCCGAAACCCTGTTCAACCGCCTGGTCGATTTCACCCCCGGGACGACCGACATCCAGCCGGCACTGGCGGAACGCTGGGACATCTCCGCTGATGGCCTGACGTACACCTTCCACCTGCGCCAGGGGGTGAAGTTCCACACCACCGACTACTTCACGCCCACCCGCGACTTCAATGCCGACGACGTGCTGTGGAGCCTGCGCCGCCAGCTCGACCCTCAACACCCCTGGCACGACAAGACCAGCGTCGGCTACCCGTATTTCGAAAGCATGGCCTTTGGCAAATTGCTCAAGTCGGTAGACAAGACTGACGATCACACCGTGGTGATCACCCTCACCCGCCCGGAAGCACCGTTTCTGCGTGACATGGCCATGGGCTTCACCTCGATCTACTCCGCCGAATACGGCGACCAGTTGCTGAAGGCAGGTAAGACAGGCGACCTCAACAGCAAGCCGATCGGCACCGGCCCGTTCATCTTCCAGCGCTACAGCAAGGACGCACAGGTCCGCTACAAGGCCAACCCAGACTACTTCCGTGGCAAACCACCGGCCGATGCCCTGATCTTTGCCATCGCCAGCGACAGCAACGTCCGCCTGCAGAAGCTACGCGCCAACGAATGCCAGGTAGCGCTATACCCCAAGCCCGAGGACGTGCCGTCGATCAAGGCTGACCCTAAGCTCAAGATCGCCAACACCGAAGCACTGGTTACCGGCTACATCGCCATGAACACCGAGCACAAATACCTCAGTGATGTGCGGGTGCGCAAAGCCATCGACATGGCCTTCGACCGCCAGTCCCACGTCGATCAGCTATTCGGCAAAGGCAACGCCCTGGTCGCTATCAACCCCTACCCGCCGTCAATGATCGGCTTCAACCGCGACAACAAAAACCCACCCCGCGACCTGGACAAGGCACGTGCGCTGCTCAAGGAGGCCGGTGTGCCGGAGGGTACGGTCATCACCCTGTTCACCCGCAACGGCGGCGGCCCGACCAACCCCAACCCGCGGCTGTCGGCCGAGATGTTGCAATCAGACCTGGCCAAGGTTGGCATCAAGCTCGACATCCGCGTCATGGAGTGGGCCGAGATGCTGCGCCGGGCAAAAAAAGGCGAAGCCGACCTGGTGTCCACCGGCTGGGCCAGCGACAACGGCGACCCAGACAATTTCCTCACCCCGCTGCTCAGCTGCGAGGCGGCGAAAAATGGCGAGAACTACGCGCGCTGGTGCAACTCGAAATTCCAGGCGTTGATCACCCAAGCCCGCGAGGTGATCGATAACGACGCGCGTGCAAGGCTCTATAGCGAGGCATTGAAGGTGTACGATGACGACCAACCCTGGATCAGCATGGCCCACCCGAAGGTGTTTACCGCCATGCGTGACAACGTGGAGGGTTACGTGATCAACCCTCTGACCAACAACAACTTCGCCACCACCCGGGTGAAGTAGAAAAACAACGACCGCCGGCAGCCCACACGGGGACCGGCGGCACTGCCGTGGCGTGCTGACTGCCGCCAGGCCTGAAGAGGTAACCCCGACAATGTTGAGTTTTATTGCCCGGCGCCTGGGCCTGCTGATCCCGACCTTCTTCGGTATCACCTTGCTCACCTTCGCGCTCATACGCCTGATCCCCGGCGACCCGGTGGAAGTGATGATGGGCGAGCGCAGGGTCGACCCCGAAATGCACGCCCAGGCCATGGAGCGCCTGGGCCTGAACAAGCCACTGCCGGTCCAGTACCTGGACTATGTGGGCAAGCTCGCCCAGGGTGACCTGGGCGAATCGCTGCGTACCCGCGAGAGCGTGTGGACCGAATTCCTCACCCTGTTCCCCGCCACCTTGGAGCTGGCCTTCGCCGCCCTGCTGTTCGCCGGCATCGTCGGCCTGCTGGCCGGGGTGATCGCGGCACTGAAGCGGGGCTCGCTGTTCGATCATGGGGTGATGGGCATCTCGCTCGCTGGCTACTCCATGCCGATTTTCTGGTGGGGCCTGATCCTGATCATGTTCTTCTCGGTCAGCCTGGGCTGGACGCCGGTGTCCGGGCGCATCGACCTGCTCTACGACATCGAGCCGAAAACCGGTTTCATGCTGATCGACACCCTGCTCAGTGACGAAGAAGGCGCGTTCAAGGATGCGGTGATGCACCTGATCCTGCCGGCCATCGTACTGGGCACCATTCCGCTGGCGGTGATCGCCCGCATGACCCGCTCGTCGATGCTCGAAGTACTGCGCGAAGACTATATCCGCACCGCCCGCGCCAAGGGCCTGTCGCCCGCCCGCGTGGTGTTCGTGCACGGCCTGCGTAACGCGCTGATCCCGGTGCTCACCGTGTTCGGCCTGCAAGTCGGCACACTGCTGGCCGGCGCCGTGCTCACCGAAACCATCTTTTCCTGGCCGGGCATCGGCAAATGGCTGATCGAAGCCATTGGTGCCCGTGACTACCCCGTGGTCCAGAACGGCATCCTGTTGATCGCCTGCCTGGTGATTCTGGTCAACTTCGTCGTGGACATCCTCTACGGCCTGGCCAACCCACGCATCCGTCATCAGCGCTGAGGCCTTTGCCATGACTAGCCCGATTGCAAAATCCGTCGCACCGGCCAGCCCGGTGGACCAAAGCCTGCTCTACCCCTCGCCGTACAAGGAATTCTGGCACGCCTTCTCGCGCAACAAAGGCGCGGTGATGGGCCTGGCCTTCATGTGCCTGGTGGTGTTCTGCGCCCTGTTCGCCCCTTGGGTCGCACCGCATGACCCGAGCGAGCAGTACCGCGACTTCCTGCTGACCCCGCCGGTGTGGCTCGAAGGCGGTACCTGGCAGTTCATCCTCGGCACCGACGAACTGGGCCGCGACCTGCTGTCGCGCTTGATCCAGGGCGCCCGGCTGTCATTGCTGATCGGCCTGTCGTCGGTGGTGATGTCGCTGATCCCGGGGATTCTGCTGGGCCTGCTGGCCGGCTTCTTTCCGCACTTCCTCGGCCCCTCGATCATGCGCCTGATGGACGTGATGCTAGCCCTGCCCTCGCTGCTACTGGCCGTGGCCATCGTCGCCATCCTCGGCCCTGGCCTGATCAACACCGTGATCGCCATCGCCATCGTCTCGTTGCCTGCCTATGTGCGCCTGACCCGCGCCGCGGTAATGGGCGAACTCAACCGCGACTACGTCACCGCCGCCCGCCTGGCCGGTGCCAGCTTGCCGCGGCTGATGTTCGTCACCGTGCTGCCCAACTGCATGGCGCCGTTGATCGTGCAGGCCACCTTGAGTTTCTCCTCGGCGATCCTCGACGCCGCGGCCCTGGGCTTCCTCGGCCTGGGCGTGCAACCGCCCACTCCCGAGTGGGGCACCATGCTGGCCTCGGCCCGCGACTACATCGAGCGGGCCTGGTGGGTGGTGAGCCTGCCGGGGGTGACCATTCTGCTCAGCGTGCTGGCAATCAACCTGATGGGCGACGGACTGCGCGATGCGCTGGACCCGAAACTCAAGAACGCCGCCTGAGGAGAACGCCATGTCACTGTTGCAGATCAACAACCTCAATGTGCGCTTCGGCGACGCCCATGCAGTACCGGTGGTGGATGGCCTGGACCTGGCCGTGGATGCCGGTGAGATCCTGGCCATCGTCGGCGAGTCCGGCTCGGGCAAATCCGTCACCATGATGGCCCTGATGGGCCTGATCGACGCCCCCGGGCGCATCACCGCCGATACCATGACGTTCAACGGCACCGACATGCTCAAGCTCAGCGGCCGCCAGCGCCGCAAGGTGGTGGGCAAGGACATCGCCATGGTCTTCCAGGACCCGATGACCGCGCTCAACCCGAGCTTCACCGTGGGCTACCAGATCGAAGAAGTGCTGCGCCAGCACCTGGGCCTGAAGGGCAAGGCTGCGCGCCAGCGGGCCCTGGAACTGTTGAAAAAAGTCGAGATCCCGGCCGCGGAAAGCCGCCTGGACGCGTATCCGCACCAGCTGTCTGGCGGCATGAGCCAGCGCGTGGCGATCGCCATGGCGATTGCCGGCGAACCCAAGCTGCTGATCGCCGACGAACCCACCACCGCCCTCGACGTGACCATCCAGGCGCAGATCATGGAGCTGCTGGTCAACCTGCAGAAAGAGCGCAACATGGCGCTCATTCTCATTACCCATGACCTGGCCGTAGTGGCTGAAACCGCCCGCCGCGTGTGTGTGATGTACGCCGGGCAAGCGGTAGAAGTGGGCCAGGTGCCCGAGCTGTTCGACGTCCCCGCACACCCCTACACCGAAGCCCTGCTGGCGGCGATCCCCGAGCACAGCCTGGGCGCCGAGCGCCTGGCCACCCTGCCCGGCATCGTCCCTGGCCGTTACGACCGGCCACAAGGTTGCTTGCTGTCGCCGCGTTGCCCGTACGTGCAGGACAACTGCCGGCAACAGCGCCCGCCCCTCGCCCCCCAGGCACACAGCCTGGTGCGTTGCTTCTACCCGCTGAACCAGGAGGTGGCGTGATGGCCGTCGTACTTACTGCCCGCGAGCTGACTCGCCATTACGAAGTGTCCCGCGGCCTGTTCAAGGGCCATGCCCTGGTGCGTGCGCTCAATGGCGTATCGTTCGAGCTGGAGGCCGGCAAGACCCTGGCTGTGGTCGGTGAATCCGGCTGTGGCAAATCGACCCTGGCCCGCGCCCTGACCTTGATCGAAGAGCCCTCCTCCGGCTCGCTGCAGATCGCCGGCACCGAGGTCACAGGCGCCAGCAAGGCCGAGCGCAAGCAACTGCGCCGCGATGTGCAGATGGTCTTCCAAAGCCCGTATGCCTCGCTGAACCCGCGCCAGAAGATCGGCGACCAATTGGCCGAGCCACTGCTGATCAATACCTCGCTGAACAAGGCCGAGCGGCGCGAGAAAGTGCAGAAGATGATGGAGCAGGTCGGCCTGCGACCCGAGCACTACCAGCGCTACCCGCACATGTTCTCGGGGGGGCAGCGTCAGCGTATCGCCCTGGCCCGGGCCATGATGCTGCAGCCCAAGGTGCTGGTGGCGGACGAGCCGACCTCTGCACTGGACGTGTCGATCCAGGCACAGGTGCTGAACCTGTTCATGGACCTGCAGAAGGAATTCAACACCGCTTACGTATTCATCTCGCACAACCTGGCGGTGGTGCGGCATGTGGCGGATCAGGTGTTGGTGATGTACCTGGGGCGGCCGGCGGAGATGGGGCCGAAAGCGGATATCTACGAGAAGCCGCTGCACCCTTATACCCAGGCATTGCTGTCGGCAACACCGGCGATTCATCCAGACCCGTTGAAGCCTAAGATTCGCATTGCGGGGGAATTACCCAACCCGTTGAACCCGCCGGATGGCTGCGCGTTTCACAAGCGTTGCCCGTATGCGACGGAGCGGTGTGCTGTTGAAGTGCCGGCCTTCAGGCAAGTGGGAACCCGGCAAGTCGCCTGCCATTATGCAGAGCAATTTCTCTAGGTCGGTGTGACATTCTTCGCGGGGCAAGCCCGCTCCCACAGATATCACACTGCCCTCAAGAACAGTGTGAGATCTGTGGGAGCGGGCTTGCCCCGCGAAGGGCCGCAAAGCGGCCCCATGTCTCAATGCATGAATATCGCGATCAGGATGATCACCGGAATCGGTACCCCAAGCATCCACAGCAGTAATGAGCGCATATTGTTTCTCCTTCCTTAACGTTGAATGCTTCGATGGGTCGTGTAGCCCACGCCTTCCCCTTCCAGCCACAGCACGCGATCACGCTGACGGCCACCGAACAACGCAGCCAGGCTGGCAAAGAACGCACCGCAGAGCAGCGCAACGAAGGTCCACAGCGCCGTCCAGGCCGCCACTTTGGCCGCCGTATCAGCCGCCTGTTTTGCCTGCACCTTGGCCTGCTGCACTTGGGCGTACACTTCATCTACCCGTGCTTCGGCTTCCGCCTGGCTCAAGCGGGTACGCTGGGCCACCAATTGCGCGAGATACGCGCGGTCACCTTCAGCCAGCGTGCCACCCTGCGCGATGGACTTGGCCAGGATGCGCGCCGCTACGCCGTTGGCAGCATCGTCGCTGACCGCTGCTGGGCCATCGCTACGGAACAGGCTGTCGACGAAGTAACCATTGGCATCAGGCTTGGGCGCCATGCTCGCAGCCGCCCCAACCGCCGTCGCCCCGGCCTGCACGCCCGCACCGGCCAAACCACCGACGGTGCCAACGATCAGCATGGCCGCAACCAGCGTGGCCACTGCCCAGGCGAGGAAGCCATGGGCCGTGTCGCGGAAATACACTTCATCGCCATGCAAATTGGCCCACTTCACCCGCAGCCGGCCGGCGATATAGCCGCCCAGGCCTGAAGCGAGAATCTGCGTCAACAACAACCAAATGATCGCCGACACGCCCAAGGTCTGGGCGCTGGCACCTTCATCTGCCCAGGGCGAAGTGGCGGCAAAGCCAAGCCCCGCACCGAGCACCACAAGGATCAAAGACAGCGCGGCAGCAGCAGCGGCACCCGCGAAGATGGCCGCCCAGGACACGCCTGAACGATTCTGGGAATCGACATACGGATATTCGGCAGAGGGGATCATGGTTTTTCGCCTTTATTGTGAGCATCGGGACCAGTCGCGTGATGATCGGTGCAGAGGCCGTGCCACATGTGTCAAAAAATGACTTTCAAGCGAATCAACGGGTTAGCTCAAACACGTTTCCTGGAGTCGTGCAAAACACCCGGTTTGCTCGTACAGGCTCAGGGTTTATGCAATGTCTTCTGGCCGCGCCCACTGGCTTGCCTACCGCCACTGCCACCGGCACTATTTGCCAATGCGTTCTACCCCCCCTGCCGACGGCCCCGAACAGACGCCCATCACCGCCGAAACCGTGATGCGCTATCACCTGTGCTGGAAGCACCGCGACCTCGACGGCGTCATTGCGCTGTATCACCCAGACGTGCGGTACCACGACTTCTTCCAGAACCGCGTGCTCGGCTTCAACGACCTGCGCGACTACGTGCGCGCCAGCCTGCCACGTGAGGCGGGTGAAGATATCGTCCACAGCGACCGCATCCGCGTCGATGGCTGCACTGCCTTCATCCAGTACCAGGTCACCGTGCAGGGCGGCGAAGGCCTAGTCGCGTTCCAGTCCAGCGAGGCCATCACCGTCAAGGATGGCCTGATCTGGCGGGTCAACGAATACGCCACGCTGGTGCGACAGCAGGGCAAGGGGCTGACCAACGCCGGGCCGCGACCGGCCACCAGCCGCCTCGGCCTTTCGCCGCGCCAGCTGTCGACCATGGCCCAGGACCTGGAGCACTACTTCCAGCGTCAACGCCCCTACCTCGACCCGGAACTCGACCTGCAACAGGTCGCCGATGCCAGCGGCTACAGCCGCAACCAGATCTCCTACCTGCTCAACCAGGTGCTGGGCCAAAGCTTCTACCGCTACGTCAACCAGGCGCGCCTGCAGCACCTGATGGCCAGCCTGGATGACGACACTGCCCAGGCTCCGATCGACGACCTGGCATTCAGCGCGGGCTTCAATTCGCTGTCGGCGTTCTACAAGTGCTTCCGCGAGCACACCGGGCTCACGCCCAAGGCCTACCTCAAGCAAATTTCTCTGCGTGCACGCACGTAAGACAGCCGCTGGCTGACAGCACTAGGATCGCCCACAGACCTTGACCGATGTGGAGCCGAACCCGATGCAACCCCTGCGCACGCTCAGCCTGTGGATGGACCAGCTCGACGAGCCGCTGCGCGCGCGCCCGGCACTGCGCGATGACCTCGACGTTGACGTGTGCATCATCGGCGCCGGTTATACCGGCCTGTGGACCGCGTACTACCTCAAGCGCCAGGCGCCACAGCTGAGCATCGCGGTGATCGAAGCCAACGTCGCCGGCTTCGGCGCATCGGGGCGCAATGGCGGCTGGCTGATGGGCAACCTGCTCGGCGAGGACCGCCTGCTGGCCAGCCTGTCGCCGCAACAACGCCGCGCCAGCATCGACCTGCTGCACGGCATTCCCGATGAAGTGCACGCCGTGCTGCAACGCGAAGCCATCGACTGCGACTACCGCAAAGGTGGCGTGCTGTATTGCGCTGCCCGCTACCCCGAGCAGGAGCGCAGCCTGCGCGCCTACCTGGACGACCTCTACCGCCAGGGCATGACCGAGGATGACTACCGCTGGCTGCGCCCCGAGCAGCTGGACGCCCAGTTGCGGGTCAGCAACGCCTACGGTGCGATCTACAGCCCGCACACCGCAACGATCCAGCCGGCCAAGCTGGCGCGCGGCCTGGCCCGGGCGGTAGAAAACCTCGGCGTGCCGATTTACGAGAACACCCCTGCCATCGACTGGCAGCCGGGTGAAGTGCGTACCCCGCTGGCACGCATCCGCTGCCAGTGGACGGTGCCCGCTGTGGAAGGTTACGCCGCCAGCCTGCCACCGCTGGGCAAGCATCAGTTGCCAGTGCAGAGCCTGCTGGTGGCCACCGAGCCACTGCCGGAATCGACCTGGGAGCAGATCGGCCTGAGCCAGGGCCAGGCGTTCAGCGAAAGCAGCCGCCAGGTTACCTATGGCCAGCGCACGGCCGACAATCGCCTGGTGTTCGGCGCCCGCGGCGGCTACCGCTTCGGTGGCCGGCTACGCGAAGACTTCACCCTGACCGATGCCGAAGTTGACCTGCGCCGCTACCTATTCAGCGAGCTGTTCCCCCAGCTCAAGCATGTGCGCATCACCCATTCCTGGGGCGGCAACCTGGGCATGGCCCGGCGCTTCCGCCCGCACATGCTGTGCGACCGCCAACGCGGTATTGCCCTGGCCGGTGGCTATGGCGGCGAAGGCGTCGGAGCCACCAACCTCGGCGGGCGCACCCTGGCTGCGCTGATCCTCAACCAGCACAACGCACTGACCGCACAACCCTGGGTGCTCGACAACCGTCCGCTGTCGAGCCTGGCCACCTGGCCGGCCGAGCCCTGCCGCTGGCTGGGCTACAACGCGATCATCCAAAGCTTCGTGCACGAGGACCGAACCCTCGCCAACCCCGCCAGCGCGCCTTGGAGGCGGCGCCTGGCCAGCTCGCTCGCAGACTTCATGGAAGGCTTCATGCAGTGATAAAGCTGCAGGTGCAATTAGCATGGCTTTTGTAGGAGCAGCCTTGCGCTGCGAAGAGGCCGGTGAAACCAACACCAATATGGGTGTTATTACCGGCCTCTTCGCAGCACAAGGCTGCTCCTACAGGGGGCTTGATCAGCCCTGGGATCAGTGGTGTTCGCGGGTAGCGCGCAGACGCGGATTTGGGCAATCAGCATCAACAGGGCTTTTTGTAGGAGCAGCCTTGTGCTGCGAAGAGGCCGGTGAAACCAACACCAATATGGGTGTTATTACCGGCCTCTTCGCAGCACAAGGCTGCTCCTACAGGGGGCTTGATCAGCCCCGGGATCAGTGGTGTTCGCGGGTGGCGCAGACACGGATCTGGGCAATCAGCATCAACAGGGCTTTTTGTAGGAGCAGCCTTGTGCTGCGAAGAGGCCGGTGAAACCACCACCTAATGTGGGTGATATTACCGGCCTCTTCGCAGCACAAGGCTGCGCCTACAGGGGGCTAGATCAGCCCTGGGATCAGTGGTGTTCGCGGGTAGCGCGGAACTTGACGTCCGGCCAGCGCTCTTCCATCAGCGACAGGTTGACCCGGGTCGGCGCCAGGTAGGTCAGGTGACCGCCACCGTCGATGGCCAGGTTCTCCATGGCCTTGGTCTGGAATTCCTCGAGCTTCTTCTTGTCGTCACAGCTGATCCAGCGCGCGGACCACACAGTGATCGGCTCGTAGGCGCATTCGACCTTGTACTCTTCCTTCAGGCGGCTGGCGACCACATCGAACTGCAGCACACCGACCGCACCGAGGATGATGTCGTTGCTGCGTTCTGGGAAGAACACCTGGGTCGCGCCCTCTTCGGCCAATTGCTGCAGGCCCTGACGCAACTGCTTGGACTTGAGCGGGTCTTTCAGGCGCACACGGCGGAACAGCTCTGGAGCGAAGTGCGGAATACCGGTGAAGCCCAGCGCCTCGCCTTCGGTGAAGGTGTCGCCGATCTGGATGGTGCCGTGGTTGTGCAGGCCGATGATGTCGCCAGCAAAGGCTTCTTCCAGCTGCTCGCGCTCGGAAGAGAAGAAGGTCAGCGCGTCACCGATGCGCAGGTCCTTGCCGGTACGCACGTGGCGCATTTTCATGCCCTTCTCGTACTTGCCCGAGCAGATGCGCATGAAGGCGATACGGTCGCGGTGTTTCGGGTCCATGTTCGCCTGGATCTTGAACACGAAGCCTGTGAACTTCTCTTCCACCGGCTCCACGGTACGCTCGTGGGCCACACGGGCCAGCGGGCGCGGCGCCCAGTCGACAACGGCGTCGAGTACATGGTCGACACCGAAGTTGCCCAGTGCGGTACCGAAGAACACCGGCGTCAGCTGGCCATTGATGAACTCGTCCTGATCGAATTCATGGCAAGCGCCCTGAACCAGCTCAAGCTGCTCGAGGAAGCGATCATATTCGTCACCCAGGTGCGCACGGGCTTCATCGGAATCGAGCTTCTCGATGATCTTGACCTCGGTACGCTCATGGCCGTGGCCCGGGGTGTAGACGATGATGTAGTCGCCGGCCAGGTGGTACACGCCCTTGAAATCGCGGTAGCAACCGATCGGCCAGGTGATCGGCGCGGCCTTGATCTTCAGAACGGCTTCGATCTCGTCGAGCAGTTCGATCGGGTCGCGGATGTCACGGTCGAGTTTGTTGATGAAGCTGACGATGGGCGTGTCGCGCAGGCGGCAGACATCCATCAGGGCGATGGTGCGCGGCTCTACACCTTTACCGCCGTCGAGCACCATCAGCGCCGAGTCCACTGCGGTCAGGGTGCGGTAGGTGTCTTCCGAGAAGTCTTCGTGGCCGGGGGTGTCGAGCAGGTTGATCATGTGCTCGCGGTACGGGAACTGCATCACCGAGGTGGTGATCGAGATGCCGCGCTGCTTCTCCATTTCCATCCAGTCGGAGGTGGCGTGGCGGTCGGACTTGCGCGACTTCACGGTACCGGCGACGGCAATGGCCTTGCCCATCAGCAGGAGCTTCTCGGTGATGGTGGTCTTACCGGCGTCGGGGTGGGAAATAATGGCGAAAGTGCGGCGCTTCGCGACTTCGGCGGCCTGGTTGGTCATGGGAAATCGCCTGACTGGGGGATTCAAAAAGGGGCGATATCATACCTGAAGTTGGGCCTGGACCAAAACTGGAGGAATGAGTGGTGCCTGTGCCGGCCTATTCGCGGGTAAACCCGCTCCCACAGGGACCGTACAAGGCTTAACCCTGTGGGAGCGGGTTTACCCGCGAAAGGGCCGGCACAGCCAATACAAATTCAGAAGGCACACGCTTTATCACGACAAAAGGCTACAGGCCAGTTATTTCAACGCCTTCAGCGCGTTAAGTCGCTGTTTTTTCTCGCCATATTTAATATCCACCAGTGATTAACACTGGCCAAATGCCGCCTCAGATGGGAACCTTTACGCCCTCGGAGACGTCCACTCCCCTGCAACCCGCTTCGGTTGGGGACTGGTTTCATCAGCTTTTTCGGGCCCGACGGGGTTCGGCTCATGGCCTGATCGCAGCCTTCGGTTGCTTCACGCTGCTACTCGCGAACACACCACTCGCTGCCAGGTATGGCCGGCCAAAAAAAGAGTGTGCTCGCCGACAACACAAGGAGTCCGCCTGTGGCTACACGCTACGGAAAAGGGCTGTTGGGATGCGCCACCGTGCTCGTCATCCTGGCCCTGCTGATCCACTGGATCGGCATCGACACGATCGCGCGTTACCGCGACGATCTTGGGTTCTACCTGCAAGCGCATCTGATACTGGTGCTGGCTTCGATGGCGGCGGCGTTGGCCGTGGGCATCCCCGCTGGCATTGCGCTAAGTCGACCGCACCGGGTCGACAAAGCCGAGCGCTTCATGCAGTTCTTCAACGTTGGCAACACCATCCCCCCGCTGGCCGTTCTGGCCATCGCGCTCAGTATCCTGGGCATCGGCGCCGGGCCCGCGATCTTCGCGCTGTTCCTCGCCTCCCTCCTGCCCATCGTGCGCAACACTTACGAAGGCCTGAAAAACGTCCCCGCCTCGCTCAAAGAAGCCGCCACCGGCATCGGCATGACCCCGCGCCAGCAACTGTGGCAGGTGGAACTGCCCAATGCCGTGCCAATCATCGTCGGCGGTGTGCGTGTGGCCCTGGCGCTGAACGTGGGCACCGCACCCCTGGCATTCCTGATTGGCGCCAACAGCCTGGGCAGCCTGATTTTCCCTGGCATTGCCTTGAACAACCAGCCGCAGCTGCTGCTGGGTGCCGCGTGTACGGCGCTGCTGGCATTGCTGCTCGACGCCCTGGTGAGCTTCTCCAGCAAGCGCTGGCTGGAACGTGGCCTGGCCCAATAAGACGAGGGAACGTATGAAGAAGAGAATCGCCTTGCTGCTCGGCGCAGCCCTGCTGTTTACAGGTGTTGCCCAGGCAGCGGACAAACCGCTGGTGCGTATCGGTGCGAGGGTGTTCACCGAACAGACCGTGCTTGCCGAAATCACCGCCCAATACCTGCGCGCCAACGGCTTCGATGTGCGCGTGACCACCGGCCTTGGCAGCAGCATTGCACGCCAGGCGCAGGAAACCGGCCAGCTCGACCTGATGTGGGAGTACACCGGTGTGTCGTTGGTGTCGTACAACCACATCGATGAACGCATGCCAAACGCCGAAGCCACCTACGCCAAGGTCAAGGCGCTTGATGCGAAAAAAGACCTGATCTGGCTGACCCCGTCGAAATTCAGCAACACCTATGCCCTTGGCCTGCCTAAAGAGGTCGCCGAGGCCTACCCGCAGGTGAATACGATCAGCGACCTCAACCAGGTGCTACGTGACGAAAGCAAACGCAACCACCTGGTGGCCCTGGACACCGAGTTCGCCAATCGCCCGGACGGCCTGGTCGGCCTCAAAGCCATGTACAACCTGCAAGTCGGCAGGGCCAACATCCGCCAGATGGACGCGGGGCTGGTTTACACCGCCATGCACAACAACCAGGTGTTCGCCGGGCTGGTCTACACCACCGACGGGCGCCTGAACGCGTTCGACCTCAAGTTGCTCGAAGACGACAAGCACTACTTCCCTGACTACACCGCTGCGCCTGTCGTACGCAAAGCCGTGCTCGACGCCAACCCGCAATTGGCCGCCCTGCTCAAACCGCTGGCCGAGCAGCTCGACGACGAAACCATGCGTCAGCTCAACGCCAAGGTCGACGTCGAACACCAGAACCCGACCGCCGTGGCCGCAGCCTTCCTGCGTGAACACCCCTTGAAGGAGGTACAGCCATGAGCCTGCTCGACACCTTCGCCCACCTCGATTGGGCCCAGGTCCTGCAATTGACCTGGCAGCACATCATGTTGGTCGGCATTGCCGTCAGCCTGGCCATCCTCGTCGGCGTGCCACTGGGCATCCTGATGACTCGCTTCCCGGCCGTCGCCGGCCCCCTGCAAGCCAGTGCCACGGTGCTCCTGACCATCCCCTCGATCGCCCTGTTCGGCCTGCTGCTGCCGTTCTACTCCAAGTTCGGCCAGGGCCTCGGCCCGCTGCCGGCGATCACCGCCGTGTTCCTTTATTCACTGCTGCCGATTCTGCGCAACACCTACCTGGCGCTGACCAACGTCGAGCCCGGCATCCGTGAAGCCGCGCGCGGCATCGGCATGACCTTCGGCCAGCGCCTGCGCATGGTCGAGCTGCCCATCGCGGTGCCGGTGATCCTGGCCGGCGTGCGCACCGCCGTGGTGATGAACATCGGCGTGATGACCATTGCCGCGACCATCGGTGCCGGCGGCCTGGGCGTCCTCATCCTCACCTCCATCAGCCGCAGCGACATGTCGATGCTGCTGGTCGGCGCCGTATTGGTCAGCCTGCTAGCGATCATCGCCGACCTGCTGCTGCAAACCCTGCAACGTGCCCTGACTCCAGAAGGACTGCGCTCATGATCGAACTCAAGAACCTCAGCAAAACCTTCAACGTCAACGGCAAGGACGTCAAAGCCGTCGACGCGGTCAACCTCACCGTCAACGAGGGCGAAATCTGCGTGTTCCTCGGCCCCTCGGGCTGCGGCAAGAGCACCACGCTGAAGATGATCAACCGCCTGATCACCCCCACCTCGGGCCAAGTGTTCATCAATGGCGAAGACACCAGCGCGCTGGACGAAGTGACCCTGCGCCGGCGCATCGGCTACGTGATCCAGCAGATCGGCCTGTTCCCCAACATGACCATCGAAGAGAACATCACCGTGGTCCCGCGCCTGCTCGGTTGGGACAAGCAGAAGTGCCACGACCGCGCCCGCGAGCTGATGCACATGATCAAGCTCGAACCCAAGCAGTACCTGCAGCGCTACCCACGCGAGCTGTCCGGCGGCCAGCAGCAGCGTATTGGTGTGATCCGTGCGCTGGCGGCCGAGGCCCCGGTGCTGTTGATGGACGAGCCGTTCGGCGCGGTCGACCCGATCAACCGCGAGATGATCCAGAACGAGTTCTTCGAGATGCAGCGGGCGCTGAACAAGACCGTGATCATGGTCAGCCACGACATCGACGAAGCGATCAAGCTGGGCGACAAGATTGCCATCTTCCGTGCCGGCAAGCTGTTGCAGCTGGACCACCCGGACACCCTGCTGGCGCACCCGGTGGATGATTTTGTCAGCAACTTCGTCGGCCAGGACAGCACATTGAAACGCCTGTTGCTGGTGCGCGCCGAGGATGCGGCAGACAACGCACCGTCGGTAAGCCCGGAGACGCCGGTGAGCGATGCGCTGGAGCTGCTGGACGAGCACGACCGCCGCTATGTGGTGGTGACCGATGCGCAGAACAAAGCGCTGGGCTATGTGCGCCGGCGCGACATGCACCGCCAGCAAGGGACCTGTGGCGACTTCCTGCGCCAATTCAACGCCACGGCGTCGCACGATGAGCACTTGCGCATCCTGCTGTCGCGGATGTACGAGTTCAATCGGTCGTGGTTGCCGGTGCTGGATGCCGAGCAGGTGTTCTTGGGCGAGGTGACGCAGGAGTCGATTGCGGCTTACCTGAGCTCGGGGCGTTCGCGGGGGGCGAAGACCAGCATTGTTTCGCCGGCTGAGGCGGTGGTCTCCTGAAGAAATGAGTTGGCCTCTTCGCGGGTAAACCCGCTCCCACAGGTCCTGCGTAATTCCTGTGGGAGCGGGTTTACCCGCGAAGCAGGCGACGCTACATCAGAACCCTACACTGGCCTGCACATAGAACGTCCGCGGCTCACCCACATAAATCCCCGCATTGTTATCGCTGGAGCGGGTGAAGTACTGCTTGTCGAACAGGTTCTTCACCCCCGCCGCCAGCGTCAGGTTGGACAGCTTCGGCCCGAAGTCGTACCCACCGCGGGCATGCCAGGTCACGTAGCCCGGAATGTCGCCATACTGCCCATCGGCGCTCGGCTCGGTGATGTAGTCGCCATTGAAGCTGCCATCGGCATTGATACCGGTACCCGGCGCGCGCTGCTTGGATTGGGCGTAGGCGTCCAGGTTCCAGGTCCAGTGGTTGACCGCGTAACGCACGCCGGCAGTGGCCACCTGGCGTGAATAGAACGGCAGATCACGGCCCTTGAAGCCAGGAATCTCCCCCTCGTAGGTCGCGCGGGTATAGGTATAGCCGCCATTGACCGACAGCCCCTCCAGCCGTGCATCCAGCCCGGCCAGGTCATAGCGCACCGACGCCTCGATCCCTTGGTGCTTGGTGGCGCCCAGGTTGGTCCAGCCGACATCGTTGCTGATGTACTGCAGCTCGTCATCGAAGTCGATGTAGAACGCTGTCAGCTCACCGGCGAAGCCGCCATTGTCATAACGCGTACCCACCTCGTAGGTCTTGGCCTTTTCCGGCTCCAGGCCATTGGCCGTGCTGTTGCCGGTGCCGCCTTGGCCCAGCTGGAAGTACTGCAGGCTGCCGAACGAGGTCTCGTAGTTGGCGAACACCTTCCAGGCATCGGAGAGGTGGTACATCACACTCAGCGCCGGCAGCGGCTCGTTGCTGGTGATGCTGCGCTTTTTCTCCGCCACCGGGCGGTTGTTGGCGTCCAGCACCGGGCGGTCGCGCCAGTCGGTGTTGATGTGCTCGAAACGCACGCCCGGGGTGATGGTCCAGTTGCCGACGTCGATCTTGTCATCGATGTAGTAGGCGCTGGCTTCGGTGCCGCCGCTGCGGTCCTGGAACACGTGGCCATCGGAGGTCGGGGTCGACGTCGGTACGTTGTCGATCAGCGCCAGGCGGGTCGACTGCTCGCGCATGGCTTCTTTCAGGTAGCGATAGCCAACACTGACTTCCTGGGTGGTCGGGCCGGCGAAGAAGATCCGCGACACCCGCGGCTCGATGGCGAAGGTGTGGTAGTTGCGCGGGTACGAGGACAGGGTCTTCATGTCACGCGAGGCGATGGCACTGCCGCGAAAACTGTCGGTGTAGTAGGTCAGCACTTCGAACTGGGTGGCGTCGTCGAGCTGGCGCTGCCACTTGAACGACACGTCCTTGCGCCGGCCGGCAAAGTAGTCGTAGTCACGCAGCGACTGGTACGGGTTGCTGTCGTACTGAGCCTGGGTCAGGCCACCGGGCATGTCGGCACGGCCATCGTAGTAGTGGAAGTTGAGCCAGAACTCGTCGACGTCGGTCGGCGCCCAGTGGGTCTTGAGGATGACGTCGTCGATGTCGTTGCCGTTGTTGCTCTCGCGGTAGCCGTTGCCGTTCACCCCGGTGTACAACAGCGCAACGCCCATGCCGTTGTCGGCGGTGCCGCCGACAAAGGCCGATTCGGTGTGCTTCCAGCCGCCGTGCTGCGAGGTTTCCAGGGTGGTGGAAAGTTGTGCCGAGGCCTGCTCCGGGATTGCCCGGGTGACGAAGTTGATTACCCCACCGACGTTCTGCGGGCCATAGCGCACAGAGCCGGCACCGCGCACCACGTCGATGCTGTCGAGGTTGCCCGAAGAGATCGGCGCCATCGACAACTGCGGCTGGCCATAGGGGGCGAAGGCAGCCGGGATGCCATCGATCAACACGGTCGAGCGTGGCGACAAACGCGAGGTCAGGCCGCGCACGCCAACGTTCAGTGACAGGTCGCTGCCACCGGTGCCGTTGGAATCCTGCACCTGCACGCCGGGGATACCGCGCAGCACGTCGCGCACGTTCATCGCGCCCTTCTCCACCATGGCCTCACGCCGCACCACGGTGCGCGCGCCTGGGTGGTTCTGGACCACGGCCTGGTCAGCATCGCCCAACCAGTCGCCGACAACCTTGATGTCGGTGGGCGCCAGCTCCAGGCTACCGCTGCCCAGGTCGAGCGTGGTGGGCAGTGGCTTGACCACCACGGTGTCCTGCGACACCTCGAACGTCAGCCCGCTGCCTTGCAGCAACTGTTGCAGCGCCTGCACCGGCGCCAGGTTGCCGGACACTGCCGGGGCCTGTTTACCGGCCACGAGTTCCGGGCTGTAGAACAGCTGCAGGTTGGTTTGCTGGCCCAGCTGGCTTAGCGCCGAAGCCAGCGGTTGCGCCTGGATCTGAATGGCAGTGCCGGCCTGCTCGGCCTGGCTGTTGACGGCCACGGCACTGACCGCAAGGGCCAGCGCCAGGGCGCGCACGCGTGGGAAAGGCTTGTTGTTGTTCACGTCGTCAAGACATCCTGAAGTTCGGGATAAACGCCAACCGCATGCAAATGGAAATGCTTGGCAGTTGCAGCTGGCGAGGAAGACGAACGGGCTGAAAAAAACCTGAATCTATTTCGCGATTATTTCGCGAGAACCGTCTTCATGGGCTTTGATGGCCACCGGCAGAATGCTCGGCAAGGCGCGCAACAAGGCATCGGTGTCGTCGCTGCTGAAGGTGCTGGACAGGCGCAACTGCGCCACCTTGCCGGGGGCAACGCGCAGCGGCTCAGTGCGGTAGCGCGACACTTCGGCCACCACCTCGGCCAGGGTGGCGTTGTCGAACACCAGCTTGCCCTGGCGCCAGGCGGTGAGCGCGGCGGCATTGACCGCGTAGGAAGGCGTCACCTTGCCTTGTGCATCTATATGCGCGCCCAGGCCGGCCGTCAGTTGCGCCTGCGAGGCATCCTTGCCCTGCACACGCACCGAACCCTGCTCCACCGCCACCCGGGTGGCGGCCGGGTCCAGGCGCACATCGAAGCGGGTGCCGGTGACGGTCACGCTGCCTTGGGCGGTATCGACCACAAACGGCCGGCTGCTGTCGTGGGCCACGATGAACATCGCTTCGCCGGCATTCAGCTGGATGTGCCGACGCCCGGCGCTGAAATCGACCTGCAGTTGCGTGCCGCCGTTCAGCGTCAGTTGCGACCCATCCGGCAACTCGACCTGCCGACGTTCGGCAAAGGCGGTCTGCAACTGGCCCTGGTGGTTGAGGCGCTGGTACTGCCAGCCACTCCAGGCCACCCCCAGGGCAACCACCGCCACCCCGGCCGCCAATGCCTGGCCTACCAGGCGCCGGCGTGGCAGTTGATGCACGGGCTCTGCTTGGCACAGCGCCTCGAGCCGCTGGCGTGGAATGAAGTCGGCGGCGCGCCACAGGCTGGCAAGCTGCTCGAATTCATCGCGATGGCGCGGGTCCGCTGCCAACCAGGTGCGCAAGCGCGCCTGCAGCTCGGCATCCCGCGGCGCGTCCTGCACGCGGGCGAACCATTCGGCCGCCTGCTCGCGGACGGTGTCGGTGCCGTGCTGTTTCATCGAGGTCTCCTGACTCATCATCCCGACACATCCAGGTGTTCACGCAGGTGTCGGAGCGTGCGGATCATATACTTTTCGACCATGTTCTTGCTCAAGCCCATGCGCTGGGCGATCTCGGCCTGGGTCAGGCCTTCGAGCTTCTGCCAGATGAACACCCGGCGGCAGTTGAGGGGCAATTCGGCCAGCGCCCGTTCGACGCTGTCGGCCAGCTCCAGGGCGTGCACGTAGGCTTCGGGGTCGCCGCTGCTGCTTGTGCTGCTTTCATCGAACACTTCCAGCGCCTGACGCCGGTCCTCGCGGCGAAAACCATCCACGGCAATGTTGCGCGCCGTCTGGTGCAGGTAGGCGCGTGGCTGCTCGACCTGCTCGCGGGGGTTCTCCAGAACCCTGACGAAGGCATCGTGCGTGAGGTCCTCGGCCTGCTGGCGACTGCGCAGCTTGCGCGTCCAGGTGCCGATCAGCTCATGGTAGTGGTCGAGGAAGCCTTTGTGTGCGGACACGGTGGGGGTCGTCAGGGAGGCAGACAAGGGTGCGAATAGTAATTTTTCTCATCAAAACCGGCAAATCCGCCAGTCGGTAACAAAAAATTTTTGCGGATTTCATGGACGGAAGTGCCAGCAAATCGTGGCCATAAATATGAACACCACCGGCCCCTTCGCGGGTAAACCCGCTCCCACAGGCATAGCGTAATCCCTGTGGGAGCGGGTTTACCCGCGAAAGGGACAACACGGTCTATTCCACAATTTTTTACGCTTGCGAACCCCAGGGGAACATCTGCCGGTCACATGAGTCGGTTATTCAAATGGCAGGTCGTCGATCCGCGACGAACATGCCCGGATTGCCTGTTGATCTTGCATTCTTCACGCCCTAAAGTGCGCGCCGAACGTCCATGCTGGAAACGATCCATCCGGCTCAAGTACTGAGTAGGCGAACCAAAGTGGGGATACGGAGGACGTTCAGTTTGCAGCCACTTATCTTTTCAGTTTGCCCATGGAGTCCCTGAGCATGTCGATCCAGGTCGAAGACTATTTCGCGCGTGACACCTTCCAGAAAATGAAAGCGTTCGCCGACAAGCAGGAAACCCCGTTCGTACTCATCGATACCCAGATGATCAGCCAGGCCTATGACGACCTGCGCGCCGGTTTCGAATTCGCCAAGGTCTACTACGCGGTCAAGGCCAACCCGGCGGTCGAGATCATCGACCTGCTCAAAGAAAAAGGTTCGAGCTTCGACATCGCCTCGATCTACGAGCTGGACAAAGTGATGGACCGTGGCGTCAGCGCCGACCGCATCAGCTACGGCAACACCATCAAGAAGTCCAAGGACATCCGCTACTTCTACGAGAAGGGCGTGCGCCTGTATGCCACCGACTCGGAAGCCGACCTGCGCAACATCGCCAAGGCCGCACCGGGCTCCAAGGTTTACGTGCGTATCCTCACCGAAGGCTCGACCACTGCTGACTGGCCGCTGTCGCGCAAATTCGGCTGCCAGACCGACATGGCCATGGACCTGCTGATCCTCGCCCGCGACCTGGGCCTGGTGCCCTACGGCATTTCCTTCCACGTGGGCTCGCAGCAGCGCGACATCAGCGTCTGGGACGCTGCCATCGCCAAGGTCAAGGTGATCTTCGAACGCCTGAAAGAAGAAGACGGCATCGAACTGAAGCTGATCAACATGGGTGGCGGCTTCCCGGCCAACTACATCACCCGTACCAACAGCCTCGAAACCTACGCCGAAGAAATCATCCGCTTCCTGAAGGAAGACTTCGGTGACGACCTGCCGGAAATCATCCTCGAGCCAGGCCGTTCGCTGATCGCCAACGCCGGCATCCTGGTCAGCGAAGTGGTGCTGGTGGCGCGCAAGTCGCGCACCGCGGTCGAGCGCTGGGTATACACCGACGTGGGCAAGTTCTCCGGCCTGATCGAAACCATGGACGAGTCCATCAAGTTCCCGATCTGGACCGAGAAGAAAGGCGAGATGGAAGAAGTGGTCATCGCCGGCCCGACGTGCGACAGCGCCGACATCATGTACGAGCACTACAAGTATGGCTTGCCGCTGAACCTGGCGATCGGTGACCGCCTGTACTGGCTGTCGACCGGTGCCTACACCACCAGCTACAGCGCGGTGGAATTCAACGGCTTCCCGCCGCTGAAGGCCTACTACCTGTAATGAACAACGGGGCCGCAAGGCCCCGTTTTCATGTGTGCTGGCTTGTGCCGGCCTCTTCGCGGGGCAAGCCCGCTCCCACAGGCCCCTGATGTGCCACAGGCAACAGATAACGTGTGGGAGCGGGCTTGCCCCGCGAAGAGGCCAGCAGTCTAGACATCATTCCCCGCGCTGTTCGAGTTCCTCGGCATACCCTGCTGCATACCCCGCCAGCAACGGCCCAGCCCCGCGCAATGTGGCCACCGCACTGCGCAAGAAATTCACATTCCCCTCAACCCGCGCCCGCTCCAGCCAAGGCCCGGCTTCAGCCAGTTGCCCCCGCTCGACCAGCACCATCGCCAAACTGAACATCCCGCGAAAGTCCCCCGCCTCGGCCGAACGCCGATACCAGCGCACCGCCCGCGCCGGGCTTGCCGCCGTGGCAATGCCCTGCTCCAGGTAACGCCCGTACAGGTTCATCGACTTGGCATGCCCCAACTGCGCGGCCTTCTCGTAACAGACCAAGGCCTGGGCCTGATTGGCCGGCACCCCGCGCCCGGTGGCCAGCAGGTTGCCCAAATTGTAAAGGCCCCAGTCCAGCCCGGCGTCTGCCGCCCGGGCATAGTGAATGGCCGCCTGCGTCAGGCTGGCTTCACCGCCCCAGCCATGCTCCAGGCAACGCCCCAGCATGTTGCAGGCCATGACACTGCCTCCCTCCGTGGCAATGGCGAACCAGCGCCGGGCCAGGTCTACATCCTGCTCGATACCGCGCCCATCGAGCAGAATCTGCCCCAGCAGCAACTGCGCCTCAACCACCCCCTCCCCCGCTGCTGCCAGGATCGCCTGGGCCGCCTTGCCGGGGCTGTCTTCGAGCATGGCCTTGAGCCCTGCAACATCCACCACTTCTTCACGACGCAACGGGTATGACACGGTTCAGACCTCAGCCCAGCGGCGCAGCAGGTTGTGGTAAGTCCCCGTCAACTGCAGCAGCGATGGGTGATCGGGCACATCGGCAGTGAGTTGCTGGATGGCATTGTCCATCTCGAACAGCAGCGCACGCTGGCTGTCCTCGCGCACCAGGCTCTGCGTCCAGAAAAACGCAGCATAACGCTGGCCGCGGGTCACCGGGTTGACCTTGTGCAGGCTGGTGCCGGGGTACAGCACCAGGTCGCCAGCTGCCAACTTGACCTGCTGCACGCCGTAAGTGTCCTGAATCACCAGTTCGCCGCCGTCGTAGCTGTCCGGGTCGCTGAGGAACAGCGTCGAGGACAGGTCGGTACGCACGCGCTCCGGGCTGCCCTTGGGCT
This sequence comes from Pseudomonas sp. ITEM 17296, assembly GCF_028895205.1. Taxonomy (NCBI): domain Bacteria; kingdom Pseudomonadati; phylum Pseudomonadota; class Gammaproteobacteria; order Pseudomonadales; family Pseudomonadaceae; genus Pseudomonas; species Pseudomonas sp. ITEM 17296. Next base: position 69,195 of record NZ_WJRS01000017.1, on the reverse strand, counting down.
GGCGCAATGCATTGTCGATGTGGAAGCCGAAGTTGCCGCCTTCGCGGTAGCAGTTGATCAGCGGTGGAAACACCTTGTGCGGCAGCGCTGCTGACATGAAGCGCGGCGTGTTCCACAGGCGGTCAATCAGCGCGCTGCCCAGTTCCTTGGCCAGCGGGTGGCCTTCAGGCAACTGCAGGTTGTGCTTGGCCTTGGCCGATTGATACCCGGCAGTGACCTTGCCATCGGCCCAATCAGCCTGCTCCAGCGCCTCGCGGATACGCGTGAGTTCGTCGGCATCGAACAGGCCGGGAATGTGAAGCAGCATGGCGGCGGCACCTGGGCAAATGTAAAGGCGTCAATGATATTGATTCCCTTTTACATACCACAAGCCCCATTCGCCGCTTAAGACGTTTCAGCCACTGAAAACCGTAAGGGCAAACTGTAAAGATTGTAAATTCTTCACGAATGGTAACGACTCTCAATTGTTAGTCACAATTGCTTACATTAAGATCCGCCGCCTTATCACCTTGGGGAAGGTCCTTACCAATGCGTCACTACGTGCCATCTGCTGTGAGTTCACCACGCCTGATCGTGACCGCCATCGGCGTCGCCATCACTGCTTCGACCGCCTACGCTGCCGAGCCTGCCGCCAACAACGCTGTCACCCTTGACGCCACCAGCGTCAACGGCAAGGCCGAACAAGCCAGCACCGACTACAAGGTCGAGAAGGCCTCATCGCAGAAGTACACCGCGCCGCTGGTAGACACCCCACGCTCGGTCACGGTGATCCCGCAGCAGGTCATCAAGGACACCAACGCCCTCAGCCTGCAGGACGCCCTGCGCACGGTACCTGGCATCACCTTTGGTGCCGGTGAAGGCGGCAACCCGCAAGGTGACCGGCCATTCATCCGCGGCTTCGACGCCCAGGGCGACACCTACCTGGACGGCGTACGCGATACCGGCGCGCAAACCCGCGAGATCTTCGCCATCGAGTCGGTGGAAGTGGCCAAGGGCCCTAACTCGGCCATCGGCGGCCGTGGCGCCGCGGGCGGCACCATCAACCTGGTGAGCAAGCGCGCGCACCTGGGCAACTCGCTGGATGGCGCGTGGACCTGGGGCAGTGACCAGACCCAACGCTACACCTTCGATGGCAACTACCAGTTCAGCGACACAGTGGCCGGTCGTCTCAACTTGATGACCCACGAGAGCAACGTCGCCGGCCGCGACAAGGTCAACTACGACCGCTGGGGCATCGCCCCGTCCCTGGCTTTCGGCCTGGGCACCCCGACCCGCGTCAACCTCGACTACTACCACCTGGAAAGCGACGACCTGCCGGATTCCGGCATCCCGTACACCATTCCTACCGGTGGTAGCGGCGCCCGTACCTCGGCGCACCCGAGCAAACCGTACGATGGTGGTGACAGCGACAACTTCTATGGCCTCACCGGCCGCGACTTCCGCAAGAGCCGCGTCGACATCGCCACCTTCGCGATCGAGCACGACCTGACCGACGCGCTGACCATCAAGAATACCCTGCGTCACGGCAACAGCATGCAGGACTACATCCTGACCCAGCCTGACGACAGCAAGGGCAACGTCAACAACGGCAGCGTCTGGCGCCGCGCCAACAGCCGCGTTGGCAACACCGCCACCACCACCAACCAGACCGACCTGTTTGGTGAGTTCTATGTGGGTGGGATGAAGAACAGCTTCTCCACCGGTATCGAGCTGAGCCGGGAAGAGAGCAAGCGTTCGTCGTACACCGTTGATACCAACACGGGGGGCTCTACTGCCTCGACGTGCAACCCGAGCCTGATCGGCGCCAACAGCGGCTACAACTGCACCTCGTTGAGCAATCCGAACCCGGATGATCCGTGGAATGGCGCGATCTCGCGCAACTACGCCGGCACCGACACCAAGAGCAACACCCGCGCTCTGTACGTCTTCGACACCTTGGAGCTGACGCCTGACTGGCTGCTGAACATGGGCCTGCGCTACGACCACTTCGATACCCAGTACCGCACCTACGATGCCGCTGGCGCCACCGTGGTCAACGCCAAGGGCGTGGCCTCCAAGGGCCGTGATACCAGCGAGTTCATCACCGGCCAACTGGGCCTGGTCTGGAAGCCGGCCGAAAACGGCAGCATCTATGTCTCCTACGCCACCTCCGCGACGCCACCCGGCGCGATGCTCGGCGAGGGCACCGAAGGCAACCCACTGGGCAACACCAGCGACCGCGCCGGCAACCTGCTGAGCAGCGACATGGAGCCGGAAGAAACCACCAACTACGAAATCGGCACCAAGTGGGACCTGCTCGACCAGCGTCTGTCCCTGGCCGCCGCGCTGTTCCGCACCGAGAAGGAAAACGCCCGCGTTCAGGTGGACACCACCACCTACGAAAACGTCGGCGAAACCCGCGTCCAGGGTATCGAGCTGTCGGCCAGCGGCAAGCTCACTGACAAGTGGCAGGTCTTTGCCGGCTACACCTACATGCAGGCGCGCCAGATCGATGGCGGCCCGCTGGGCAAGGCCAACGATGGCAACCAACTGCCGAACACGCCGAACAACAGCGCCAGCCTGTGGACCACGTACTCGATCACGCCGAAGCTGACCGTCGGGGGTGGCGCGTTCTATGTGGATGACGTGTACGGCAGTGTGGCCAACACCACCATGGTCGACAGCTACGTGCGCTACGACGCCATGGCCGCCTACAAGCTGACCAAGAACGTCGACCTGCAGCTGAACGTGCAGAACCTGACCAACGAGGTGTACTACGACAAGGCGTTCTCCACCCACTTCGCCAACCAGGCGGCTGGGCGGACGGCGCTGCTGACCACCAGCGTCCACTTCTGATGTCGGGATTGGGTTGATCTGTTGAATGGGCTGTGCCTGTGCCGGCCCTTTCGCGGCTAAAGCCGCTCCCACAGGTATTCCACTGACCTCGAGTTTCGTGGTGTCCCTGTGGGAGCGGCTTTAGCCGCGAAGAGGCCGGCACAGGCTACATACAACCGGTAAACAACACCCACCCCTGCCCCGTTCATTGAGCGGGGCTTTTGCGTATCAAGGCATAATGCACACCGCGCAGGCTGCGGCAGCTACACAAGGTGATCGATGTGGTGAAGAAGACGCTGTTCCAATTGCACTGGTTCTTTGGCATCACCGCTGGCCTGGTGCTGGCCTTGATGGGCATCACCGGGGCGATCTGGTCGTTTCAGGAAGAACTGCTGCGGGCCTTCAATGCCGATGTGCTGAAGGTCGAAGTACGCCCCGAGGGCGTGTTGCCGCCCGCCGAACTGGTGCAGCGGGTCGAGGCCGCGCGAGGCGACAAGGTCGCGATGCTGTGGGTGGACCTGCACGAAGGCAATGCTGCGCGGATCTTCTTCACCCCGCCGCCGGGCCAGCGCCGTGGCGAGCTGCGTTATGCCGACCCGTACACCGGCGAGCTCAAGGGTGAAGTGGCCGGGCAGGACTTCTTCAACCTGATGCTCAACCTGCACCGGTTCCTGGCCATGGGCGACAGCGGCCGGCAGATCACCGGTGCCTGCACCCTGATGCTGATCTTCTTCTGCCTCTCCGGCCTGTACCTGCGCTGGCCGCGCAAGGCGCTCAACTGGCGGGTCTGGCTGACCTTCGAGTGGGCCAAGAAAGGCCGCGCCTTCAACTGGGACCTGCATGCCGTGGCCGGTACCTGGTGCCTGCTGTTCTACCTGCTGTTCGCCCTCACCGGCCTGTTCTGGTCCTATGAATGGTATCGCGAAGGCCTGAACAAGCTGCTGGCCGATGCGCCGGCAGCGGGCCAGCAGCAAAAACGCGGCGAAGGCCGTGGCCGCCACGGGCCACAGAAGGTCGACAAGAACGCACCGCCGCTGGTGGTCGACTACGACGCCATCTGGGCCAACCTCAAAGAGGCCGCAGGCCCGGGCCTGGCCATGTACAACCTTCGCCTGCCACCGGCGGGTGGCCAGCCGGCCAACCTGTTCTACCTGCTGGACGATGCCGCGCACCCGCGCGCGTTCAACACGCTGGTCCTCGACCCGGCCACCGGCCAGGTGAAAAGCCACGACCGCTACACCGATAAATCCTTCAAGGCGCAGTTGCTGCAGAGCGTTTACGCCCTGCACGTGGGCGAATACTTCGGCTTGCCGGGCCGGATCATCGTCACCCTCGCCAGCCTGACCATGCCGCTGTTCTTCGTCACCGGCTGGCTGCTGTACCTTGACCGCCGCCGCAAGAAACGCCAGGTTCGCGCTGCCCGAGGCGGCGTCGACAGCACCCAGGCTGGCAGCGACAGCTGGCTGATCGGCTTTGCCAGCCAGAGCGGCTTCGCCGAACAGCTGGCCTGGCAAAGTGCCGGGCAATTGCAAGCGGCTGGTCTGCCGGTGCAAGTCCGCGCCTTGGCCGAGCTGGGCGAGGATGACCTGCGCCAGGCCCGTCGTGCCTTGTTCGTGGTCAGTACCTTCGGCGATGGCGAAGCGCCAGATAGCGCCCGCGCGTTCGAGCGCAAGGTGCTTGGCCAACCCTGGGCGCTGAACAACCTGCACTATGCCGTGCTCGCCCTGGGCGACCGCCAATACCCGCACTTCTGCGGCTTTGCGCGTCGCCTGCAGGCCTGGTTGGGTGAACGCGGTGCCAGCACGGCGTTCAGCCCGGTGGAAGTGGACAACGCCGACCAGGCGGCGCTGCAGCAATGGCAACAGGCACTGGCGCAGCTGACGGGGGCCCAGCCGGTTACGGCCTGGCAGCCGCCGAGTTTCGGCAACTGGACGCTGGTGCAACGTGAGTTGATGAACCCGGGCAGCCAGGGCTTGCCGGTCTACCTGATCGGCCTGCGCCCCGAGGAGCCAGCCAGCTGGCAAGCCGGCGACCTGGTGGAAATCCTGCCGCGCAATGCTCAGCTGCGGGTCGACGCCTTCCTCGACGGCCTGGGCCTGGATGCCAACGCCCCCGTGCAGCTCGACGGCCTGAGCGAGACCTTGGGCCAGGCGCTGGCCAGCCGTCAGTTGTCCAGCCGGCGCGATCAGTTGGTGGGCTTGCACGCGCAGGCGCTGGTCGATGCGCTGGTACCGATCGGCACGCGTGAATACTCCATCGCTTCGATCGCCAGTGACGGTGTATTGGAATTGATCGTGCGCCAGGAACGTCACCCGGATGGCAATTTCGGGCTGGGGTCTGGTTGGCTGACCGAGTACCTGCCGGTGAATGGCCTGCTGAACGTGCGCCTGCGCCGCAACAGTGGCTTCCACCTGCCCGAGTCACCGGTGCCGATGATTCTAATCGGCAACGGTACTGGCCTGGCTGGCCTGCGCAGCCTGCTGCGCGCGCGGGTCAACGCGGGCGAACAACGCAATTGGCTGCTGTTCGGTGAACGTAACCGCGCGCATGACCTGCTGTGCGGCAGCGAACTGCAAGGCTGGCTCGACAGCGGCGATTTGGCACGCCTGGACCTGGCGTTTTCGCGGGATCAGGCCGAGAAGGTGTATGTGCAGGATGTGTTGCTGCAGCAGGCTGATGCGTTCAAACGCTGGGTGGCGGATGGCGCCTGTGTGTATGTCTGCGGCAGCTTGCAGGGCATGGCGGCCGGCGTTGATGCGGCGCTCAAGGGCATGCTTGGAGAAGCCGTTGTACAGCAACTGATCGAGGATGGGCGGTATCGGCGGGATGTGTACTGATCAGATATTGATGTAAAGGCATCTGGCCCTTTCGCAGCACAAGGCTGCTCCTACAGGTGTAGCGCATAACGTGTAGGAGCAGCCTTGTGCTGCGAAAGGGCCAGTGCAGGCTGTTAGTGCAGCTCGAAGGTATCGGCATCCAGGTTCGCCGGGAACTTGGCCCGGTATGCCGCCAGCTCCGCCGCTCTCAACACCACCGTGAACACCCCGTCCGCTTCGCCAGCACTGAGCAGGCTCTCGCCCTGGAAGTCCAGTACCTGGCTGTCACCGGAATAGGCGAAGCCTTTGCCATCGGTGCCCACGCGGTTCACCGCCGCGACAAAGCACAGGTTCTCGATGCCCCGCGCCGGCAGCAGTCGGTTCCAGTGCTGGCGGCGCGCCGCCGGCCAATTGGCGGTGTACAGCAACAGGTCGGTGTCCTGGGCATCACGGCTCCACACCGGGAAGCGCAGGTCGTAGCAGATCAACGGGCGCACCCGCCAGCCCTTGATCTCGAACTGCACCTGACGCTCACCGGGGGTGTAATGCTTGTGCTCGCCCGCCATGCGGAACAGGTGGCGCTTGTCGTAGTGCAAGATCTCACCGTCCGGGCGCGCCCACAGCAGGCGATTACGGTGGCTGCCATCGGCGGCCTGGATGATCACGCTGCCGGTGATCACCGCGTTGTACTTCTTCGCCTGGGCCTTGAGCCATTTGTAGGTCGGGCCGTTCTCGGGCTCGGCCAGGCTTTCGGACTCCATCGAGAAGCCGGTGGTGAACATCTCTGGCAGGATCACCAGGTCCACCTCACCCACTTGCTTCAGCAGTTCCTCGAAGTGCGCATAATTGGCCTCGCGGTCGTGCCAGGCCAGGGTGGTCTGCACCAAGGCGATTTTCAGGTCGGGCAGTGTACTCAGATCGCGCATAGTTTTTCCGCCGCCTGACGCAGCGTCTCCTCACGTTTGGCAAAGCACAGGCGCACCAGGCGTTGCTCGGGGATGGGTTGCTGGTAGAACACCGACACCGGAATGGTCGCCACGCCGTGCTCACGGGTCAGCCACAACGACATCTCGACATCGTTCAGGTCCGGGCGGATCTGCGAATAGTCCACCAGCTGGAAATAGGTGCCGGCCGTGCGGCGGAAACTGAAGCGCGAACCTTCGAGCAAATCGCAGAACAGGTCGCGCTTGGCCTGGTAGAAGCCTGGCAGTTCATCGAGGTGCTCGGGGTGCTCGGCCATGAAGTCGGCCAGCGCGCACTGCAACGGCGTGACGCCGCAGAAATTGACGTACTGGTGCACCTTGCGCAGCTCGGCGCTCAGGGCCGGAGGCGCGATCACGTAGCCGGTTTTCCAACCGGTCACATGGTAGGTCTTGCCGAACGAACTGACCACGAAGGCACGGTTATAGAGCTCGGCATGGGCCAGCACGCTGGCGTGGCGTACGCCGTCATACACCAGGTGCTCGTAGACTTCGTCGCTGACCAGGTAGATATCGCGATCAGCGATCAGCTGCGCCAGCTGGTCCAGGTCTTCACGGGTGATCAGCGCGCCGCTGGGGTTGTGCGGCGAGTTGAGAATGACCATGCGTGTACGCGGGCTGAGGGCGTCGCTGAACCGCTGCCAGTCGATGCGGAAGTCGCCGTCGCTCAATTGCACATGCACACAACGGCCACCGGCCAATTCCACCGACGGCTCGTAGCTGTCATAGCACGGGTCGAAGACGATGACTTCGTCACCGGCCTGGATCACCGCTTGAATGGCGCAAAAGATTGCCTCGGTGGCACCTGGGGTGATGGTCACTTCGTGATCGGCATCCACCTGTGCGCCATACAACCGTGCGACCTTGGCCGCTACCTGCTGGCGCAGGGCCGGCAGGCCAGTCATTGGCGCGTACTGGTTATGCCCGGCGGCCACATGCCGGCCCACTGCATCGAGCAACGCCTGCGGGCCGTTGAAGTCGGGGAAGCCTTGGGAAAGGTTGAGCGCACCGGTCTGCACGGCGAGCTGGGACATGGTGGTGAAGATGGTCGTGCCGACATTCGGCAGTTTGCTGCGGATCATGGAGCCCTCTTTCCTGGGGTTTATCCGGCACGGGGTGGAGTCCGAGCATAGCGGATCGAGCGGTCAGGAAAAAGGTTGAAACAATAGGGGGATTGCGTTGGATCAAAGGGCCCCTTCGCGGCTAAAGCCGCTCCCACAGGTACTGCGCTGCACTCGATGACTGCGCTATCCCTGTGGGAGCGGCTTTAGCCGCGAAGAAGTCGACGCGAAATCAGCGCTTGTCGCGGCGCTTCTTCTCGGCCTTCTTGTGGTGCGACATCAAGCGGCGCTTCTTGTTGACCTGGCGATCGGTGAGGGTGTTTTTCTTGCCCTCGTACGGGTTCTCACCACCTTTGTACTCGATGCGGATCGGCGTACCGACCAGTTTCAGCACGCGGCGGTAGGTGTTTTCCAGGTAACGCGAGTACGACTTGGGAATGCTCTCGGTCTGGTTGCCGTGGATCACGATCAGCGGCGGGTTGGCGCCGCCCAGGTGGGCATAACGCAGCTTGATGCGGCGGCCATTGACCAACGGCGGCTGGTGCTCGCTGACCGCATCTTCAAGAATTTGCGTCAGGCGGCTGGTCGGCCAACGGGTGACCGCCGACGTGAACGCGGCCTGTACCGACTTGTACAGGTTGCCCACGCCCGTGCCGTGAAGCGCGGAAATGAAGTGGATGTCGGCGAAATCGACGAAGAACAGCCGGCGTTCCAGCTCGGTCTTCACGTAGGCGCGCTCACCCGGCTCCATGCCATCCCATTTGTTCAGGGCGATGACGATGGCGCGGCCGGCTTCGAGGGCAAAGCCCAGCAGGTTCAGGTCGTGGTCAACCACACCTTCGCGGGCATCCATGACGAAGATGACCACGTTGGCGTCTTTGATCGCCTGCAGTGTCTTGACCACCGAGAACTTCTCGACTTCCTCGTGGATCTTGCCGCGCTTGCGCACCCCGGCGGTGTCGATGAAGGTGTACTTGTCGCCATCGCGCTCGAACGGGATGTAGATACTGTCTCGGGTGGTGCCTGGCTCGTCGTAGACCACCACGCGCTCTTCGCCGAGCATGCGGTTGACCAGGGTCGACTTGCCGACGTTCGGGCGGCCGATGATGGCGATCTTGATGCCATCTTTTTCGCTTGGGCCAGGAATGCGCGCGGCTTCCTCGCCTTCGGCGACGTCCTGGTCGAGGGCTTCGTCCTCGGCATCACGCGGCAGGTGGCCGAGCACGGCTTCCATCAGGGCGTTGATACCACGGCCCTGGGAGCCCGCCACCGGAATGGCGTTGCCCATGCCCATCGGCGAGAACTCGGCGCGCGCAACGTCGGGGTCGATGTTGTCGATCTTGTTGGCAACCAGAATCGCCGACTTGTTCCGCTTGCGCAGGTGCTCGGCAATCATCTGATCGGCTGCGGTCATGCCCGCACGGGCATCGACCAGGAACAGCACATAGTCGGCTTCTTCGATGGCCATGAGCGACTGCTCGGCCATTTTCTCGTCCATGCCCACTTCGTCACCGGTGATACCGCCGGTGTCGATCAGGATGAAAGAACGACCCTGCCAGGAGGCATCACCATACTGGCGGTCACGGGTCAGGCCCGACAGGTCACCGACGATGGCATCGCGGGTCTTGGTCAGGCGGTTGAACATGGTGGATTTGCCGACGTTCGGCCGTCCCACCAGGGCGATTACGGGAACCATGCGGCTCTCCACTCTTGAATTCTTGAAAATGCAAAGGCCGCTGCAAGGCAGCGGCCGGAGTTTGTGCGGTGTTTCCTACACCGCGGCTCAAGACCGTTGGCGGTCTTGAGCTTAGCTTCAGCGGACGGTCAGTGCCTCGAGCTTGCCGCTGTTGCCAAAGACGTAGATGGTGTCGCCGACCACCAGGGGCCGGGCGCGCAGGCCATCGCTGTCGATTCGTTCACGGCCGACGAAGCGACCATCGACCTGGCTGAGCAGGTGCAGGTAACCCTCGAAGTCCCCGACAGCCACGTAGCTGGAGAACACTTCCGGTGCCGACAGCTGACGGCGAGCCATGGAATCGTTGGTCCACAGGGCGCTGGAAGAGCGCTCGTCGACGCTTTCAACGGTACCCGAGGCTTCGCTGACATAGACGTTACCGTAACCCTGGGCGACACCCACGTAGCTGGACGCATCACGCTGCCACAGCACGCGGCCGCTTTCCAGGTCCAGGCCCGCTACGCGGCCCTGGTAGGTGCTGACGTACAGGGTACCACCGGACAGCAGCAAGCCGCCGTCGATATCTACCACGCGGTCCAACTCGGAACGCCCCTGCGGGATGGCCACACGGCTCTCCCACACTGGCACGCCGTTGTTGATATCCACCGCGATCACTTTACCGGTGGACAGGCCGGCAACCGCCAGGCGGTTGGTCGCGATCGGTGCACCGGTGCCGCGCAGGGTCAGTACGGCCGGGGTGTTTTCGTAGATCCAGCGGCGGTCGCCGGTCGCGGCATCGAGGCCGATCAGGCGGTCGTCCTGGGTCTGCACCACCACCACGTCGCCGTTGTTGGCGGGCGGTGCCAGCACTTCACTGGTCACGCGCGAACGCCAGCGCTCTTCACCGGTGCTGGAGTCCAGCGCGATGACCTCGCCTTTGAGGGTGCCGAGCATGACCAGCCCGTAACCCACACCGACAGCGCCCGACACTTGCAGGTCCAGGTCTTTTTTCCACACCACGTCGCCGGTGATACGGTCGAGGGCGAAGACTTCGCCGTTGACGTCGGAGGCGTAGATACGGTCGTTTTCGATGGCCGGTACCAGGGTGTTGTACGTCTCGCCCTGGCCGTCACCGATCGAGCGGCTCCACTGCTTCTTCAGTACCACTTCCTCGGTGAACTTGGTCAGCTCGGCCGGGGGCAGTTCCTTCTTGCTGTTGCTGCTGCAACCCGCGGCCAGTACGGCCAGGGTCAGCACTGCTGCTTGTTTCCAACCGATCACGTCACGCGTCCCCTTTGGCCAAGTCATCCAGCTTCAGTTGCAGGCCACCGACCGCTGCTTCATCCGACAGCGAGGCCTTGGCTTTCTCATAAGCGCTGTGAGCATCGTCGGCGCGACCCAGCTGCACCAGCAGGTCACCCTTCAATTCTTCGCGGCTGGCCAGGAACGCCTTGTCGGCATCGCCGTCGAGCAGCTTGAGTGCCTCTTCGGCCTTGTCCTGGGCAGCCAGTACACGGGCCAGGCGCTGGCGCGAGATCTCGCCCAGGGTGGCATCGGCTGGCTTGTCCAACACAGCTTTGAGCTCGGCAGCGGCGTCGTCGAGCTTGCCGCTCTCGACCGCGACCTTGGCCACGAACAGGCTGCCGTACTGGGCGTAGGCGGTACCACCGAACTCGCTCTTGAGCTTGCCGGCCAGTTCCGCGACCTTGGTTGCGTCAGGCTGGCCACTCGGCGTCAGGCTGGTTTCAAGCAAAGCCTGGTACAGCTGCGAGGCACCTTGCGACTGGTTGTTCTGGTACTTGTGCCAGGTATTCCAGCCCAGTACCACCACACCGGCCAGCAACGCGCCCGTCAGCAGCGGCTTGCCGTTGCGGTTCCACCAGTCCTTGACCCCTGCCAGGTCATCATCATCGGTACTCGACACCCCAATACTCCTTTTCGCCTATTCGCTTGTTGGACCGCGTTACGCCTGTGCGACCGCGGTTTCCAGGTGCTCAGCCAGAGCATCCCAGGCAATGTTCTGTTGTTCGCCCTGACCACGCAGGGGCTTGAAGCCGATCGCTTGCTGGGCCAGCTCGTCGTCGCCAAGAATCAGGGCGAACAGCGCGCCGCTCTTGTCGGCTTTCTTGAACTGGCTCTTGAAGCTGCCACCCCCAGCGTTGACCACCAGGCGCAGGCCCGGCAGACGATCACGCAGGCGTTCGGACAGGCGCAGGCCAGCCAGCTCGGCCTGTTCGCCGAAGGCGCAGAGGTAGACATCGACCTGACGGCTGATCGACTCGGGCACCTTGCCCAGGGTCTCCAGCAGCAGAATCAGGCGCTCGATACCCATGGCGAAACCAACGCCGGTGGTCGGCTTGCCGCCCATCTGCTCGACCAGGCCGTCGTAGCGGCCACCGGCGCAGACAGTGCCCTGGGCGCCGAGCTTGTCGGTGACCCACTCGAACACGGTCTTGCTGTAGTAGTCCAGGCCACGCACCAGCTTGGTGTTGATCACGAACGGGATACCGGCAGCCTCCAGACGGGCCTTGAGGCCCTCGAAGTGCACGCGGGATTCTTCGTCCAGGTAATCTTCGAGCTTCGGCGCGCCAACCAGCACCGCCTGGGTGTTCTGGTCCTTGCTGTCGAGGATGCGCAGCGGGTTGCTCTTCAGGCGACGCTGGCTGTCTTCGTCCAGCTGCTCGAGGCGTGCCGAGAGGAACTCGACCAGCGCATCACGGTAGCGGGCACGGGCTTCGCTGGTACCCAGGCTGTTGAGCTCGAGCTTGACCGCGTCCTGGATGCCCAGCAGGCCCCACAGGCGCCAGGTCAGCATGATCAGCTCGGCGTCGATGTCCGGCCCGTCAAGGTTGAACACTTCTACGCCGATCTGGTGGAACTGGCGGTAGCGGCCCTTTTGTGGGCGCTCGTGGCGGAACATCTGGCCGATGTACCAGAGTTTCTGCACCTGGCCGTTGCCGGTGATGCCATGTTCCAGCACGGCACGCACACAGGCGGCAGTGCCTTCGGGGCGCAGGGTGAGCGAATCGCCGTTGCGGTCCTCGAAGGTGTACATCTCTTTTTCGACGATGTCGGTCACTTCACCGATGGAGCGCTTGAACAGCTCGGTGAACTCGACGATCGGCGTGCGGATCTGGCTGTACCCGTAGGTGTCCAGCAGGCCGGCCACGGTGCCCTCGAAGTAGCGCCACAGTGGCGACTGTTCAGGCAGGATGTCGTTCATGCCACGGATGGCTTGCAGCGATTTGCTCACGAAAAGTCCTTACGAATTCTGTGTGTCAGCCACGGGCGATCAGCGCCGCGTCGGCTTCGACCTTTTCGGCCGCTTTCTGGCGGATGAGTTTTTCGAGCTCATCGACCAGGTTGTCATTGGTCAGCTTCTGCGCCGGCTTGCCGTCGATGTAGATCAGGTTCGGCGTGCCGCCGGTCAGCCCTACGTGGGCTTCCTTGGCTTCGCCGGGGCCGTTGACCACGCAACCGATCACCGCGACGTCCAGCGGCACCAACAGGTCTTCCAGGCGCCCTTCCAGCTCGTTCATGGTCTTGACCACATCGAAGTTCTGCCGCGAGCAGCTTGGGCAGGCGATGAAGTTGATGCCACGCGAACGCAGATGCAGCGACTTGAGGATGTCGTAACCGACTTTCACTTCCTCGACCGGGTCAGCAGCCAGCGAGATACGAATGGTATCGCCGATGCCTTCGGCCAGCAGCATACCGAGGCCGACGGCGGATTTCACTGTCCCCGAGCGCAGGCCACCGGCTTCGGTGATGCCCAGGTGCAGGGGCTGGATGATCTGCTTGGCCAACAGGCGGTAGGCTTCGACGGCCATGAACACGTCGGAGGCCTTGACGCTGACTTTGAAGTCCTGGAAGTCCAGGCGGTCCAGGTGCTCGACATGGCGCAGCGCCGACTCGACCAGCGCGGCTGGGGTCGGTTCGCCGTACTTCTTCTGCAGGTCCTTTTCCAGGGAGCCTGCGTTGACGCCGATACGGATCGGGATACCGCGGTCGCGGGCCGCATCGACCACGGCACGCACACGGTCTTCACGGCCGATGTTGCCCGGGTTGATGCGCAGGCAGTCGACGCCCAGTTCGGCCACACGCAAGGCGATCTTGTAGTCGAAGTGAATGTCGGCAACCAGCGGCACGCTGACCCGTTGCTTGATGCGGCCGAAGGCCTCGGCGGCGTCCATGTCTGGCACCGAGACACGCACGATGTCGACACCGGCATCCACCAGGCGCTGGATCTGCCCGACGGTGGCATCGACATCGTTGGTGTCGGTGTTGGTCATGCTTTGTACCGCGATGGGCGCATCACCACCCACCGGCACATTGCCGACCCAGATTTTGCGGGATTCGCGACGTTTGATCGGAGATTCGCCGTGCATGACTTACTGTCCCAACTTCAGGCGAGCAGTCTCGCCACTTGTAAACGGAGCAACATCGACGGCCTGGCCGTTGTAGCTGACCTGCGCGCCACGGGCAAAGCCCAGGCGTACCGCGAACGGCGGCTTGCCGGTCAGCTCGAGGTTGTCGCCCTTGCGCTTGACGCCGCTGAACAGCACCTTGCCATTGCCGTCGTTGACTTGGGTCCAGCAATTGGCGCTGAACTGAATCGAGACACTGGCGCTACCGGCCGGCACTGCGACGGGCGCGGCGGGCACAGTGGCAGCGGGCGCGGTTGCAGCTGGCGCTGCCGGAGCAGGCGCAGGCGTTGGCGCAGTGGCTGCGGTGGCCGCTTGGGGCTGCTGAGCGGGGGCTGGTGTTACGGTTGCTGCAGGGGGCTGCGCAGCGCTGGCGGGTGCTTGCTCGGCAGCGGCGGCCGACTGTTCACCTGCGGGCTGCTCCAGCGGCAACGGGGCGCTCTCGGGTTGCTGGCCGGCGCTCACGGCCTGGTCTTCAGGCTCGTCCAGCGGGTGAATCTGCGTGGTGCCGTCGGCGCTCTCGACTTCGACGTGCTCCAGGGCGATCTTGGCCAGGTCCTTGCCACGCAGGCTGCCTTGGTCCTGCCACCAGACGAAGCCGCCACCGACTACCGCCACCAGCAGCAACAGGCTGACGCCGCGCAGGATGTTATGCGAGAGGCGTACAGGCTCTTCGATGCGGCCCAGCGAATGCACTTCGCTGCCTTTGGCGTGGGTGCCAGTGTAACGGTCGAAGGCCTCGACCAGCGTGGCTTGGTCCAGGTCCATCAGTTTGGCGTAGGCGCGGATATAACCACGGGCGAACGTGTGCCCGGGCAACTTGTCGAAGGCGCCGGTTTCAACGTGGTTCAACGAACTGACAGTGAGGTTGAGCTTGCGGGCCACCTCGGCTTGTGACCAGTCCCGCTTCTCACGGGCCTGACGCAAAAGCTCACCGGGGTTCTGGCCAGGCGCTACGGCTACTTCGGGATGCGCGGCGTTCATCGTTGCTCCGACAGGTATTGCTGATATTCCGGCGTACCGGGATAAAGTCGTTGTAATTGCTGGCCCAAATTGGCCAATGTGCCCTGCTCGTCGAACACCCGGGCAAGGCGGCTGCCCAGCAGGAGGCTACGGGCGTCGTGGTCGCTCAACTGGCTGAAACGATCGTAGTAGTCCAGGGACGGCACATAATGCCTGTTTTCGTAGGACAACTCAGCCATTTCCAGCAACGCCTTGGGTTGACGTGGGTTGAGTTGCAACGCTTTGAGCAGATAGGCGTGCGCCTGGTCTCGACGCTCGAGCTTCAGGGCGGTCAAGCCAAGGTTCTCGTACACGCGTGAGCGTTCAGGATACAGGGTATCGGCACTGGCCAGGCGAAACATCTGCTTGGCCTCGGCAAATCGCCCCTGAGCATAAAGGAAACTGCCGTAGTTGTTGCGAATTCGCGTATCGCCAGGGCGTGCCTGCAGGGCTTTTTGAAAGTGCTGCTCGGCCAGGGCCGGCTCACCTTCAGCCTGAAACACCAGCGCCAGCGCCGCATGCGCGCCGGCATCGCTGGCGTCCAGGGCAAGCGCCTTGCCCAGCGGGGCCTTGGCCTGTTCGGTCAAGCCTTGTTGCAAATAACCAAGCCCCAACTGCACATACGCCCTGCCCGCCTCTTGCCGCCCTTGGCGGCTGGCCAGCGGGTCACCCGCGCCGCCCGACACGCAGCCGGCCAGCAGCAAAAGCGCAAGGATCGACAGCGCGGCGCGCAGGGTCATGGCGAGTTCTCGGTCAGTGGCGCGCGGCGCTGTCTTGCAGCTCGGCGTCGGCAGAGAGCTGGCGCACGGCGATGTAGCGCTCACTGCGGCGGGTACGGTCGTTGACCTGGCCGACCAGCTGACCACAGGCGGCGTCGATGTCTTCACCACGGGTGGTACGGGTGGTGACGTTGAAACCACCGTGGTGGAGCAGGTCCTGGAAGCGGCGGATGGCGTTGTTGCTCGGCCGCTCGTAACCGGAATGCGGGAACGGGTTGAACGGGATCAGGTTGATCTTGCACGGCACGTCGCGCAGCAGTTCGATCATCTGCGCGGCATGTTCAGGCTGGTCGTTGACGTCCTTGAGCAGGGTGTACTCGACCGTCAACACGCGCTTGCCACCCAGGGTGGCCATGTAGCCCATGCACGACTCCAGCAGCACCTTCAGCGGGTACTTCTTGTTGATCGGCACCAGCTGGTTACGCAGCTCGTCGTTCGGCGCGTGCAGCGACAGGGCCAGCGACACGTCGATGTGCTTGGCCAGTTCGTCGATCATCGGCACCACGCCCGAGGTGGACAAGGTGACGCGACGTTTGGAAATGCCATAGCCCAGATCATCCATCATGATCTTCATGGCGGCGATGACATTGTCGAAGTTCAGCAAAGGCTCGCCCATGCCCATCATGACCACGTTGGTAATCGCGCGGTCGACTTTGGCCGGGACGGTCCCGAAAGATTTGTTGGCAAGCCACACCTGGCCAATCACTTCGGCGGCGGTGAGGTTGCTGTTGAAGCCTTGCTTGCCGGTGGAGCAGAAACTGCAGTCCAGGGCGCAGCCGGCTTGCGACGATACGCACAGTGTGCCGCGGTCGTCGGTAGGAATGTAGACGGTCTCGACGCAGCTGCCAGAGGCAACGCGGATCACCCATTTACGGGTGCCGTCGGCGGAAATGTCTTCACTGACCACTTCCGGTGGGCGAATTTCGGCAACAGCCTCGAGCTTTTCGCGCAAGGCCTTGCCGACGTTCGTCATGGCGGCGAAATCATCGACGCCAAAATGGTGAATCCATTTCATCACCTGGCCGGCACGGAAGCGCTTCTCCCCTATAGAGTCGAAGAATTGTTCCATTTCCGGCTGGGTCAGGCCCAACAGGTTGATTTTGCCAGTAGATGTCGTCATGGATTCACCCTCACCCGTAAGCTTTCGCTTAGCGAGTGGTTACCTCGGTAGCAGCGAAGAAGTAAGCGATTTCGCGAGCAGCAGCAGCTTCGGAGTCCGAACCGTGAACGGCGTTGGCGTCGATCGACTCGGCGAAGTCAGCACGGATGGTGCCGGCAGCAGCTTCTTTAGGGTTGGTAGCGCCCATCAGCTCACGGTTCAGAGCGATGGCGTTTTCGCCTTCCAGAACCTGAACAACAACCGGGCCGGAAGTCATGAAGGCAACCAGGTCGCCGAAGAAGCCGCGCTCGCTGTGCTCAGCGTAGAAGCCTTCGGCTTCGGCTTTGGACAGTTGCTTGATTTTCGAGGCAACGATTTTCAGGCCAGCTTCTTCGAAGCGAGTGGTGATCTTGCCGATGACGTTTTTGGCAACTGCGTCAGGCTTGATGATCGAGAAAGTACGTTGAACAGCCATGGAAAACTCCAGAAATATGAGTGTTGCGAAAAATTAAACCCGCGAATTATACGCGGGTTTCAGGGGATTGCCTAACCTGCAGCGACGCGCTTAGTCGGCTTCATCAATCCAGGCCGCCTGGATGGCCTCGAGCACTTTCTCACCGCCGCGTGACGGATCGTCGCTGAACTCTGGCAATGCCAGCACCCAGCGGTGCAGATCGACGAAATTCACATAACGAGGATCGACGTCCGGCTTGCTTTCTGCAAGCTGGATGGCGATCTCAAGTACATCAACCCATTTCAGACTCATGCAAAAATCCTCAGTGGGGCGCTTCGGCAGCGTGGTTGAGCGAATACTTGGGGATCTCGATGGTCAGGTCCTGGTCGGCGACGACCACCTGGCAGCCGAGGCGCGACTGGGCTTCCAGGCCCCAGGCCTTGTCCAGCATGTCCTCTTCCAGCTCGTCCGCTTCTTCCAGCGAGTCGAAACCTTTGCGAACAATACAGTGACAGGTGGTGCAGGCCTTGACCCCACCGCAAGCGCTTTCCATTTCGATGTGATGCTCGTGGGCCAGCTCCAGGATGTTGGTCCCAGGCTCGACCTCCACGGTCAGCCCTTCCGGGCAAAACTTCTCGTGCGGCAGGAATGTCACCAGCGGCATCGGTTACTCCTCGATCTCATTCAGGTTGCGCCCGGCCAGTGCGGCTTTGACCGTCGAATCAAGGCGACGGGCGGCAAATGCATCGGTCACCTGCGACAGACGCTTGGTCTGTTGCTCGATGGCGGGGCCATCGGTGCCGGTCAGCAAATCACGTAGTTCTTGCATCTGGAATTCGATGGCTTCGCGCTCTTCGCTGCTGAGCAGGCGCTCGCCATCGGCGTCCAGGGCGCCCTGTACCGCTTCGAGCAGGCGCTCACCGTCAACCTGGTGTTCACGCAGCTGACGGGCCTGCTTGTCGCTGCCTGCGTGCTCGAACGAATCCTTGAGCATGCGCGCGATCTCGCCGTCGGTCAGGCCGTAGGACGGCTTGACCTGAATGCTGGCTTCGACGCCCGAGCCCAGTTCGCGAGCAGCGACGCTGAGCAGGCCATCGGCATCGACCTGGAAGGTCACGCGGATTTTCGCCGCACCGGCGACCATCGCCGGGATGCCGCGCAGCTCGAAGCGCGCCAGCGAGCGGCAGTCGCTGATCAGCTCGCGCTCGCCTTGCAGGACGTGAATCATCATGGCCGACTGGCCATCTTTATAGGTGGTGAACTCTTGCGCACGCGCCACCGGAATGGTGGTGTTGCGCGGGATCACCTTCTCCATCAACCCGCCCATGGTCTCAAGGCCCAGGGACAGCGGGATGACGTCGAGTAGCAGCAACTCGCCACCTTCGCGGCGGTTGCCAGCCAGGGTGTCGGCCTGAATGGCAGCACCGATGGCCACCACCTGGTCAGGGTCGATCGAGGTCAACGGGGTACGGCCGAACAGTGTGCCAACAGCGTCACGCACACGTGGAACGCGGGTCGAACCACCGACCATGACCACTGCACCCACTTCTTCCAGCTCGACACCGCTGTCGCGCACGGCGCGGCGACAGGCTTTTAGGCTGCGAGCGATCAGCGGCTCGATCATGGTATCGAAGGCGGCCCGGCTGAGCTCACCCTGCCAGGCACCGTGGCTGACGCTGACCACGTCGGCGTCGGTCAGGGCTTCCTTGGCGGCGCAGGCGGCCTGCAGCAGCTGGCGCTGGGTACCCGGGTCGAGGTCGGAAGACAGCCCAGCCTGTTCAATGATCCAACCGGCAATCGCGTGGTCGAAATCATCGCCGCCCAGGGCGGTGTCGCCACCGGTGGCCAGGACTTCGAAGACGCCGGCCGTCAGGCGCAGGATGGAGATATCGAACGTGCCGCCACCCAGGTCATAGATGGCCACCACGCCTTCGGCGTTTTGGTCCAGGCCATAGGCCACGGCCGCTGCGGTCGGCTCGTTGAGCAGGCGCAACACATTGAGGCCGGCCAGGCGCGCGGCATCCTTGGTCGCTTGGCGCTGGGCGTCGTCGAAATAGGCTGGCACGGTAATCACCGCCCCCACCAAGTCGCCACCGAGGGTTTGCTCGGCGCGTTCGCGCAGCACCTTGAGGATGTCGGCCGACACTTCCACCGGGCTTTTCGGCCCTTGGACGGTATCGATGAACGGCATGTGCGACTCGCCGCCAATGAAGCGGTACGGCAGCTGCTCGCCCAACTGCTTGACGTCGGCCAGGCCGCGCCCCATCAGGCGCTTTACCGACAGCACGGTGTTCAAAGGGTCGCTGGAAGCGGCATCGCGCGCAGCCTGCCCGACTTCGCTGCGCCCTTCGAGGTAGCGCACCGCAGACGGCAAAATGACATTACCCTGCACATCAGGCAGGGGCTCGCTGCGACCGCTGCGAACGGCAGCGACCAGAGAATTGGTGGTACCCAGGTCGATACCCACCGCCAGGCGGCGCTGGTGCGGCTGAGGGCTTTGACCGGGTTCGGCGATCTGCAGTAGGGCCATGCTTATCTGAATACCTTAGGCGTCATCACGGGCAACGCCGGGTTAATCGTCGAGGCGCTCTTCCAGTTGGCGCACTTCTTGGGCGAGCTTGTCGAGGAACTGCATGCGGCGCATCAGGCGTTCGGCCTTCTCGCGCTCGGCAGGCACATCCCAGCAGGCGGCGAAATCCTCGTTCAGCGTGTCCTGCGCACCCTTGAGGCGCTTCTTGAACACGGCAACACCATCGAGGTCGGCTTCGTCCTGCAGCTCTTCAAGCTCTTCGCGCCACTGCATCTGCTGCAGCAGGAAGTCGGGGTCATGGACCGTGACTTCCTGGGGCACTTCGTGGCCACCGATTGCCAGCAAGTAGCGGGCTCGGCGCGGCGCACTGCGCAGCGTCTGGTAGGCGTCGTTGAGGGCCGCGGACTTCTCCAGGGCTACCCGCTGCTCGCGCTCGGAAGCGTCGGCAAAACGGTCAGGATGGACCTCGCGGGCCAGCTCGCGGTAGCGAGTGGCCAGCTTGTCGAGGTCCAGCCGGAAGCACGGCTGGAGATCAAACAGAGCGTAATGACAAGGAGTACCCACAGCCAGCCTCAGACGTTGAAGCTTTCGCCGCAGCCACACTCACCGCGCACGTTGGGGTTGTTGAACTTGAAGCCTTCGTTCAACCCTTCCTTGACGAAGTCGAGCTCGGTGCCATCGAGGTACACCAGGCTTTTCGGGTCGATGATGACCTTCACGCCGTGGTTCTCGAATACCTGGTCTTCGCCCGCCACTTCGTCGACGAACTCCAGCACATAGGCCAGGCCCGAGCAGCCGGTGGTGCGTACGGCCAGGCGAATGCCTTCACCCTTGCCGCGCCCTTCCAGGGAACGCCGCACGTGGTTGGCGGCGGCTTCTGTCATGCTGATAGCCATCAGAACTCCTTACCTCGCAACAGGCGACTTAGATCAAGCCTTTCTTCTGCTTGTAATCGCGAACGGCTGCCTTGATGGCATCCTCGGCGAGTACCGAGCAGTGGATCTTGACCGGCGGCAACGCCAATTCTTCAGCCAGCTGGGTGTTCTTGATGGTTTCGGCTTCGTCCAGGGTCTTGCCCTTCATCCACTCGGTGGCGAGGGAGCTGGAAGCGATAGCCGAACCGCAGCCGTAGGTCTTGAACTTGGCGTCTTCGATGACGCCCTGCTCGTTGACCTTGATCTGCAGGCGCATCACGTCACCGCAGGCCGGCGCGCCGACCATGCCGGTACCGACGTCCGGGTCTTCGGCATTCATCTTGCCGACGTTGCGCGGGTTTTCGTAGTGGTCGATGACCTTTTCACTGTATGCCATGGTGCAATTCCTTCCTCATCAGGGAGCCGCTCTTGCCGGCGACTGCTTAGTGGGCGGCCCACTCGATCTTGGAGATGTCAACGCCGTCTTTGTACATGTCCCACAGCGGCGACAGCTCACGCAGTTTGTTAACGGCCTCGCAGACTTTCTGCGCGGCGTAGTCGACTTCTTCTTCGGTGGTGAAGCGGCCGAAGGAGAAGCGGATCGAGCTGTGCGCCAGCTCGTCGTTACGGCCCAGAGCGCGCAGTACATACGACGGCTCGAGCGAAGCGGAGGTACAGGCCGAACCGGACGATACGGCGATGTCTTTCAGGGACATCAGCAGCGACTCGCCTTCGACGTAGTTGAAGCTCAGGTTCAGGTTGTGCGGTACGCGGGCAGTCTGGCTGCCGTTGACGTACAGCTCTTCAAGGTCCGAGACCTGCTTGAAGAAGCGGTCGCTCAGGGCCTTGATGCGAGCGTTCTCGCTGGCCATTTCCTGCTTGGCAATGGCGAAGGCTTCGCCCATGCCGACGATCTGGTGAGTCGGCAAGGTGCCCGAACGCATGCCGCGCTCATGGCCACCACCGTGGATGATCGCTTCCAGACGCACACGCGGCTTGCGGCTGACGTACAGCGCGCCGATACCTTTAGGGCCGTAGACCTTGTGCGCCGAGAACGACATCAGGTCGACTTTCAGTTTTTGCAGGTCGATTTCAACCTTGCCGGCCGACTGGGCGGCATCGACGTGGAACAGCACGCCGCGGGCGCGGGTCAGCTCACCGATGGCGGCGATGTCGTTGATCGAGCCAACTTCGTTGTTGACGTGCATCAGCGAGACCAGAATGGTGTCGTCGCGCAGCACGGCTTCGACCATGGCCGGGGTGACGATGCCGTCTTCGCCTGGCTCGAGGTAGGTGACTTCGAAACCTTCACGCTCGAGCTGGCGAGCGGTATCCAGGACCGCCTTGTGCTCGATCTTGGAGGTGATGATGTGCTTGCCCTTGGTCTGATAGAAGTGCGCGACACCTTTGAGTGCGAGGTTGTCGGACTCGGTGGCACCGCTGGTCCAGACGATTTCGCGCGGATCGGCGTTGATCAGCTCGGCGACCTGGCGACGACCGTTCTCGACCGCTTCTTCGGCTTTCCAGCCGAATACGTGGGAGCGCGAAGCCGGGTTACCGAAGTTCCCGTCAACCAGCAGGCAGTCAGCCATCTTCTGGGCGACACGGGGATCGACCGGGGTGGTCGCGGAGTAATCGAGGTAGATCGGCAACTTCATGGATATCTCCTATCAGGCGGTGGCGTCGCTCGTCGCTGTCATAACGGTCAGTCGACGGCGGACGTCTCAATCTTGTCCAACTGGGCGGATCGGCCTGCGACACGACGCAGGTCCTGGCGCTGGGCGACTTCCTGCACCTCACGGCGCTTGACGAGGTCGGCCAAGCTGATGCCGCTGAGGAATTCATGGATCTGCTGGCTGAGATCGCACCACAAGTGGTGGGTCAGGCAGGTGTCACCGGCATGGCAATCCCCAAGGCCTTGGCAACGGGTGGCATCGACCGATTCGTTGACCGCGTCGATGACCTGGGCCACCTGGATGGTTTCCATGCCTCGCGACAGCTGATAGCCACCGCCTGGACCGCGCACACTGGATACCAGGCTGCTGCGGCGCAGCTTGGCGAACAGCTGCTCCAGATAAGAGAGGGAAATGCCCTGGCGCTCGGAAATGTCGGCCAAAGACACCGGCCCATGCTGCGCGTGCAACGCCAGGTCAAGCATGGCTGTCACGGCGTATCGGCCTTTGGTAGTCAGTCGCATGGCTATTGGGTACCACGGGAGTTACAGGATGTGAGCGAGTATGCGATTCCCGAGCATTTAAGTCAACTATAAGACCTACTGCTTTAGTCGGGTTTTGCATCGGGAGGCGGCCGCGATTGTAGCAGACGAGGGGCGTGCGCACACGCCCCGTATGTCACTATGATTTCAGCGCGGCGCGATCAATGCGACTGAGTGTCGCGCTGGGCGACCTGGGCAACTTCGGTGAAGTCATCTTCCGGCAGCGCCGGCAACTCCTTGGCGCAGTAATCGCTACCCATCTTGGTCAGCGCACCGCACATGCCCTCCAGGCGCTCATCGACCGCCTGCAGGTGGTCGAGCATCTGGCCGATGGCACGCGCGACCGGGTCAGGCATGTCGCCACTGACGCCGTAGGCATCGAAGCCGATCTTCTCGGCCATGGCCTTGCGCCGGGCTTCGACTTCGGTCTCTTCGCTCTTGACGATAATACGCCCCGGGATACCGACGGCAGTCGCCCCCGCCGGCACAGCCTTGGTCACCACCGCATTGGAGCCGATCTTGGCCCCGGCGCCGACAGTGAACGGCCCCAGCACCTTGGCCCCCGCGCCTACCACCACGCCGTTTTCCAGGGTTGGGTGGCGCTTGCCTTTGTTCCAGCTGGTGCCGCCCAGGGTGACGCCTTGGTAAAGGGTGACATCGTCGCCAATCTCAGCGGTCTCGCCGATGACGATGCCCATGCCGTGGTCAATGAAGAAGCGGCGGCCGATGGTGGCACCGGGGTGGATCTCGATCCCGGTCATCCAGCGGCCGAAGTTCGACACCAGCCGGGCCAGCCATTTGAAATCACGTTTCCACAAGGCATTACCCAACCGGTGCAGCCAGATGGCGTGCATGCCCGGGTAGCAGGTCAGTACCTCGAAGGCATTGCGCGCGGCGGGGTCACGGTGGAATACGCTTTGAATATCTTCACGCAGACGTTCGAACATCTGTCAGCCCTTCCTTTTATGCGGTTCGCCCCGAGCCACTTTCTGGGTCTCGGTGAGGATGCCGCGCAAAATGCTCATTTCCGGACGCTCGACCGAGCTTCGCCCATACAACCGGCGCAGGCGCGCCATCAGGTGCTTGGGCTTCTCGGGGTCAAGGAAGCCGATGTCCACCAGGGTCTTTTCCAGGTGGTCATAGAACAGCTCCATTTCGTCCATGGTCGCCAGCTCGCTGGCGTCGACCTTCTCGACTTTGGCCGGTGCATCCTCGGCCGCCAGCCAAGCCATGCGCACCTCATAAGAGAGCACCTGGACAGCGGCGGCCAGATTCAGCGAGCTGAAGTCGGGGTTCGAGGGAATGTGCACGTGGAAGTGACATCGCTGCAGTTCTTCGTTGGTCAGGCCGGCGTGTTCACGCCCGAACACCAAGGCGATTTCCTCGCCGCCCAGCGCATGCTCCACGGCCTTGGCCCCGCATTCTCGAGGGCCGATCAACGGCCAAGGGATACTGCGCTCGCGGGCACTGGTGCCCATGACCAGGTTACAGCCGACCAACGCCTGCTCAAGGCTGTCGACGACCTGGGCATTGCTCAGCACATCGTCGGCACCGGAGGCACGTGCACTGGCTTCGGCCGCAGGGAACTCTTTCGGCTGCACCAGCACCAGGCGCGACAAGCCCATGTTTTTCATGGCACGTGCAGCGCCGCCGATGTTGCCGGGGTGGCTGGTATTGACCAGAACAACACGAATATTTTGCAGCACGGTGTTGTGCTCTCAGAGGCTGATATCAGGGCCTTCGATCTTACAGAACCGACGGACGTAACGCCATGAAAGCAAATGTGACACTTCTGCCGTCAAAGATTTCTGCTAGAATGATCGGCTTTCTTCTTTAACATCTCCAGGTGACCCGCCCATGCAGCCTATGCTGAATATCGCCCTGCGCGCCGCTCGCAGCGCCAGTGAACTGATTTTCCGCTCCATCGAACGCCTGGATAGCATCAAGGTCGATGAGAAAGAGGCCAAGGATTACGTTTCCGAAGTCGATCGCGCCGCCGAGCAGAAAATCGTCGACGCCCTGCGCAAAGCCTACCCGAACCACTCCATCCAGGGTGAAGAGACCGGCATGCACGCGGGCACCGGCGAAGAAGGCAAGGACTACCTGTGGATCATCGATCCGCTGGACGGCACCACCAACTTCCTGCGCGGCATCCCTCACTTCGCCGTCAGCATCGCCTGCAAATACCGTGGTCGCCTTGAGCACGCCGTGGTGCTCGACCCGGTTCGCCAGGAAGAATTCACCGCCAGCCGTGGCCGCGGCGCCCAGCTCAATGGCCGTCGCCTGCGCGTCAGCTCGCGCACCAGCCTGGAAGGCGCCCTGCTGGGTACCGGCTTCCCGTTCCGTGACAACCAAATGGCCGACCTGGACAACTACCTGGGCATGTTCCGCGCCCTGACTGGCCAGACCGCCGGCATCCGCCGCGCAGGTTCCGCCAGCCTGGACCTGGCCTACGTCGCCGCCGGCCGCTTCGATGCCTTCTGGGAGTCGGGCCTGGCCGAGTGGGACATGGCTGCAGGCGTACTGCTGATTCAAGAAGCAGGCGGCCTGGTAAGCGACTTCAACGGTGGCCACGACTTCCTCGACAAAGGCCACATCGTCGCCGGCAACATCAAGTGCTTTAAAGCGGTATTGACGGCTATTCAGCCGCACCTGCCAGAGAGCATGAAGCGCTAAGCGCTGGCTGTATTAGAAAAGCACCCCTCGGGGTGCTTTTTTTATGGGCGCTATAAGTGTGCTGTGCATGGCGAGGGACATACAACTTGATGGCAAGTCAGCGTGAATACACCCGGCGTCTATTCAATGGCAGTTGCTATTGATTGCCGCCTCCAAGGCCGCCGTGGTTTTATCATTCAATTCAATGCGCAGTGCCACCGCGCGTTCAACGCCAATTTGCAATGCCGGACCGAAACGACTGATATCCAGGCCCAGGCGAATCAACATCTTCTCCACACCCACCGTGGTCACGGTGACGAACTGTTTCACCTCACAACTGATGGCGTAGTTGACGATGGCGTGAATCGCTTGCGTGGTGCCTTGGGAGAAGCCGAACCGGTTGCCGTCTGGCAGCTCGATGGCGAAGCGGCTCAGCTCCCAGATCGCGTCGGAGCACGGCGCTGGGTGCCCATGCAGCAGCTCTGGGAAGGTGTGCGCCAGCATGTTAGGGCCGGTCGTCGGCAGTATGCGCCAGCAGCCACACACATAACCCGCCTCGTCCTCGCGGTTGATGATCATGTAATAGGGGTCGAGCGCATCATACCCGTCGATTTCCATGTCGTTGATCAGTGGGATGTCCCACATCTTTTTAACCTTGAAAATACGCGCCCGAAGTTTGTGCATCGCATTCAGCGCTTGTGGGTCGATGTTAGTGCGGCGATCAATGGAGATAAGCATAGGGGCAAATACCGGCAGGGGTTGGAGTTGCCGCCCACGGTATATTCACGCTGAATAAATAAAATCCTACCTAATTTGGGAGGTGGCCGAAGTTACTCGGGCTTGTTAATTTTTCGGCTTTTGCAGGATGGATTCCGGATGAAGCTACTCAATACCTCCGCCGTACGCGAGGTCGCCCATCAAGCCATCAGCCTGCGCCTGGGCCTCAAGCAGAGCCAGACCGAGTTCTGGTCGCGCTTTGGCATCAGCCAGGCCTGTGCCAGCCGCATCGAATGCACCAGCCAAGTGCCTGCGCCGGTGTACATTCTGCTGCGCCTGTACCTCAGCGGCCGCCTTGAGGAGAGCGACCTGGCCCAACGCCCACAGTGATACTCAGGGCGTGATCGACTTCTGCTGGATGGCCTTGAGCACCGCCATCTGGCGTGAGCTGACCTGGAACTTGCGGCGGATGTTCTTGAAGTGGAAGTCGATGGCCGAGGTCGTGCACGACAAGATCATCGAGATTTCCCAGGTAGTCTTGCCCGCCGCGCTCCACTGCAGCACCTCTTTCTCCCGGGTGGTCAGGTGCACAGGTTCGGAGCATTCAATGCGTGCCCTGAGCATCCCTTCCATCGCGTAATCGCGCAGCAGGGTTGCCATGGGCAAGGACTGGATCATTGCAGCAGTCGCCTGCTCGCCGCTCTCATCCGGCTTGAGGCACAGCATGCCCGCCTCGCCCCGCGGGCCATGCAGGGGCAGCGCCAGCCCTTGCTGCAACCCGTGCGCTGCGGCTTCTTCGAAGAACTCCGACTCTGAGGGCCCCCGATAGTTGTCGCGGTTCCACAGCAGTGGCCGGTTGGCGTTCAGGCAATGCTGAACGACCGGGTCGACTGCCGCGTAAGACTCGGCGTCGTAACGCGTACGCCAGGCATCGGGGTAATCACTGTAGATCAGCACCTGCTGACAAGCGTCCGTGGGGGCAGGTTTGAGGCCGATCAAAAAGTTCGAGTAACCCAGCTTGCGGGTCAGGATTTTCAGGTGAGCCAGCCAGTCCTCAAAGCGCTCCATTTCGCCGAGTTTCAGCAGCTCATCCATTACCAGTAGGGCCATTCCCTTCCTCGTAGGCACCGTTTGACGGTGGTCTCATGGCGAGACGACACGCGAGGGAATATCGACTCCCTCATTCAGGTGGGTCGATAAGATAGTTACGTGGCACTTTGAAATCAACGTGCGAATTGTGCCTGCCGACGAGTTACCCACCCGACGCAGGCGGTCGAAGACAGTAATAAAACTGCCAGGCGCACCACAACCTCCCTGTTCTGGGAGGTACCAGGCGCCGCGCGCAGCCTATTAACTAGCGTGGCACCAGCCTGCATCCGGCAGGCTGCACCGCTTTGCACATGGACGGCAAGGGAAGACACCTGAAGCTGTAGTTCGGCTGCCCCTCAAGGAGACCCCTGCATGTTCCAGCAACAGTTCTTCAGCATGGTTGCACGCCATCGCGACCACCCGGCGATCGTCGACAGCCATGGCAAGACCCGCAGCTACGGCGAACTGCTGCATGATATCGATCAATTGCGCGCCAGGCTGCACGCCGCAGGCCTGCGCGAAGGCGACGTGGTTGCCACCCAACTGGGCAACAGTAGCGGTTATGTCGCTCTGTTGTTCGCCATGGCCAGCCTGGGGCTGATTCATTGCCCTATAAGCGTGGCCAGCAGCATCCACCAGCGCGCCATGCGCCTGGGCCAGGTCGGTGCCGCCCTGCTGGTGACCGAAGCCGGCATCGTGCCGGCGGGCCTGGGCATCCCTGGCTTTACCCTGCACTCGCCGACACCCGTCAACCTCAAGACACCCGCCTGGCGTGACTGCGCCGGCTTGATGCGTATGCAGGAAACGTCCGGCAGCACCGGGGCTCCCAAACTTGCACTGTGGCGCCAGGACAGGCTGTACCGAGAAATCATGCACTGGGTCGATAGCGCCGGCCTCGATGCCAGCGCGCGTTACCTGAGCATCCACACCCTCGATGGCGGGCATGCGGTGGACCTGCATGTGTTCCCGGCCTTGCTGACCGGCGCCACGCTGTACCTGGGCGATGCCACCCAGGTCGAGAACACCCTGCAAACCCTGCACGAACAACGCATCAGCGTGATGAGCGCGTTGCCGTCACAGTACCTTGCGCTGGCCCAGGCCGCGCAAAGCCGCGGCATTCGCCTGCCAGCACTGAGCAAACCGTTCTGTGGTGGGGCCTACCTGGATGACCATGTGGTGCTGGAGTGCGAACGCCACTTAGGTGTGCACCTGAAGCGGATCTATGGTTCGACGGAATTTGGCATGGTCCTGGCCAACTTCGCGCCTGGGCTGCAAGTGGGTTGCGGCATGCGCCCGGTGGGTGATGTCGAGGTCACATTGAAAGCGTTGGACCCTGCGCAACCGGAGGTCGGCGAAATCATCGCGCGCTCCGCACACCGCGGCTCGGGGTACTTCCCACCTCCCCCCATTCCCTGCGAGGACCAAGCCTACGCAACCGGCGATATCGCCCGGCGCCTGGCCGACGGCAGCCTGATGCCCATGGGGCGTGCGACCGATGCCCTGCTGACGAAACAAGGCACCCAGTTCGCACCGGCCCTCGAAGCGCAGATTGCACAGGCCATGAAATTCGAACGGGTGGTGATACTGGTCGACGAGCACGATCGTCGACGCGCCCAGGTGGTGGTGCAAGCCAACATCGCTGACGCCCAGGAGCGGTTGAATGAGCTGAGCGGGGGGCTGGACCGATTGGGAATCAGTGCCAGCGTCACAGTGCTCGAGCGAACACCCTTAACCCCCACCGGCAAGCCGGACCGCGTCAGGCTTCGCAAGCTGCTAGCCGCTCACCCAGTGATGTAGAAGCAGCCTTGTGCTGCGAAGAAGGGGCCAACTGTAGGAGCAGCCTTGTGCTGCGAAGAGGCCGGTAAAGCACAGTAGATCTAGGTGTTTTCACCGGCCTCTTCGCAGCACAAGGCTGCTCCTACAAGGGACTTCAGATACAAGGGATTTCAGCAGATGGCGATCACTGCCCGGCCTGATTCTCGCTGAGGATCAGCTTGCCATTCTTGTCCACGGGAATGGTCGAACCAGGCTCGTGGTCCATCTTCACCTGCCCCACCTGATCACCAATGGTGTACTTCACGTTATACCCAACGACCTTGTCGCTGATGTCGTGGACTGTGTTGCAGCGGGTTTGCGTCGTGGTGTAGGTATCACGCTCTTGCATGCCTTCCTGCACCTTGTTACCGGCATAACCACCACCGACCGCACCGGCCACGGTGGCGATCTTCTTGCCGGTACCGCCGCCGATCTGGTTACCCAGCAGGCCGCCGGCCAGCGCACCCACCACCGTACCTGCGATCTGGTGCTGGTCCTTGACCGGCGCCTGACGCGTCACGGTGACGTCCTTGCAGACTTCACGCGGCGTCTTCACTTGCTGCTTGATTGGCTGCACGTCGGTGACCTGGGCGTACTCAGGCCCTTTGTTCACCAAGCTGTAGGTCGCCACAGCACCTCCGGCAGTTACACCGACAGCACCCAGCACCGCACCCACCAGCATTGATTTATTCACGTGAACCTCCTGATCATACCCGCGGGACTTGGCCCGCCTTCTCCTTGCCTTGGAGCAAAAAAAAAGGCGCGAGTTCAATACTCGCGCCTCTTGATTCGCCAAACGGCGTAGGAAAAGCCCTTACGGACGCTCGTCCACACCCTCAGCCTTGGCTGGCGGAATCAGGTCTTCGCTGTTCAGGTTCAGCCAGATCAGTACCACGTTGGCGATGTAGATCGACGAGTAGGTACCGGCCATGACGCCGATGAACAGTGCCAGCGAGAAGCCGAACAGGTTGTCACCACCGAAGAACAGCAGCGCAGCGATGGCCAGCAAGGTCGACACCGAGGTGGCGATGGTACGCAGCAGGGTCTGGGTGGTCGAGACGTTGATGTTCTCGATCAGCGACGCCTTGCGCATCACGCGGAAGTTCTCACGCACCCGGTCGAATACGACGATGGTGTCGTTGAGCGAGTAACCGATGATCGCCAGCACCGCCGCCAATACCGTCAGGTCGAAGGTGATCTGGAAGAACGACAGAATACCCAGCGTCACCACCACGTCGTGGATCAGCGAGATGATCGCGCCCACGGCGAACTTCCACTGGAAGCGGAAGGCCAGGTAGATAAGGATGCCGCCCAGGGCCAGGAGCATGCCCATGCCACCCTGGTCACGCAGCTCTTCACCCACCTGCGGGCCAACGAACTCGACGCGCTTGAGCGTAGCCGGGTTGTCGCCGCCGGCCTTCTGCAACGCCTCGGCAACCTTGCTGCCCAATTGCGGGTCATCGCCCGGCATACGCACCAACAGATCGGTGGTAGCGCCGAAGCTCTGCACCACAGCCTCGTGGAAACCGGACTCGACCAGCTCGGCACGTACCGCCTTGAGGTCGGCCGGGCGCTCGTAGGTCAGCTCGATCAGCGTACCGCCGGTGAAGTCCAAGCCGAAGTTCAGGCCCTTCTGCCACCAGCTGAACAACGCCAGGACGGTGAGGAGCACAGTGATGGCGAACGCGACATTGCGCACGCCCATGAAGTTGATGGTTTTCATCGCAGCTCCCTCAAACCCACAGCTTCTTGATGTCACGCCCGCCACAGGTCAGGTTGACCATAGCGCGGGTCACCATGACGGCGGTGAACATCGAGGTGAAAATCCCGAGGGACATGGTGACCGCAAAGCCCTTGACCGGGCCAGTACCCATGGCGAACAGGATGCCGCCGACCAGCAGGCTGGTCAGGTTGGCGTCGATGATCGCGGTATAGGCGCGGTTGAAACCTTCGTGAATGGCGCGCTGCACCGACATGCCAGCTTTGAGCTCCTCGCGGATACGCGAGAAGATCAGCACGTTGGCGTCTACCGCCATACCCATGGTCAACACGATACCGGCAATACCCGGCAGGGTCAGGGTTGCACCCAGCAGCGACATCAGCGCCAGCAGCAGCACCATGTTGCCCGCCAGGGCGACCGTGGCGATCACGCCGAAGCCGCGGTAGATGGCGATGATGAACAGCGAGACGAACAGCATGCCCCACAACGACGCATCGATACCCTTGGTGATGTTGTCCGCACCCAGGCTTGGGCCAATGGTACGTTCTTCAGCGAAGTACATCGGCGCGGCCAGACCACCGGCACGCAGCAGCAGCGCCAGCTCGGACGATTCGCCCTGGCCGTTCAGGCCGGTGATACGGAACTGGCTGCCCAGTGGCGACTGGATGGTCGCCAGGCTGATGATCTTTTTCTCTTCCTGGAAGCTCTGTACCGGCACTTCCTTCTCGACGCCGTCGACCGTCTGCTTGACGTAGCGAGTGACGGGCTTCTGCTCGATGAAGATCACCGCCATGCTGCGGCCGACGTTGCTGCGCGTGGCGCGGCTCATCAGCTCGCCGCCGTGGCCATCCAGGCGGATGTTCACTTGCGGGCGGCCATGCTCGTCGAAGCTGGCCTGGGCGTCGGTGACCTGGTCACCGGTGATGATCAGGCCACGCTCGACCGGGGCGGAACGGCCGCCCTCACGGAACTCGAAGACCTCGGTGGTCGCCTTGGACGCACCCGGCTCGGCACCGAAGCGGAACTCCAGGTTGGCCGTCTTGCCGAGGATACGCTTGGCTTCGGCAGTGTCCTGCACGCCTGGCAGCTCGACCACGATACGGTTGGCGCCTTGGCGCTGAACCAGCGGCTCGGCCACGCCCAGTTCGTTGACACGGTTGCGGACGGTGGTCAGGTTCTGCTTGATCGAGTATTCGCGGAT
The DNA here is from genome assembly GCF_028895205.1 of Pseudomonas sp. ITEM 17296. Lineage (NCBI taxonomy): Bacteria > Pseudomonadati > Pseudomonadota > Gammaproteobacteria > Pseudomonadales > Pseudomonadaceae > Pseudomonas > Pseudomonas sp. ITEM 17296. Next base: position 37,235 of record NZ_WJRS01000017.1, on the reverse strand, counting down.
CTCGGCGACTTTCGCCTGAGTCAGCGCCAGACGCAGCACAGCGAGGTCATTACGCTCGGTGGCGGTCAGGTCGAAATCACTGAAATTCTTGCGGATCAGGGCACGTGCCTGCTCGCGGGTTGCATCGTCAGAGAAGCCCAGCATGATGCCGCCATCCTGCTGAGGCAGGCTGCGGTAGCGGATGCGCTCTTTGCGCAGGAGGGTTTTGACCTCGCCTTCATAGACCTTCATGCGGGCGCTCATGGCCTTGTCCATGTCCACTTCCAACAGGAAGTGCACACCACCGGACAGGTCCAGGCCCAGTTTCATCGGGCTTGCACCCAGGTTGCGCAGCCATTGCGGAGTGGTCTGTGCCAGGTTCAGGGCCACGACGTAATCATCGCCCAGTGCCTTGCGCACTACATCCTTGGCTGGAAGCTGGTCTTCCTGGTTGGTCAGGCGAATCAGCGCACTGCCCTTCTCACCCAGGCTGCCGCCCTTGACGGTAATACCGGCATCGGTCAGCGCCTTGGTGACGCGATCGAGGTCGGCCTGGCTTACCTGCAGCGCCGAACTGGCACCACTGACTTGCACCGCCGGGTCATCCGGGTAGAGGTTGGGAGCGGAATAAATAAAACCGATCGCCAGTACCAGCAAGATCAGTGCGTATTTCCACAGAGGGTATTTGTTCAGCATCACGCCGCCCGTTCAAGACGCGGGGCGCGTTGCGCGCCCCGACTGGAAAAATAAAACCGGTAACTCAGATAGCCTTGAGCGTACCTTTTGGCAGGGTCGCGGCGATGGCGCCCTTCTGGAACTTCAGCTCGACGGTGTCGGACACTTCCAGCACCACGAAGTCATCGGTAACTTTGACGATTTTGCCGGCGATGCCGCCATTGGTGACAACTTCGTCACCTTTCTGCAAGTTGCCCAGCAGGTTCTTCTGCTCTTTGGCGCGCTTGGCCTGTGGACGCCAGATCATCAGGTAGAAGATGACCAGGAAGCCGACCAGGAAGATCCATTCAAAACCGGTACCGGCTGGGCCGGCGGCTGGTGCAGCTGCGTCCGCGTAAGCGGCGGGAATCAGAAAGCTCATGAGGCACTCCATTACTGAGTTTTAATATTTTAGTGCTGACAGTCAGCCCAAAGGCGGCACAGGCAGCCCGCGTTTGGCGTAGAAGGCGTCGACAAAGGCGGCCAATTTACCCTGTTGAATAGCCTCGCGTAAACCGGCCATCAAGCGCTGGTAATGGCGCAAGTTGTGGATGGTATTCAGCATGCTGCTCAACATTTCGCCGCATTTGTCCAAGTGGTGGAGATACGCGCGGGAGAAGTTGGTGCAGGTGTAGCAATCACAGGTCGGATCCAGCGGCGATTCATCGTGGCGATGGAACGCGTTGCGGATCTTGATCACCCCTGTATCGACGAACAGATGGCCGTTGCGCGCATTACGCGTCGGCATCACGCAGTCGAACATGTCGACGCCGCGGCGCACACCCTCAACGAGATCTTCCGGTTTGCCTACCCCCATAAGGTAACGAGGTTTGTCAGCGGGCATCTGATCTGGCAGGTAATCCAGCACCTTGATCATTTCGTGCTTGGGCTCACCCACCGACAGGCCGCCGATGGCCAGGCCGTCGAAACCGATGTTTTCCAGGCCTTCCAGCGAGCGCATGCGCAGGTCCTGGTACATGCCGCCCTGGACGATGCCGAACAGCGCCGCGGTGTTGTCGGCGTGGGCGTTTTTCGAACGTTGGGCCCAACGCAGCGACAGCTCCATGGAGGTGCGCGCCACATCGTGCTCGGCCGGGTATGGCGTGCACTCGTCGAAGATCATCACCACGTCCGAGCCCAGGTCACGCTGAACCTGCATGGACTCTTCAGGGCCCATGAACACCTTGGAGCCATCGACAGGCGAGGCGAAGGTCACGCCTTCCTCTTTGATCTTGCGCATCGCGCCCAGGCTGAATACCTGGAAGCCACCGGAGTCAGTGAGGATCGGGCCTTTCCATTGCATGAAGTCGTGCAGGCCGTTGTGCTTCTTGATCACCTCGGTACCCGGGCGCAGCCACAGGTGGAAGGTGTTGCCAAGGATCATCTCGGCGCCGATGGCCTCGATGTCGCGCGGCAGCATGCCTTTGACCGTGCCATAGGTGCCGACCGGCATGAACGCCGGGGTTTCCACGGTGCCACGGGGGAAGGTGATGCGACCACGACGGGCCTTGCCGTCGGTGGCCAGCAGTTCGAAGGACATTCGACAGGTGCGACTCATGCTTGATCCTCGGGCCCGCGTGGCGCCGGATTGCGGGTGATGAACATGGCATCACCGTAACTGAAGAAGCGGTACCCTTCTTGAACCGCCGCCGCATAGGCGGCCATGGTTTCGGGGTAGCCGGCGAAGGCCGAGACCAGCATCAGCAGCGTGGACTCCGGCAGGTGGAAATTGGTGACCAGGGCGTCGACCACATGGAACGGGCGGCCTGGGTAGATGAAAATATCGGTATCGCCGCTGAAGGCCTTGAGCACACCATCGCGCGCAGCGCTTTCCAGCGAGCGCACGCTGGTTGTGCCCACGGCAACCACGCGCCCGCCACGGGCACGGCAGGCTTGGACAGCATCCACCACATCCTGGCTCACTTCGAGCCACTCTTTATGCATGTGGTGGTCTTCGATCTTGTCGACCCGCACCGGCTGGAAGGTGCCCGCGCCGACGTGCAGGGTCACGAAGGCCCGCTCCACGCCCTTGGCGGCGATCTTTTCCAGCAGCGCTTCGTCGAAGTGCAGGCCGGCCGTGGGTGCGGCTACAGCACCGGCACGCTCGGCGTAGACGGTCTGGTAACGCTCACGGTCGGCGCCTTCGTCGGGGCGGTCGATGTAGGGTGGCAGCGGCATGTGCCCAACGCGCTCAAGCAGTGGCAACACCTCTTCGGTGAAGCGCAGCTCGAACAGCGTGTCGTGGCGCGCGACCATTTCGGCCTCGCCACCGCCATCGATGAGAATCTGCGCACCGACCTTGGGTGCCTTGCTGGAGCGTACGTGCGCCAGCACCCGGTGGCTGTCGAGCACACGTTCGACCAGCACTTCCAGCTTGCCGCCGGAGGCTTTCTGCCCGAACAACCGCGCCGGGATCACCCGGGTGTTGTTGAACACCATCAGGTCGCCGGGGCGCAGATAGTCGAGCAGGTCGGTGAATTGCTGATGTTTCAAGGCGCCGCTCGGCCCATCGAGGACCAGCAGACGGCTGCCATGGCGCTCGGCCAAAGGGTGGCGGGCGATCAGGGAATCGGGGAGTTCGAAGGAAAAATCGGCGACGCGCATGATGATGTTCGGTTCGGCAGGGCCGGGAAGTTTAGCCCAATGTGTGAAAATTGACCATGAAACCCGATTGACCGACCAGAAGCACCTCTCTATACTGCGCGCCACTGCCCTGATGGCGGAATTGGTAGACGCGGCGGATTCAAAATCCGTTTTCGAAAGGAGTGGGAGTTCGAGTCTCCCTCGGGGCACCAAAATCCGGAAAAAACCGACCTTATGGTCGGTTTTTTTTCGCCTGCAATTTATCGCCCAAGCATGCCCCGGCGACCAGGCCATCTCACTCGACAGAAAGTTACATAAACTGCAACTTTCTGTGCATTGATGAAAGCATGGTTCTACACTAACTTTCACTAACAGTGACTTTCTGTAGAGCCAACACCATGCACGACCAGCCCTTGCGACGCCTCTATAAAGGCCTGCAGCAGCTAGCTACCTCGCAGCGCTATCTATTTGCCCCAACCGATATGCGGGCCCTGCTTCCGGAGCTTTCCGACAGCGCTTACCGCAGTTTACTGAGCCGTGCAGCCAACGACAGCACCTTGATCCGGCTCTGCCGTGGCCTCTACCTCTACACGCCAGCCAAACCCAACCAAGGACTGGTCCTGTACCACGCCGCCGCACGCCTGCGAGCAAATCACCTCAACTACATCAGCCTGGAATCCGCCCTAAGCGACGCCGGTGTGATCTCCCAGGTCCCCTTGAACTGGCTTACCCTCATGTCGTCTGGACGAACCCAAACCATACGTTGCGGAACATTCGGCACGCTTGAGTTCATCCACACAAAACGCAAGGCAGCAGACCTCCAAGGCCAGATTGACTATGACGAACGCTGCCGCTTGTGGCGTGCCAAACCTGCCCTTGCACTCGAAGACATGAAACGCGCCAAGCGCAACCTGGACCTGATCGATTGGGAAATTGCCAATGACCTTGTTTGACCAGCTAGTCCAGCAAGCCCTTACCAACACACCCGACCTGGCCCCGTTACAAGTGGTGGTTGAAAAAGAACTGCTGCATCACGACATCATGCGGATACTGAGCGAATCACGTCTATTGCAGGACCTCTGCTTTATCGGTGGTACATGCTTACGCACTTGCTACGGTTCCAGGCGGCTGAGCGAGGACCTCGACTTTACGGGTGGTTCAGGTTTCAAACGGGAGGACTTTGCGGCACTAAAAGAGAACCTCATTACAAACCTTAACGACAAGTACGGGCTGCAGGTGGATGTCAGCGAACCCACTCGCGAAGCAGGTAATGTTGAGACATGGAAACTGCGCGTGCAGACCCGCCCCGAGGCTCGGAACCTGCCAGCGCAAAAAATCCATATCGATATCTGCGCCATACCGTCCTACCAACCTAAGCCAATGACTTTGTTGAACCCGTATGGGGTCGACATGGGGACCGAAGGGTTAATCGTCAATGCGCAAAGCCTTGAAGAAATCTTCGTCGACAAGTTGCTGGCGTTTGCACTACGGCGGGGGCGCCTCAAGAATCGAGACCTTTGGGATATCGCCTGGCTTAGGCAAAGGGCTGTGACGCCTGCCTATGAGCTTGCTGAGAGAAAGCTCGGTGATCATGCGACCACTGTCGACGTGTTTCTTCAACAAGGAGAAGAACGTGTGGCCAGCTTGGGGGAGGAGCAGACACAGCGCGATTTTCAGAATGAAATGCGTAGGTTCTTGCCGAGGCAGCTGGTGACGCAGACGGTCGATAATCAGGCGTTTTGGGAGTACGTCGCCATGACCGTCAGGGACCATTTCAGTGCGCTGAAAACGCATTTGGTTGGTCAAGATCGTCGCACAAGTGATTCAACATTCCTGATGTGAATCAACTCAGCGGGCAGCCCAATGAAGGCACTGTGATATCATTCGCTAGCCCTTGGATGGGCGCCGTTCTCCAGATTTCAACAAGGAATTTGCAAGTGAAAGATTTCGTCATCAGCGTCAACAACCTGGTCCTCTACATCTCCCTCGCCGTGATCTGGCTTTTTGCGCTGGTCGCCATGTTCACCAGCGGCTTCCTCGCTGGCCTGGGCATTTTCGTCGTTGGCAGCCTGAGCTGGTGCATCGTATCCGGCTTTTGGTTCGTGCAGTCGGCTACCTATGAAGAACTACGCAAGCTCAACGCCAGCAAGGATTGATTGCCGCGGATGGCGCTATGCCTCGGACTTGAACTCAGAGGCAACACACTCCACAGAAAGTTACTGTTTGTGTAATTTTCTGTGGAGTCAGCTAACTGCCGCCGAAGGACACAAAAGGCAAGGTTTTTGGGCAATACCCACTCAACGTGGCCGCCCCGCCTCGATCCAAGCTTGCACCTGCCTCATGCCCAGCTGGTAACGGGCGCAGTTATGCAACGCCACACTATCCAGTTCATCCAACGAGATCATGGCACTCCGGATGCAGCTCAAAGTAGCTCAATGCAGCTCAATTGAGCTCATCGCAGCTCACCTCAACTGAAAAAAGCACCAAAACCACGGCCTCCAACCCACCCACCAAATTGACGCCGCACGCCTGACTGTCAGCCCTGCAGCCATGCCGGGAATCTATTGGCCATTACCCTCCCTCCTACTTAAGATGTCACTCGTCGGATATATGCACAAAGTATTGCCAGCATGATGGCTCTTAGCCATATTTGCGCCCCCATTTATCCACGACTGTGTGACACATGAAAACAACCGTGCCCTGTCTGGCAGCAATGATGCTGCTGAGTGGGTGCAATGGAGTGCCAACGTCCTACGTCTCCGATCCTGTCTACAGCCAAGCGTTCGTGGTCACCTCAGGTGCGCCGCTGCCGCTGTTGCTGATGGCCAGCGCCATCCAGTGGAACGAAGACTACGCAGTGACCGCCAAACACACCCCCTTCCTGCGTAACGTGGTCCATGAGGGCCTCGGCGATGTGGTGTTCTTCAAGCACAAGGCCAGCAAGGTGCCGCATTGGCGGCAATACGTACCGGGTGAGTCGGTGACGGCGGTCGGCTTCAACAGCCTGATGATTCCTGTACTGGGCAAGGGTCATGCGTTGCCGTCGCTGGTGCGCCTTGAAGGTACGCCGGGCAGTGTCTTCTACTCGCTGCACGACGGCCCGATGGTCAAGGGCATGTCTGGCGGGCCAGTGTTCGCCGATGATGGCCAGGTGGTGGGTATCAACATTGCGTTCATCCCCAAGAACGAGATCGATGCGCGCACTCGCCCGGACCTCGCCGATAAAGAGCGCGTCAGCGTGTTCATGTCGTACAGCGAGATCGACAAGGAATGGCGGCGCTTCCAGTACTTGCTGGCACGCAAGGCCAAGCCTCATGCGCCTGCGGCGATCAAGGGGATTGTGGCGGTGGCGGCCAAGCCGTGAGCAGTCGGCGGTGATCTCCCACTGAGGCAGTGCTAGCCTGTGAGCGGGGCTTGGCCGCAAACGGCCAGCCAACGCACTGCAAAAGGACCTGCCATGCACCTCAGCCACCGCCCTGTTCAACCCAGCGACATCCCCGCCATCTGCTGCTTCCCCCAGGGCCCGGACGAACTGTTCTACATGTTCCCCAAAGCCACCTACCCCCTAACCCCCGTGCAATTGACCGACGCCATCGCCCAGCCCAACGGCTCTACGGTGGTGCAAGGCGGCGGCATGGTGCTGGGCTTTGCCAACTTCTACAAAGCCGAGCACGGCGGCGTGTGCGCCCTGGGCAACGTGGTGGTGGCACCAGCTGCCCGCGGCCATGGGGTGGCGAGCTACCTGGTAACCGCCATGATCGAGCTGGCCCGCGAACAGTTTGCGGCGCGAGAGATTTGGGTGTCGTGCTTCAATCACAACACGGCGGGGTTGCTGCTTTATCCACAGCTCGGTTTTGTACCGTTCGGCATCGAAGAACGCCAGGCGCCGGATGGGAAGCGAGTGGCGTTGGTGCAGATGAGGCAGGTACTGGCCTAGCCTGCGAAATCTAATGCGACGACGTATGGGGCTGAACAAAAAGCTCCACGCCTAGGGCACGTATGACTTTAAGCACTGTATCAAAGCGGGGCTTAGCGCCTGGGCTAAGTGCTTTATAGAGACTTTCTCGACCTAACCCACTCTGTGCAGCGATTTGTGTCATTCCTCGTGCCCGAGCGATATGACCGATGGCCCGGATAATCTCATCTGTATCGCCATCGGATAGCACCTGGCTGAGGTATTCGCTGATTGCTGCATCACTGTCAAGCAAGTCGGCGATATCAAAAGGGATCAATTTTTCGCTCATTTCATCTCCTCCACCAGCTTTCTCGCTTTGAGGATATCGGCGGTCTGGGAAGATTTGTCTCCGCCCACCATATGGAAGCGGTCTACTTTGCCGTTTCACCTTTGCGAAGAGAATTCAGGAGCGTCCGATACCTCAGTCAGTTTTTTCTTTCAAACACATCCAAAAAAATGTCTTGCAACATCAGCTGCCGAACCATACCCATCCCTCGACGTCCGATCCTGCATCCCCCGCGTTTCGAGGTACCCCGTGTGAAAGAGATCATCGCCCGCAAGTACCGCTTGGTGGTGAAGACCATCGGTTACATCGGCTGGTCGCTGTTTTGGCTGCTGATCTGGGATGTGCTGGTCACCATCGATTTCATGCTGTTCTTCAACAGCAAGTTCACCCTGCCGTTGATTCCGTTGACCTTGCTGGGTTCGGCGCTGGTGGTGCTGGTGAGCTTTCGCAACAGCAGCGCCTACAACCGCTGGTGGGAGGCGCGCACGTTGTGGGGTGCGCTGGTCAACAGTTCGCGCAGTTTTGCCCGGCAGACGCTGACGCTGATCGATGACCCGGATGACGGGCTGAACCCGATCAAGGCCACCTTGCTGCGCCGGCATATCGCCTATGTGAACTGCCTGGCTGCGCATCTCAAGGGCGACCGCTGCCCGGATGAACTGATAGCGTTCATCCCGCAGGCGGAGTTCGAGCGGCGCAACCGCTCGAACAACTTCGCCAACGACATCCTCAGTGGCTCGGCAGCCCTGCTGGCGCGGGAATACCAAGCCGGGCGCCTGGACAGCATTCGCCTGGCGCGGCTGGAGTCGACCTTGGTGGACCTGTCCAATGCCCAGGGCGGCATGGAGCGGATCGCCAATACGCCGCTGCCCTACCCTTATGTGTATTTTCCGCGGCTGTTCATCACGCTGTTCTGCCTGATCGTGCCGGTGGGGCTGGTCGAGTCGCTGGAGTGGTTCACACCGCTGGCGTCGACGGTGGTGGGGTTCATGTTGCTGGCCATCGAGCGGATCGGCACCGACCTGCAAAGCCCCTTCCGCTTCAGCGAGCACCAAATCCAGATGGACACCATCTGCGAGACGATCGAGCGCAACCTGGAGTCGATGCAACGGGAAGCGCAGCATGGCGAGCTGACCACTTGATGCTTGCGCGGGCTGCCCTGCAGCCCCAGTCAGGCGCGCACATAGCGCTGGCGCAGCACATCACTCAAGGCATCCACCAGCAACACCAGCACCAGCATGGCGATGATCACCGTGCTGGCTTGCGCCTCCTGGAACAGGCTCAAGGTGGTGTAGAGCATCTGCCCCAACCCACCGGCCCCAACAAACCCCAACACGCTGGCCATGCGGATGTTGTTCTCCCAGCGGTACAGGCTGTAAGCCAGCAACTGCGGCCACAGGTTAGGCAAGGTACCAAAGCAGAATGCCGCCACCTGGCTGCCACCCTGCAAGCGAATGGCTGCTGCAGGCTCTGCCGGGGCGTTTTCCAGTGCCTCGGCAAACAAGCGGCCGAGCACGCCGGCGGTGTGTAACGCCAACGCCAGGGTCCCAGCATTCGGGCCAAGCCCTGCGGCCAGCACGGTGAGCGCCGCCCAGACTAATTCCGGGATGGCCCGCAAGGCATTGAGCAGTACACGCGCCGCAGCCTGTAGCGGCCAGCCGAAGCGGCCCGCCGCCGGTAACGCCAGCAGCATCCCCAGCACCACCGCCAGCAAAGTCCCCAGGCCCGACATCGCCAAGGTCTCCAAGGCGCCATGCCAGACCGCGCGCAAATGCTCGACGGTCACGTCCGGGTGCAGGAATCGCCCCGCGTACTCGCCCATCTGCCCTAGCCCGCCATCACCGACCAGCGCGTGCAGGTCCAGCTCCAGGTAGGCGAACGAGGCCACCACCGCCGCGATGATCACGCCGAGCACCAGCAGGTTGATCGCCCGGTTCATGCCAGCCTTCCTCGCAGAAAGCGGCTGAGCAGGTCAGCCAGCGATACCAGCAACAGAAACGTCAGCAGCATGCTCGCCACCTCCGCGCCGGCAAACATGCGCATCGACAGGTCGATCTGCTGCCCCAACCCGCCAGCGCCGACAAACCCCATCACCACCGAAGCACGCACCGCGCATTCCCAGCGGTACACCGTGTACGACACCACTTCCGACACCGCATTGGGCAGGATGCCGTAGAAAAAGGCCATCAGCCGACCACTGCCGGCCTGCAATAGGGCATGGGCCGGGCGTTGGTCGACCGACTCGAAGATTTCGGCGTAGACCTTGCCAAGCATGCCGCTGTAGGTAATGGCGATGGCCAGCACCCCCGCCGTTGGCCCAAGCCCCACGGCACGCACGAACAGCAAGGCCCAGACGATTTCTGGCACGCTGCGCAGAAAGATCAGCAGCCCGCGTACCGGCAGCCGCAGCACCCGCGACCACCACCCAGCCCGCCCGCCTCGGGAGGCCGCGCGCAACGACAAGGCACGGCTGGCCAGCAGGCTGGCAGGTACCGCCAGCACCAGCGCCAGGGTCATGCCGGCCGTGGCCACGGCGAGGGTCTGCAAGGTGGCTTCGTACAGCAACTGCAAAAAGGCGGCATCGTGCGCCGGCGGCCAGAATGCCTGGGTGAAGCTGGCGATCTGCTGACGGTTCTCGGCCTGCCACAGCACGCCGGGGTTCAGCTCGCTCAACTGCAGGCCCGGCCATAACACCGCCACAGCAAGCAGGGTCAGCAGCAACCGTGGCAGGGCAGCCGGGTCGCGGGCATGGGCCTTCAGCATCGCGGGATCTGTACCGTCAGCACTGCTGCAGGGCCCTGCAAGGGAGGCGAAGCCAAGTGTTCGTTGGCATAGAGTGCATCGAGCATTTGCGGGCTGACCGCCTCGGCCGGGCTGTCGAACACCACCTGCCCTTCACGAATGCCAATCACCCGTGGAAAATGCGCCAGCGCCAGCTCGACCGCATGCAGGCTGGCCACCAACGTTACACCGTTGGCCTGGGCGTGGCGGTTGAGCAATGCCAGGCTGTGGTCGGCCAGCACCGGGTCCATCGCCGAAACGGGCTCATCGGTCAGCAGCAAGTCCGGGCGTTGATACAGCACCCGTGCAATGCCCACCCGTTGCAGTTGGCCGCCAGACAGTTGCCCGCATTGGACGAACAGTTTGTCAGCCAGCCCCAGCTCGGCCAATGCCTGGCGCACGCCTGGCACATCGGTCGGGTACAGCAGGTTGAACAAGCCACGCACGATACCCCACTGCCCCAATCGCCCCGCCAGCACTGCGGTCACAACCCGCTGGCGCGGCGGCAAGGGCGGTGCCTGATGCACCAGGCCAACCCGTGCCCGCAAGCGCTGACGCGCCCTGCCAGACAACTGCCAAGGCTGTTCACCGAACAGCGCCAGGCGCCCGGCACTGGGCTGGATAGCAGTGGCCATCAGGTGCAGCAGGCTGGACTTGCCTGCGCCAGAGGGGCCGATGATCGCGACCCGCTCGCCCTGCTCCACGCGCAGGTTGATCGCGTCGAGCGCGCGGACCTGGCCATGGCGCAGGCTGGCATCGTGCAGATGAATTGCCACCGGAGCGGACGTCACTTGAGCAGGCCGGCCTCACGCGCGGCTTGTTCGGTGCCCTGGTAGTTCTCAGGTTTGGTCTCGATAAAGCGGCTGGCAGCCTGCAGGTCGAGGATCGCCTTGTGCTCGGGGTTGGCCGGGTCCAGGTCGAGGAACGCCTGTTTGATCTTCGCCTTGAGTGCCGGCGCCATGTTGCCGCGCACGGTCCAGTTGTAGTCGTAGTAAGTCGGGGTAGTGGCGAACACCTTCACCTTGCTGGTATCGACCTTGCCGGCGTCCACCAGCTTTTGCCAGACGCTGGCATTGAGCACCCCGCCATCGACCTTGCCGGCCTGCACCCAGGCTGCGGTGGCGTCGTGGGCGCCGGAGTAGGCCACACGGCTGAAGTAGTCCTCAGGCTTGATGTTGTTCTCTTTGAGCATGAAGTAACGCGGCATCAGGCTGCCCGAGGTGGACGAAATGGAGCCGAAGGCGAACGACTTGCCCTTGAGGTCGGCCAGGCTCTTCACATTGGGGTTGGCGGTGATGAACTTGGACGTGAATTGCGCGTCCTGCTCACGCTGCACCAGCGGCGTGGCGTTCGGGTCTTTCAAGTGCACCTGAACAAAGGTGAACCCCCCCAGCCACGCCAGGTCGAGGCGGTCGGAGGCCAGCGACTCGACCACCGCCGGGTAGTCGGCGACCGGCACGAACTTCACCTCCATGCCCAGCTGCTTGGCCAGGTACTCCCCCAACGGCTTGAATTTACGCTGGAGCTCCGTGGGCGCTTCGTCGGGGATGGCACTGACCCGAAGGGTTTCAGCAGCCTGGGCGACAACGGCACAGCAGGACAGCACGAGGCCGGCGGCGAGCGCCAGAGGGCGTTTGAGCATGGGCAATCTCCGGGTCATTGGCAGCTAAAGGGTCGGCAGCCGTGCCGACCGTCAAAAGTATAAGGGCCCATGGCGCAATGGCCAGCTTTGCTACAATCGCGCAACAATTTGATCTGCTGAGGTATGTATGAGCGAGCCAATCCGCCTGACCCAGTACAGCCATGGTGCCGGTTGTGGCTGCAAGATCTCCCCCAAGGTACTGGACGTAATCCTTGCCGAAAGCGGCGTCCAGGCCCTGGACCCGAACCTCTGGGTCGGCAATGCTTCGCGCGACGACGCTGCCGTGTACGCCCTGGACGAAGAGCGCGGCGTGGTCTCGACCACCGACTTCTTCATGCCGATCGTCGATGACCCGTATGACTTCGGCCGCATCGCCGCCACCAACGCCATCAGTGACATCTACGCCATGGGCGGCGACCCGTTGATGGCCATCGCCATCCTCGGCTGGCCGGTCAACGTGCTGCCGCCGGAAGTCGCCCGCGAAGTGATCCGCGGCGGGCGTGCGGTCTGCGCCGAAGCTGGCATCCCGCTGGCCGGCGGCCACTCCATCGACGCCCCGGAGCCGATCTTCGGCCTGGCCGTCACTGGCGTGGTCAGCAAGCGCCATCTCAAGCGCAACGACACCGCCACCGCCGGTTGCCGCTTGTACCTGACCAAACCGCTGGGCATCGGCATCCTCACCACCGCCGAGAAAAAGGCCAAGCTGCGCGCGCAGGACCAAGGCTTGGCGCGCGACTGGATGTGCACCCTCAACACCCCCGGCAGCCGCTTCGGCAAGCTCGAAGGTGTGAGGGCGATGACCGACGTCACCGGCTTCGGCCTGTTGGGCCACCTGGTGGAGCTGGCCGACGGCAGCGGCCTCACCGCGCACCTGGACTACGCCGCAGTACCGCGCCTGCCAAGTGTCGATCACTACCTGGCCGAGGGCTGCATCCCGGGCGGCACCTTGCGCAATTACGAAAGCTACGGCCACAAGATCGGCGCCCTGAGCGATGAGCAGAAGCACCTGCTGTGCGATCCGCAGACCAGCGGTGGCCTGCTGGTGGCGGTCAGCCCTGAGGGTGAAGCGCAGTTTCTGGCCGTGGCGGCCGAACTGGGCCTGCAACTGTCGCCCATCGGCACGCTGGGTGAGCGACAGAGCAACGCGGTCGAGGTGATCTGATGCGTCCCGACTGCACGGATTTTCGCCCGCTATTTTTGAACGACGTGCCGATGATGGACATGCGCGCGCCCATCGAATTCGCCAAAGGCGCCTTCCCGGGCGTCGTCAACCTGCCGCTGATGAACGACCAGGAGCGGCAGAAGGTCGGCACCTGCTACAAACAGCAAGGCCAGGCCGCCGCCATCACGCTTGGCCACCAACTGGTCAGCGGCGCGATCAAGCGCGACCGCCTGCACGCCTGGGCCAGCTTCGCCAAGGCGCATCCCGAGGGCTACCTGTACTGTTTCCGCGGTGGCCTGCGTTCGTTGATCGTTCAACAGTGGCTGCGCGAGGAAGCGGGCATCGACTACCCGCGGGTCAAGGGCGGCTACAAAGCGATGCGCACCTTCCTGCTGGACACCACTGAGCAGGCCGTGGCGCACTGCGATTTCGTTTTGATTGGCGGCCTCACCGGCACCGGCAAGACAGAGGTACTGCACCAGTTGAGCAATGGGCTGGACCTTGAAGGCCATGCCAACCACCGTGGCTCCAGCTTCGGCAAGCGTGCCACCGCGCAGCCCGCGCAAATCGGCTTCGAAAACAAGCTGGCCATCGATGTGCTGAAAAAGCGCGCACGTGGCATCGAGCAGTTCGTGCTCGAAGATGAAGGCCGTATCGTCGGCAGCTGCACCGTGCCGCTGGCCTTGTACCAAGGCATGCAGCAGTACCCGCTGGTATGGCTGGAGGACAGTTTCGAGCAGCGTGTTGAACGTATCCTGCGCGATTACGTGGTCAACCTGAGCGCAGAGTTCGTCGATGTGCATGGCGACGAAGAGGGCCGCCGACTGTTTGCCGAACGCATGCTGTCGAGCATGGCCAATATCCACAAGCGACTGGGTGGTGAACGCTGCCAACGCTTGTCCGCCATCTTGCAACAAGCCCTGGATGAGCAACAGCGCAGCGGCGCGGTGGAGCTGCACCGGGGCTGGATCGAAGGGTTGCTGAAGGAATATTACGACCCGATGTATGCCTATCAGCGCGATGCCAAGGCTGAGCGTATCGAGTTTGCGGGGGATGCCGTGGAGGTGCGCGAATACCTCAAGGCCCGCGCGCGGCGCGAACCGCGCAAATAAAACCAGGGCCGGAACAGGCAACCTCACTGCCCCGGGCTGAGTACTCGCTCAAGCTCGGCCGCCCGGTCCCGGGTCATGTCCATCACGCACACGCCGCCTTCCAGTTGCGCCAGGGTCCCGCCACTGGCCTGTACGTGGAACGTGCAGTTGTCATCACGGTAGGCGATCCACTTGCGCTGTACCTCGCGCAGGCGTTTCTGCTGCCCTGCCTCCAGTTTACCAATCAACTGTTTGTACACCTGGTTCAAGCGCTGGTCCTGCAACTGGGTCTCGGCCTGGATGCAACTGCTCATGGCCACTGTGCTGGACGCCTTGTCCATGCATTGGCCGTAGCTCGGCGAATTTTCTTCGGCCATGGCCAGCGGCAGCACACACGCTAGCGCCAGGCCCGTCAGGTGATACCTGTTCATGACTATTCCCCCTGTGGATATCAAAATGTCTGTGGCTGTTCCGGCGGCATCAGCACCTTGTTCGGCTCGAAACGCAACGACGGCATCTGCGTCGCGGCATACAACGCGACACCCAACGCCGCTATCAAGGCCACATCGAGCCAGCGCCATCCGGGCATGTCATCGGCGCTGCGGGCCTTCCAGCAATGCCAGGCCTGACCCGTGCAAAACACCACCATCGCAATGAGCCATAGATAAAAGCCTGCACCAAAACCGGTGCGGTCATGAAACGCGTAGCTTTGGCTGTCTGGCAGGCGGTCGATTCCGAAACTGCTGGCCGCCAGATACAACGCCGCCACACCGCACGCCAAGGCCAACCGACGGAAACGTCGATGGGCAAGAATCGCCACGGCCAGCAGCGGATTGGCAAACCATTGATACAACCCGAAGGGCATGCCCCATGGCCCGTACAGCAACATCTGCAGGGCGGGCATGTGGCGGTCGCCACTCATCAGCACGCCATCGAAAAACAGCGCGAGCAGGTACAGGAACAGGCTGATGCTCAGGTAGAAAACGGGCAAAGGGGCACACCTGGGGAAAACGGGACAGGCTGCGACCATAACCCAGGCCCTGCCCCGCTTCCAGGCGTTTAGTAAGAGCCGCGCAGGGTCACCACCGGTAGCGTGATGTACAGCAGACGATGAAAGTCGAGGTTCGCCATAACACTATGCAACCGGTGGTTCCAGCAGCAGGCCATAGATGCCCGAGTCGGACAGCTCACCGGCCACGCACCAGCGTGCCCGCAGGGTGCCTTCGAGCACGAAGCCCTGGCGTTCGAGCGTGCGTGCCGAGCCTTGGTTACGTGGGTCGATCTCGCCCTCCAGGCGGCGCATGTGCAGGGTGTGAGCGAGGTAGTCGATGAAGCAGGTCAATGCCTCATCCATGTACCCCCTGCCCTGTACGGCGCTGGCCAGGCAATAGCCGATCTCGCCACGGCGGGATACGTCATCGATGTTGAACAGTTGGACCATGCCGATGAGTTCGCCGTTGTCACGGCGGTACATGCCGAGCTTGAGCTGGTCGCCATTGGCATAGGCTTCACGGTCGGCAGCCAGGGCGCTTTCGGCCTCGGCGAGGTCTTGCCAGGGTGCATGGTGCCAATAACGCATGACCTCGGGGTCGGCCATGATCGCCAGCCATTGCGCGGCATCGCCATGGCGCATCGGGCGCAATTGCAGGCGGGGGCTGTCGAGGCAGAGGTCACTGGGGAAACTGCGGGGTGGGGTCACGCCGGATCTCCTGTCCA
Organism: Pseudomonas sp. ITEM 17296; assembly: GCF_028895205.1. Classification (NCBI taxonomy): domain Bacteria; kingdom Pseudomonadati; phylum Pseudomonadota; class Gammaproteobacteria; order Pseudomonadales; family Pseudomonadaceae; genus Pseudomonas; species Pseudomonas sp. ITEM 17296. The sequence goes on along the minus strand of NZ_WJRS01000017.1, from coordinate 21,326 downwards.
TTGCTGGGGAGATGACAGTTTAACGTCAAGCGAGGCGGCTGGGGGATGCGTTGGGTTTTATCGTGTGTTTGAGCGTGGCCGGTTGTCTGGCGGGGGTTTCGCGCCGGGGCGGAAATCGAGCGCCGCCCGCGCGGCGCTTCGCAGCACAAGGCTGCTCCTACATTTTTTCAGGCCAGTGAGGCATGTCCCATATGTACAGGACCGCCTTGTTAGTTCGACCCGACATTGAGCGCGCGCAAATGGCTCAGGAATAATTGGCCCGCAACAGGTGTAGGAGCAGCCTTGTGCTGCGAAGCGCCGCCCGCGCGGCGCTCGATCTGCGCGACCACTCAACCGCCCCGGTTCAACCCCATTTCCATGTCGTTGATCAGCGCCTTGGCCATGGCACTGAGAATCCGTGCAGCGCTGCCTGCAACCTTGTTGCCCTCCATCTCGGCCTCTTCGCTGAGGTGGCGTATGCACCCTAGCAACACAGACAATTCGTCGAACGCGTGATCAAGGGGGATGCCCGGTTCGATGCGGAACAATTCGAGAAACGTCTCCACGCCAGCGGTGGTATGGCTTTTCAGGTGATTGCTCATTCCACTGCCTCCTGCGCCTTTATGTGGGCGAACAGCGCATGAAGCAATTCGGTCAGGGCGGACATGTTTTCGAGGAGGGCGCTACGTTGCAGGCTGTCTTCGGCTTTGAGGTAAAGCTCGATGGTTTGGGAAAGGCTGCCCATGAGCTTGGCTGCCTGGGACCTTGCCTCTGCATGGGAGAGGTCGGCGATTATCGAGATATAAGGGATTGGGAAAGTGGGTGGGTCAGGTACAAGTTTTTTCATAGTGAACTCCAATGACATTTCAAGGAGCAACCACCTTGGTCCTTCTCACAGATTTGGGTGGCAGCCGTGCGCGAGGTGAGAAGCCCGTGTTGGAGTCACCACGGTCAGACCGAAGCCTGCACGCGCACAGCTGCCATAAAAAAGGCCGACTACCAACAACGAGTTCTCACACCCGCTCGCCATATGGGCGAACCATGAAGTTATCGCTGAAGTACTTCCCCGCCTATCAGGCGGCATCCGACAGGCATCGTAGGATAATTCGACAAGCCCGCCTTTCTGAAGCATTTGGTTTCAAGTTCAGAATCTTCTTACAGCTGATGGCCCTTTCGCGGGGCAAGCCCGCTCCCACAGGATCGGTGACTTGCTTCGCCCACAGGTCTTGCAACGGTCCTGTGGGAGCGGGCTTGCCCCCGCGAAAGGGCCGGCACAGGCGACCCAAAAAGATCAGGCCACCTCAGCCCCATCATCATCCGGCCAATGCGGCTCGTTGGCCCCAGGCGGAGTCAACGGCGGCAAGCCATAGGCCGCGCGTGCATCGTCACAGCTCGGGTTGTGCACCCCACCCTCCCACGACGCTTCGAACTCTCGGCAAGGGCTCGAGCGGTTGGCGTAGATGGTGCACGCCACCTCTTTACCGATCTCGCCGGCAAGGCTGACGCAGCGGCAAGGCTTGGCATCGGTGCCGATCATCGCGACCCGTGTAGGGTTGATCTGCACCACCAGGTCGTCAGGCACAACGCCCCCGGCAGACTGGCATTCGCCCCAGAAGAAGGACACACGGAAGTACCCGCAGCAGGCGCCGCAGTCAAGGCAAGGGTTATATTCGGACATGAGGCCACGGAGGGAAGGTTGTTGTTATCGGGGCTGGGCCCGCGGCGCCATTTTCATTCCAACCGGGGCCGGCTGGATAGAGGGGGAATGCAAAAAAAATTGCCGCTGATCCGGCTAACCCCACGCCCCCGAATAACGGGCGAACAGCACAGCGGCTGCCCGCCTGCCCGGCCTAACGCAAAGCCTTGTAAGTGTTGGCATCCCAGTGCTGCAGGCCAAGGCCTTCGCGAGGGTCATAACGGTCGCTGCGCACCTGGCTGAAGCGCGTGCGGGTTTCGCCGCAGTGCACCAGCCGGTCGTCTTTTTGGCCTTCTGTGATGACGGTATACGACTGGCTGCGCATGGCCTGGTAGTGCTCATCGGCGGCCGCCATGGCCAAGTGATGCTGCATCAGTTGGTTGTCATCCAGCGCCAGGCACTTGTCCAGTTCGACACCCCAACGGGTCAGGCAGACTTCGGCGAAATGCCGCACGATCAACCCGGGTTCGACCAGCACCTTGCCGTCGCTCGCCCCGTCAGCAGATGCATTACCCACCAAAGTGGCATGCCGGCCCGGCATTGGGTAGACGCACATGCGCGTGTTGCTTTCGACCGCCGGGATCACACAGGCAAAGCCATTGGAGCGTTCATCCCGGGAATAGAAACCCACATACTCATGGACGTTCCTGGCCAGTTTGACCCGCCTGCTCTGCACGTTGCCAGTGCCCGGCACCGGGTCAATGGCAAAAATATTGACCGGGATATCCCGCAGCAGCGGATCCTCAGCCATCGCATTGGCCAGCATATGGCAACTGATACCGCCGCGGCTCCAGCCCACCAGGTTGACCTGGGTGGGCAAGCACGGTTCGCGGAATATCTTGATGATCTGTTCCTGCAGCGCCTGCGGGGTCGGATGGCGATCGCCGTAGTCATAAGTGCGCCAGAACCAGGAAGCCGTGGCGGACGCATCCGGGATCGGCACGCCTGCGTCTTTCAGACTTGTGTACGCTTCCTCAGTGAGCTTGGTGCGCTGCCAACTGCTCTCACCCTTGATCACGTTCAGCACATGGCTCACGTTTTCTTCCCAACCACGGCCAAACAACTGACCACTCCAGTTAAAGTAGCCACCTGGCTCAACGAATAATTCGTCATCCTGAAGGTTGCCGCTACCCGGCCCGTCAACCGCAATCCAGTGGGCGAATTCGCGCCCCTGATCGTTGCTGGCCAATGTCGAGACCAGCTCGCCGTTCCAGAAATTGGGGTTGGCAGCATCGAAGCGATGGGAACCGGTGCCGCAGAAATACGCTGTAAATACACTCATTTGAATACCCGAACAGGAAAATGAGTGCTGAAGGTAGTGGTGTGAATATTCGGCAGGCAGTCGGAAGGCCGCCCTACGGTACAACGGGGGCCGCCACGCGGCCCCTCGCCGTTTACTTGCGGGTCAAACCATCCGCCCTGAACATCTGGCGGATGCCGCGAATCGCCTGGCGAATACGGTCCTGGTTCTCAATCAGGGCAAAGCGCACGTGATCATCACCGTAGTCACCAAAGCCGATGCCCGGCGACACACACACCTTGGCCTCGGCCAACAGCTTCTTGGAAAACTCCAGCGACCCGAGGTGCGCGTACTCTGGCGGAATCTTCGCCCACACGTACATCGAAGCCTTTGGGTTCTCGACCATCCAGCCCAGCTCGTGCAACCCCTTCACCAACAGGTTGCGGCGCTGGCGGTACTGCTCGGCGATATCGCGCACGCACTGTTGGTCGCCTTCCAGCGCGGCAATGGCGGCCACCTGCAAAGGCGTGAAGGTGCCGTAGTCGTGGTAGCTCTTGATGCGCGCCAGGGCGTTGACCAGCTCGGGGTTGCCGACCATGAAGCCGATACGCCAGCCCGCCATGTTGTAGCTCTTGGACAGCGTGAAGAACTCCACCGCGATGTCCTTGGCCCCCGGCACCTGCATGATCGACGGGGCTTTCCAGCCGTCGTAGACGATGTCGGCGTACGCCAGGTCATGCACCACCAGCACGTCATACTGCTTGGCCAGGGCCACCACGCGCTCGAAGAAGTCCAGCTCCACGCACTGCGCGGTCGGGTTGGACGGGAAGCCGAGAATCATCATCTTCGGTTTGGGGATCGATTCGCGTATCGCCCGCTCAAGCTCATTGAAGAAGTCCACACCCGGCACCAGCGGCACCGAACGCACCTGGGCGCCAGCGATCACCGCACCGTAGATATGGATCGGGTAGCTGGGGTTGGGCACCAGCACCGTGTCGCCCTGGTCGAGGGTGGCGAGCATCAGGTGAGCCAGGCCTTCCTTGGAACCGATGGTGACGATGGCTTCGCTTTCCGGGTCGATGTCGACCTCGTAGCGTTCCTTGTACCAGTTGGAAATGGCCCGGCGCAGGCGTGGGATGCCGCGGGAGGTGGAGTAGCCGTGCGTGTCTTCACGCTGGGCGACCTGCACCAGCTTCTCGACGATGTGCGGCGGGGTCGCGCCATCGGGGTTGCCCATGCTCAGGTCGATGATGTCTTCGCCACGACGGCGGGCAGCCATCTTGAGCTCGGCGGTGATGTTGAAGACGTAAGGGGGGAGACGATCGATGCGCGCAAAGCGGCGCGGCGAACCTGGGTTGGCCATGGCTTCCTCTGAGTACGTAAGCGCCCGGAACCGTCCGAGCGACGTTGGCCGATGTGGCGGCCTGGATCAGAAGATAGTGCCGAAACAGGATATCTGTAAAGGACAATTTCCTGTTTTATTAGAATTTTTCAGATGTATTTTTTGAAAATTAGAATTTTATGTTTCCAGGGCCGGCCTCTTCGCGGGTAAACCCGCTCCCACAGGGACCACACAGGATTCGAAGCCTGTGCAATACCCTGTGGGAGCGGGTTTACCCGCGAAAGGGCCGGTACAGGAAAAACACCCATAAAAAACCCCGGCACATGGCCGGGGTTTTCGTGTAACAGGCAGCGGTATCAGCGTGCGTAGGTCATCAGCACGTCCGCAGCGGTCTGGCTGTCCACCGACATCATCACGCTCAGGGCAGTGACAGTGAGGATAGAGAAGCCAAACACCTTGCGGGCCCATTTGCTGTCGTCCTCGGCCTTGTAGCCACCCCAGGCCATGTACAGCCAGTACAGGCCCATGGCAGCTGCCACGGCCAGGTAGCTGAGGCCGGCGTAACCGCCGAGGGTGAGCATCAGGGTGGCGAGCACGAAGGCCAGCACGTACAGCACGATCTGCTTCTTGGCAGCAAGAATACCGCGTGCCACCGGCAGAACCGGAATGTTGGCAGCGCTGTAGTCCTTGAAGCGGAAGATGGCGATCGCGAAGCTGTGCGGCATCTGCCACAGGCTGAACATCACCAGCAGGGTCACTGCAGCCAGGTCGAAGCTGTTGCTGACGGCGCAGTAGCCGATCACCGGAGGCATGGCACCCGAAAGGCTGCCGACCAAGGTGCCGTGCACCGACTTACGCTTCAGCCAGAGGCTGTAGAAACCGACGTAGACGACGAAGCCGATCAGCGCACAGAACGCCGACAGTGGGTTGGCCTGGACATACAGCAGGCTGAAACCCGCCACCCCAAGCAGGGTGGCGTAAATCAGCGCGAGGGGCAGCGACATGCCGCCCTGGACCATGACGCGGTTCTTGGTACGTTCCATCTTGATGTCGATGTCGCGGTCGATGCAGTTGTTGAACACGCAACCGGACGCCACCACCAGGGAAGTACCTACCACCACCGCCAGGAACAGGGCGAAGTCTACATGGCCCTTCGCGGCAAGGAAGAATCCGCCTGCCACGGAAAGCACGTTACCGAAAATGATCCCCGGTTTGGTGATTTGGATAAAGTGCTTAACGGACATGCAGTCTTACCTCACTTGGCCATCATTTCGATGTGGATGTTGAACATGATCCACAGCGACAGGCCGACCAGCAGTGCAATTACCATGGTGGTAAACAGGAACGTCGACACGTTGGAACGCTGCTCTTTCGAGCGGTCCATGTGCAGGAAGTACACGAGGTGCACTACAACCTGAATGACAGCCATGGCGACCACGATCAGAACGGTCAGGTTCTTCGGCAGGCTTGGGTACATCACCAGGCCGAACGGGATAGCGGTCAGGATGATCGACAGTACAAAGCCGATCATGTAGGACTTCACGCTGCCGTGATTACCTTCGTGATGAGTGTCGTGTGCGTTAGCCATTACAGAACCCCCAGCAGGTAGACGACGGTGAATACGCAGATCCAGACCACGTCCAGGAAGTGCCAGAACAGGCTCAGGCAGCTCATGCGGGTCTTGGCAGTCGGGGTAATGCCCTTGGTGCTGATCTGATACATCAGGATTGCCATCCAGATCAGACCTGCAGTCACGTGCAGACCGTGGGTACCGACCAGCGCGAAGAACGCCGACAGGAAGCCACTGCGCTGCGGGCCGAAGCCCTCAGCGATCAGGTGATGGAACTCGTAGATTTCCATCGCGATGAAGCCGGCACCGAACAGGAAGGTCACAGCCAACCAGCCCAGTACACCTGCTTTCTTGCCATCGAACAACTTCAGCATGGCGAAGCCGAAGGTGATCGAGGACAGCAGCAGGAAGGCAGTTTCAACAGCTACGAAGTCGAGCTGGAAAATGTCATGACCCGACGGGCCGCCGGCAAAACTGCCGGACAGCACCGCGTAGGTAGCGAAGAGCGACGCAAACAGGATGCAGTCGGTCATCAGGTACAGCCAGAAACCGAGTACGGTCATCTGGCCCGAGTCGTGGTGGTGATCGTCGTGCCCATGGTCGTGACCATGAGCAGCGCCGTGGATTACTTGACTGGACATTGATTACACCCGCTCAAACGATTCGACACGTGCGCCGGCAGGCAGAGCACCTGCTTTGGCCAGCGCTTTCATACGCTCGCCTTCGATGCGCGCCACTTCTTCGGCCGGAACCATGTAGCCCTGGTCGTCACGCGCAGCGTGGCGAACGAAGACAGCGATGGTTGCAACCAGGCTCGCGCCTACCAGCCACCAGATGTGCCAGATGAAGGCAAAGCCGAAGACGGTCAGGAACAGGCCCATGAACAAACCGGTAGCGGTGTTGCTCGGCATGTGGATGGCGTCGAACTTGGTTGCCGGCTTGTAAGCAGCGCCGATTTCCTTGGTTTCGTGCCATGCATCCAGGCCAACCTGCTCAGGCATGTGGGCGAAGTTGTAGAACGGAGGTGGCGACGAAGTCGACCATTCCAGAGTACGACCGCCCCATGGGTCGCCGGTCACGTCCAGGTTCTGGTTGCGGTCGCGGACCGAAACGTAGAGCTGGATCAGCTGGCAAGCGATACCGAACAGGATCAGCACGGCGCCGACTACGGCAACGTACAGGTAGGGTTCCCACAGTGGGTTGTCGGAGTGGTTCAGACGACGGGTCATGCCCATGAAGCCCAGGGCGTACAGCGGCATGAACGCAACGTAGAAGCCCGAGATCCAGAACCAGAAGGCAGCTTTGCCCCACTTCTCGTTCAGGGTGAAACCAAAGGCTTTCGGGAACCAGAAGGCGAAACCGGCGATGTAGCCGAATACCGCGCCACCGATGATCACGTTGTGGAAGTGAGCAATTACGAACAGGCTGTTGTGCAGAACGAAGTCAGCACCTGGAACGGCCAGCAGTACGCCAGTCATGCCACCGATGGAGAAGGTGATCATGAAGCCCAGGGTCCACAGCATCGGTGCGGTGAAACGCACACGGCCCTGGTACATGGTGAACAGCCAGTTGAACAGTTTCACACCGGTCGGAATGGAGATCAGCATCGTCGCCAGGCCGAAGAAGGTGTTGACGCTCGCGCCGGCACCCATGGTGAAGAAGTGGTGCAGCCATACGGCAAAGCCCAGGATGGCGATTGCGCCCGATGCGTAGATCATCGAGTGGTGGCCAAACAGACGCTTGCCAGAGAACGTCGAAGTCACTTCCGAGAACACGCCGAAGGCCGGCAGGATCAGGATGTAAACCTCAGGGTGACCCCACGCCCAGAACAGGTTGACGTACATCATCGGGTTCCCACCAAGCTCGTTGGTGAAAATGTGGAAGTCCAGATAACGGTCAACAGTCAGCAGTGCGAGTGCAGCAGTCAGGATCGGGAACGAAGCGACGATCAGCACGTTGGCCCAGGTGCAGGTCCAGGTGAAGATCGGCATGTCCATCAGTTTCATGCCAGGTGCGCGCATCTTCATCACGGTGACGAGGAAGTTCACACCGGTAAGCGTCGTACCTAGGCCCGATAGCTGTAGCGCCCAGATGTAGTAGTCGACACCCACGCCAGGGCTGTACTGAATACCCGCAAGCGGCGGATAGGCAACCCAACCGGTCTTGGCGAATTCGCCGACGCCCAGGGAGATGTTGACCAGCAGCACGCCTGCCAGCAGCAGGTAGAAGCTCAGGGAGTTCAGGAACGGGAAGGCAACGTCACGTGCACCGATCTGCAGAGGCAGGGCCAGGTTCATCAGGCCGGTGAAGAACGGCATCGCCATGAAGATGATCATGATCACACCGTGAGCGGTGAAGATCTGGTCATAGTGTTCAGGCGGCAGGTAGCCTTCGGATCCGCCAGTGGCCGCAGCCAGCTGGGTACGCATCATGATGGCGTCGGCAAAGCCGCGCAGCAGCATGATCATCGCGACGATGATGTACATCACCCCGATTTTCTTGTGGTCGACAGTCGTCAACCACTCGCTCCACAAGTAGGTCCACTTGCGGAAATAGGTGATAAGACCGACGACAGCGATACCGCCGAGCGCGATCATGGCAAGCGTCACCATGACTATCGGCTCGTGATAGGGTATCGCCTCCAGGCTTAGTTTACCGAACATCTCTTACTCCTCTGCACCGGCAGCTGGTTGCATACTCGATTCCACACCCTTGGTAGTGGCCAGATCTTTGCTGCCTGCTTCTTCGTGGACCGGCTTGCCGCGGTTCATGCCTTCGTACTTGTCGACGATGGACTGGAACAGCTCTGCCGGGGCCTCGCTGTACAGCGCGACTGGGTTGTATTCGCTAGGTTTGGCCAGAGCTTCGTACTCGGCTTTGCCCAGTTTCAGCGGCGACTGCTTCACTTCGGCGACCCACTTGTCGAAGTCTTCCTGGGAAGTTGCAGTAGCCTTGAATTTCATGCCGGTGAAGCCAGCGCCGCTGTAGTTGGCGCTGATACCGTCGAATTCGCCGTTTTCGTTGGCGATCAGGTGCAGCTTGGTGGTCATGCCGGCCATGGCGTAGATCTGGCCGCCCAGGCCCGGGATGAAGAACGAGTTCATCACGGCGTCGGAGGTGACGCGGAAGTTGACCGGGGTGTTAGCCGGGAAGTTGATCTTGTTGACCGTCGCGATGCCCTGCTCCGGGTAGATGAACAGCCACTTCCAGTCCAGTGCGACCACGTCGATCTGGATCGGCTTGACGTCGGAATCCAGCGGACGATACGGGTCCAGCTTGTGGGTGGACTTGTAGGTGACATAACCCAGGGCGATGATGATGATGATCGGGATGATCCACACCGCGGCCTCGATCTTGGTCGAGTGCGACCAGTCGGGGGTGTAGGTGGCCGCCTTGTTGGAAGCACGGTACTTCCAGGCGAACGCCACGGTCATGATGATGACCGGGATCACCACCAGCAGCATCAGGCCGGTAGCGATGAGGATGAGGTTCTTTTGCTCAATGCCGACCTGACCTTTCGGGTCGAGCAGGGTCCAGTTGCACCCACTGAGTAAAAGCATGCCTAAAAAGGGCAATATGCCAAACAGTCTGGGGTAACGCTTTTTACTCATCTCACGACCTCTAGATCAGCTTGCTTCAATGCAATTTGTGTTTTGGTAGCCAACACTTCGTCCTGCCAAGTGCGGCATTTCGCGCCCGTACTCGCTCCTGCCTGGGGTCCGACTGCAGGACCTTGGCTCAAGCGTGTTAGCGGTGCTTATGGTTTCGTAGGCAACAGGCCTGTACTTCAGACCAAGTCCATTTGGTGCGGGAAAACGCGGAGGGGTGTCCGCTCGGTATCGCCGCTGGGCGAAACTTGACGAAGTCAGCAAAAGGGAGCGCTGGGGCTTCCTTCAATCCTGCGACTCGCAAGCAGTGCCGAACGGAAATTGGGGGCGATTGTAGATAGGTCGCCAACCCTTGACTATGACTTATTGAGCAACAGTCTTTTACAGAATACGTAACAATGCGACCCGAAGAATCAACTTCGCGACAGTTTGTCGCACCCCGCCGGGTAGCCCTCAAAGCCGCATTCTACAAGGCTTTGTGATTGATCTGGATCAAGCGGGGAGCAACTTTCTGCGCATCTCACGCCGTGCAAAAGACCTCATGCAATTCGGGACTTTTGTCTAAGCCTGACGTCGGTTGCGGTAGATGCCCAGCGGAACCAGAATGGCCGTCAGGACAAATGCGACCAGCGCCCACTGCGCCAGCGACAGACCGAGGATCGGTGGGTACGGCGTGCTGCAGAAGCCGTCGACCTGGAATGCCAGCGGCCACAGCTTGGCCAGGGGCAGGTCGTCGACGATCGGCTGCAGGGTATCGATGCCGCAACTGACCATGGGGTTGGCGAGTATATACACATGGTTGCCGGCCGCAACGATTCCCCCGATGGCGCTGAGTACCACCAGGCCTTCGAAGGCCGTCAGGCTGCGCCGCCCGGGCATCGCGGCGGCGATGAAGGCGAACACGGCGATAAACAGCAAGGCATAGCGCTGCAGGATGCACAGCGGGCAAGGTGCCTCGCCCAATACCACCTGCATATAAAGGGCGCCACCGATCAGCGACAGGCAGATCAGCCCCAGCAGCACCAGAAAGCGCCGTTCCCGATTCAGGCGCGATGTTTGTTCGTTCATTGCCGGTTCCTTGGATGGAGAGTGGCCGCGTGGTCCGCCTGCCTGTGCGCGATTCTACACGCTGGGCAGGGCCTTTAGCGTGCCGAGGGGGCAACGTGATAGCACTGCGCAGGGCTATCCGAGATGGCTGAGACCGGCCATTGTGACGTCGGTTCAACGTCACACGGCAAAAAAGCGGCTACCCGGGTGCAGCGCAGGGGCAAGCCCCTCGACACCTGGCAGTGAAGGATACCGTGATTAAAGGAGGATTAAAGATGAAAGCTTGGCGGGCTGTTTCATCTCTCCTTTATATAAGCAGGTAGGCGCAGCCTGGTGATGCGAAGAGGCCGGTATATAAGCAGGTAGGAGCAGCCTTGTGCTGCGAAGAGGCCGGTGATGGCTCAGAGCATCTTCTGAGATCACCGGCCTCTTCGCAGCACAAGGCTGCTCCTACAACAGCTAGGACTGCTGGGTGTTTACTCCAGCGCTGCCGCTGGCCCGAAGAACTCGTAGCGGCTCTGCTGCTCCGGCACTCCCAGGCCCTTCAGCTGGCGCTTGACCGCCGCCATGAAGGCTTTAGGCCCCAGGAAGTAGGCATCGACGTCACGTTCACGTGGCAGCCACTCGGCCAGCAGGTCTTCGCTCAGCAGGCCCACGGCATCGGCCGCAGCGCCGCCTTGCGGCTCGGCATAGCAGTAGAAGCGCTTGAGCTGTGGATGACGCTCGGCCAGGCCGTCGACCCACTCACGGAAGGCATGCACGGCGCCGTTACGCGCACAGTGGATGAAATGCACTTCACGCGGGGTCTGCAGTGCCGCCTGCAACATCGCCAGGGTCGGGGTGATCCCCACACCACCACTGATCAGCACCAGCGGCTTGTCGCTGGCGGCCAGGGTAAAGTCGCCTGCAGGTGGGAACAGCTGCAGGGTCTTGCCCACTACCAGTTCATCGTGCAGGTAGTTGGACACCTTGCCACCAGCTTCGCGCTTGACGCTGATGCGGTATTCATTGCCGTCGCACAGGGCCGACAGCGAGTAGTTGCGACGCTGCTCGGCGCCGTCGATGAACAACTGCAGGCCGATGTACTGCCCTGGCTCGGCCTTGAGCACTGGCTTGCCGTCCACCGGGGCGAAGTAGAACGAGACGATCTCGCTGCTTTCCTGCTCGCGGCGTACCAGGCGGAACTCGCGGGTACCACGCCATCCGCCGGCGGCTTGCTCCTTCTCTTTATAGAGGCTTTCTTCAGCGCCGATGAGGATGTCGGCCAGCTGGCCATACGCGGCGCCCCAGGCCGCGATCACTTCTGGGGTGGCGATGTCCTTGCCGAGCACTTCTTCAATGGCGCGCAGCAGGCAGCTGCCCACGATCGGGTAGTGCTCCGGCAGAATCTGCAAGGCCACGTGCTTGTTGATGATCTGGCCGACCAGGCCGCCGAGTTGTTCGAGCTGGTCGATATGGCGGGCATACATCAGGACGCCGTTGGCCAACGCACGTGGCTGGTCGCCGCTGGCCTGGTGGGCCTGGTTGAACAGCGGACGCACTTGCGGGTACTCGTTGAGCATCATCTTGTAGAAGTGAGTGGTCAGCGCTTCGCCGCCGCTTTCCAGCAGGGGGACAGTGGCTTTGACGATTGCACGTTGTTCGGCAGTGAGCATTGCAACGACTCCTGAGCCTATGGCTTCGAATGATTGCCTTGGGTATTTCACCATTCGTGCCAACTTTTATACCCAGCAAAATCAGGGCGTTGACGCGTGGCATGTCAAAACGACTCGCTCGGGCGTATAGTCATAATGACCAAAAGGAGTCCCTATGACTGCAAAGCCACTGCTCACCGCCCTCCTCCCCCTGGTCAGCGACTTGTCCCGCGACCTGAGCGACCAGGAACGCTACCGCCGCTTGCTTCAGGCCATGCGCGGGCTGTTGCCGTGCGACGCCGCCGCACTGCTACGCCTGGACGGTGAGTGGCTGGTACCGCTGGCAGTGGACGGCCTGAGTGCCGATACCTTGGGCCGACGCTTTCGGGTCAGCGAGCACCCGCGCTTCCAGATCCTCCTCAGCCGCCCACAACCCACCCGCTTTGCCAGCGACTCGGACCTGCCTGACCCCTACGACGGCCTGGTCAACGCCCCGGATGCCACGCTTGAAGTGCATGACTGCATGGGCTGCCCGTTGATGGTCGATGAGCGCCCTTGGGGCCTGCTGACCCTGGACGCGCTGACCCCCGGGCAGTTCCAGAGCCTTGAGCTGGATGCGCTGCAGGCCTTCGCCAGCCTGGCTGCCGCCACGGTGACCGTGGCCGAGCGCATCGAGCACCTGGCCCTGCGCGCAGAGGACGAACACCATCGCGCCGAGATCTACCGCCAGGCCAGTGCCCAGGACAAGGAGCTGATTGGCCAGAGTGCGGCACACAAGCGCCTGGTGGAAGAGATACGCCTGGTCGGCGGCAGCGAGTTGACCGTGCTGATCACCGGCGAGACCGGCGTTGGCAAAGAGCTGGTCGCCCAAGCGCTGCACCAGGCCAGCAACCGTGCCGACAAACCGCTGGTCAGCCTCAACTGCGCGGCCTTGCCCGATACCCTGGTGGAAAGCGAGCTGTTTGGCCACGTGCGCGGCGCCTTTACCGGCGCCCACGGCGAACGCCTCGGCAAGTTCGAGTTGGCCAATGGTGGCACGCTGTTTCTTGATGAGGTCGGCGAGTTGCCATTGACCGTGCAGGCCAAGCTGCTGCGTGTGCTGCAAAGTGGCCAGCTGCAACGCCTGGGGTCGGACCGCGAACACCGGGTCGACGTCCGCCTGATCGCAGCCACGAACCGCGACCTGGCTGCAGAAGTGCGCAACGGCAACTTCCGCGCCGACTTCTACCATCGCCTGAGCGTGTACCCGTTGCACGTTCCGCCGCTGCGTGAACGTGGGCGCGATGTGCTGCTATTGGCGGGGTACTTCCTCGAACAGAACCGTTCGCGCCTGGGCCTGAACAGCCTGCGCCTGAGCAGCGACGCCCAAGCTGCACTGCTCGCCTATGACTGGCCGGGCAACGTGCGCGAGCTCGAACACCTGATCGGCCGCTCGGCGCTCAAGGCGCTCGGCCAGCACCCGGAACGGCCGCGCATCCTCACCCTTGAGGCCATCGACCTGGACCTGCGCGCTGCTGCCCCATCGGGCCCGCTGCCCTCCCCCTCGCCGCTGCTGGAGGCGCCCCTGCCCGATGGCGGGTTGCGTGAAGCCGTCGACCTTTATCAACGCCAAGTGATCGAAAACTGCCTGCAAAGGCACGCGGAAAACTGGGCCGCCGCCGCGCGCGAACTCGGCCTGGACCGCGCCAACCTCAGTCGGCTGGCGCGTCGGCTGGGGCTTCGCTGAGGCTTACCTACAAAAGGATTAACCCAGAAAGCCATCTGGTTGCTTCTCGCTGGGCTGCTATATCTCCCTAACCACCGGTATCACGGCCGTCATGGTCGAGGCTGAGCGCAACACGTTGCATTGACGTTGCGCCGGCCCTGGTTCGCTGAAGCCGAGCCAGTGTAGCCGCACACCAGCAGGGAGCATCCATGGACAACATCGTCGTCGCCGATAAGCAATCCGCAGTCGCCACCCAGAGTGCCTGGGGCAATGTCAGTCTCAACGGGCCAGGCGTCGTGCAGATGCCGGTTTCCCCCGATAAAGTGGCAACCGTCACCCAGCGCGGACAAGACCTGATCGTCACCCTGAAGTCGGGCGAGAAGGTCACTATCGGCAACTTCTTCGCCGTGGATCAGGCCGGCGTCGGCAGCGACATCGTCTTCGTCGGTGAGGACGGCACCCTGTGGCATGCGAACTACGATGCGGTGGCTTTTACGGGCTTTACTTTCGACGAAGTGGCCTCGCTGGATGAACTGGTCGCGGGTATCGGAGTGGCGGGCAGCGCGATGCCGACCTGGGCCATTGCAGGGCTCAGCCTGCTGGGTATTGGCGGCGCGGCGGCGGCGGCCGACAACAGCAGCGGTGGCAGCAGTGGTGGCTCGGACCCAGGCGACACCACGGCGCCGGCCACACCGATCGACCTGCTGGTGTCCCCTGATGGCCTGCGCCTGACGGGCCGCGGCGAAGCCGGCAGCACGGTGAATATTCGCGACGGCGCGGGCAACCTGATCGGCAGCGGCACGGTCGGTGCCGATGGCAGCTTCAACGTTGCGTTGAATCCCCCGCAGATCAACAGCGAAAACCTTGAAGTCACCCTGACCGATGGTGCGGGCAACGTCTCGGCCCCCGGCAGCGTCACCGCCCCGGATGCAACGGCACCGCTGGCACCGACCGATCTTGCCATCAACGAACAGGGCACCACCCTCACCGGCCGCGCCGAACCCGGCTCGACGGTGGCGGTGCGAGGTGCGGGTGGCGTATTGCTGGGCAGCGCGGTGGCGGGTGCTGACGGGCAGTTCAGCATCAATTTGCAGCCACCGCAGACCGATGGCCAGGCATTGGAAGTGACCGCACAGGACGCAGCCGGCAATACATCGCCGGCTGCTGGCATTACGGCCCCGGATGTTGAAACGCCTCCGGATACCACGGCGCCGGATGCACCTGTGGATCTGGTAGTCGGCCTTGCTGGCCACCAGCTGACAGGCCGTGGCGAAGCGGGTACCACCGTGCAGGTGCGGGATGCCGCTGGCAATGTTTTGGCGACTGGCACTGTGGGTGCAGATGGCACCTTTGTGCTGACGCTGGACCCGGCTGTGATTGATGGCAGCACCCTGCAGGTGACCCTGACCGATGCGGCGGGTAACGTTTCGCAGCCTGGCTCGGTCACCTCGCAAGACTTGCTGCCGCCTGCGCAACCGACTGACCTCGCCTTGGCTGAAGGCGTGACCCTTACCGGTCGCGGTGAGCCAGGTGCCACCGTGCAAGTGCGCGATGCTGCGGGCAACGTGATTGGAACAGGGCTGGTGGGCGCAGATGGCAGCTTCAGCCTGACCCTTTCACCCGCTCAAGCGAACGGCGAAGCGCTGGACATCCGTCTGGTGGATGCCGCTGGCAACAGCTCTGCACCATTGCAATTCGATGCGCCGGATATCACTCCGCCTGATGCAGTTAGCAACATCGTGGTCGGCGCTGGTGGGCTGGTATTGAGCGGTCGCGGCGAAGCCGGGGCCACTGTGGAAGTGCGCGATGCCAACGGCAATGTGATTGGCACAGGCACTGTATTGGCCAATGGCACCTTCCTGATCGATCTCGACCCGGCTGCGCAACCCGGCGAACACCTGAGTCTTGTGCAGACCGACGCAAGTGGCAACACTTCCGTTGCCCTTGAATACGATGTACCTCAGACCACCGCTCCCGCCAGCCCGAGCGATCTGGCCATCGACGCCGATGGCACCACCCTCACCGGTAGTGCACCAGCGGGCAGCCGCGTAGAAGTGCACGATGCCAATGGCACGCTGGTCGGCAGCGCCATTGCCGGTGCCGATGGCACCTTCACCATTGAACTCAATCCACCACAAGCCAACGGCGAGTTGTTGGATGTCGTCGCCATCAATGACACCGGCCTGTCTTCTCTGCCCGCACAAATCACCGCGCCGGACATCACTGCACCAGCCGCGCCGAGTGAACTGGCGGTCAGCGCCAACGGCACCGTTGTCACCGGCCGTGCCGAACCGGGTAGCACTGTTCGTATTCTCGCCGCCGATGGCACTGAACTGGGCAGTGCCTTGGTCGGCCCGACCGGCGTATTCAGTATCAACCTAGATCCGCCCCAGATTGATGGCGAAGTACTGCAAGCCACCGCAACTGACGCTGCCGGTAATACTTCGGTTGCCAGCTCCGTCACCGCACCGGATATCGACGGCGGCGATACCACGCCACCGGACGCCCCTGTTGATTTGGTGATCGGTCTCGCGGGCCACCAGCTGACTGGCCGTGGCGAAGCGGGCACTACCGTTCAGGTGCGTGATGCCGCCGGCAATGTGTTGGCGACTGGCACTGTGGGTGCAGATGGCACCTTCCTGCTGACGCTGGACCCTGCCGTGATTGATGGCAGCACCCTGCAGGTGACCCTGACCGATGCGGCGGGCAATGTTTCGCAGCCAGGTTCGGTCACCTCCCAAGACCTGCTGCCACCTGCGCAGCCAACTGACCTGGCCCTGGCTGATGGCGTGACCCTCACCGGTCGCGGCGAGCCTGGCGCCACCGTTCAAGTTCGCGATGCTGCCGGCAACGTGATTGGCACCGGGCTGGTGGGCGCAGATGGCAGCTTCAGCCTGACCCTTTCACCCGCTCAAGCGAACGGCGAAGCACTGGACATCCGTCTGGTGGATGCCGCTGGCAACAGCTCTGCACCATTGCAATTCGACGCACCGGACATTACTCCGCCTGATGCCGTCAGCAACATCGTAGTCGGCGCTGGAGGTCTGGTATTGAGCGGCCGCGGCGAAGCCGGGGCCACTGTGGAAGTGCGTGATGCCAACGGCAATGTGATTGGCACAGGCACTGTATTGGCCAATGGCACGTTCTTGATCGACCTCGACCCAGCTGCCCAACCCGGCGAGCACCTGAGCTTGGTGCAGACCGACGCAAGCGGCAACGCTTCCGTTGCCCTTGAATACGACGTACCAACGACCACCGCCCCCGCCAGCCCAAGCGACCTGGCCATCGATGCCGATGGCACCACCCTGACCGGTTCCGCACCGGCCGGTAGCCGCGTAGAAGTACACGATGCCAACGGCACGCTGGTCGGCAGCGCCATTGCCGGTGCCGATGGCACCTTCACCATTGAACTCAATCCACCACAAGCCAACGGCGAGTTGTTGGATGTCGTCGCCATCGATGACACGGGTCTGTCATCCCTGCCTGTACAAATCACGGCACCAGACATCACTGCACCAGCCGCACCGAGTGAACTGGCCGTCAGCGCCAACGGCACCGTCGTTACCGGCCGCGCCGAACCAGGCAGCACCGTTCGTATTCTCGCCGCCGACGGCACTGAACTTGGCAGCGCTCTGGTCGGCCCGACTGGCGTGTTCAGCATTAATCTCGATCCGCCTCAGGTTGATGGAGAGGTTCTACAAGCCACGGCTACCGATAGCGCTGGCAATACCTCCACCGCCAGCTCCGTTACCGCACCGGATACCGACGGCGGCGATACCACACCGCCTGACGCGCCTGTTGATTTGGTGATCGGCCTCGCTGGCCACCAATTGACTGGCCGTGGCGAAGCGGGCACTACGGTTCAGGTGCGTGATGCCGACGGCAATGTCCTGGCCACTGGCACCGTAGGCGCGGACGGTAGTTTTGTAATCGCCCTTGATCCTGCCGTGATCGACGGCAGCACCCTGCAGGTGACCCTGACCGATGCGGCGGGCAACGTTTCGCAGCCTGGCTCGGTCACCTCGCAAGACTTGCTGCCGCCTGCGCAACCGACTGACCTCGCCTTGGCTGAAGGCGTGACCCTCACCGGTCGCGGCGAGCCTGGCGCCACCGTTCAAGTTCGCGATGCTGCCGGCAACGTGATTGGCACCGGGCTGGTGGGCGCAGATGGCAGCTTCAGCCTGACCCTTTCACCCGCTCAGGCCAATGGCGAAGCTTTGGACGTTCGCCTGGTGGATGCCGCTGGCAACAGCTCGACCCCACTGCAATTCGATGCACCGGACATTACTCCGCCTGATGCCGTCAGCAACATCGTGGTCGGCACTGGTGGCCTGGTATTGAGTGGTCGCGGCGAAGCCGGGGCCACTGTGGAAGTACGCGATGCCAATGGCAATGTCATTGGTACCGGCACCGTCTTGGCCAACGGCACGTTCCTCATCGACCTTGATCCAGCTGCCCAACCAGGCGAACACCTGAGCCTGGTGCAGACTGACCCAAGCGGCAACACTTCCGTTGCCCTTGAATACGACGTACCAACGACCACCGCCCCCGCCAGCCCAAGCGACCTGGCCATCGATGCCGATGGCACCACCCTGACCGGTACCGCGCCAGCGGGCAGCCGCGTAGAGGTCCATGATGCCAACGGCACGCTGGTCGGCAGCGCC
The DNA here is from genome assembly GCF_028895205.1 of Pseudomonas sp. ITEM 17296. NCBI lineage: Bacteria > Pseudomonadati > Pseudomonadota > Gammaproteobacteria > Pseudomonadales > Pseudomonadaceae > Pseudomonas > Pseudomonas sp. ITEM 17296. The sequence goes on along the minus strand of NZ_WJRS01000017.1, from coordinate 2,841 downwards.
ATTGCCGGTGCCGACGGCACCTTCACCATTGAGCTCAATCCACCACAAGCCAACGGCGAGCTGCTCGATGTCGTCGCCATCGATGACACCGGCCTGTCGTCCCTACCCGCACAGATCACCGCACCGGACATCACTGCACCAGCCGCACCGAGTGAGCTGGCCGTCAGCGCCAACGGCACCGTTGTCACCGGCCGTGCCGAACCGGGTAGCACTGTTCGTATTCTCGCCGCCGATGGCACCGAACTGGGCAGTGCCTTGGTCGGGCCGACTGGCGTATTCAGCATCACCCTTGATCCGCCCCAGATTGATGGCGAAGTACTGCAGGCCACCGCAACTGACGCTGCCGGTAATACTTCGGTTGCCAGCTCCGTCACCGCACCGGATATCGACGGCGGCGATACCACACCACCGGACGCCCCTGTTGATTTGGTGATCGGTCTCGCGGGCCACCAGCTGACTGGCCGTGGCGAAGCGGGCACTACCGTTCAGGTGCGTGATGCCGCTGGCAATGTGCTGGCCACTGGCACTGTGGGTGCAGATGGCACCTTCCTGCTGACGCTGGACCCTGCCGTGATTGATGGCAGCACCCTGCAGGTGACCCTGACCGATGCGGCGGGTAACGTTTCGCAGCCTGGCTCGGTCACCTCGCAAGACCTGCTGCCACCAGCACAACCGACTGATTTGGCCCTGGTTGAAGGCGTGACCCTTACTGGTCGCGGTGAACCAGGCGCCACGGTTCAAGTGCGCGACGCCGCAGGCTCTGTGATAGGTACCGGACTGGTCAACGCAGATGGCACTTTCAGCCTGACGCTCAGCCCTGCCCAAGCGAATGGCGAAGCACTGGACATCCGTCTGGTGGATGCCGCAGGCAACAGCTCGACCCCACTGCAATTCGATGCACCGGACATCACTCCGCCTGATGCTGTCAGCAACATCGTGGTCGGCGCTGGTGGCTTGGTCCTAAGCGGTCGCGGCGAAGCCGGTGCCACCGTGGAAGTGCGCGATGCCAACGGCAATGTGATCGGTACCGGCACCGTCCTGGCCAATGGCACCTTCCTGATGGATCTCGACCCGGCTGCGCAACCAGGCGAACACCTGAGCCTGGTGCAGACGGACCCAAGCGGCAACACTTCCGTTGCCCTCGAATACGACGTACCACAAACCACCGCCCCGGCCAGCCCAAGTGACCTCGCGATTGATGCCGATGGCACCACCCTGACCGGTTCCGCGCCAGCGGGCAGCCGTGTGGAGGTGCACGATGCCAATGGCACACTGATTGGCAGCGCCATTGCCGGCGCAGATGGCACCTTCACCATTGAACTCACACCACCGCAAGCCAACGGTGAATTGCTCGATGTCGTCGCCATCGATGACACGGGCATGTCGTCTCTGCCTGCACAAATCACCGCACCGGACATCACTGCACCAGCCGCACCGAGTGAACTGGCCGTCAGCGCCAACGGCACCGTCGTTACCGGCCGCGCCGAACCGGGTAGCACCGTCCGTATTCTCGCCGCCGATGGCTCCGAGCTGGGCAGCGCCTTGGTCGGGCCAACCGGCGTGTTCAGCATCAACCTCGACCCGCCCCAGATTGATAGCGAAGTTCTGCAGGCCACCGCAACCGATGCCGCTGGCAACACTTCGCTTGCCAGCTCCGTCACCGCGCCGGATATCGACGGCGTGGACACCACGCCACCCAACGCTCCGACCAACCTGGTGATCGGCCTCGCTGGCCACCAACTGACTGGCCGTGGCGAAGCGGGTACTACCGTGCAGGTGCGGGATGCCGCCGGCAATGTGCTGGCGACTGGCACCGTGAGTGCAGATGGCACCTTTGTGCTGACGCTGGACCCGGCTGTGATCGACGGCAGCACACTGCAAGTAATTCTGACCGATGCTGCGGGTAACGTTTCGCAGCCTGGCTCGGTCACCTCGCAAGACCTGCTGCCACCTGCGCAGCCAACTGACCTGGCCCTGGCTGAAGGCGTGACCTTCTCCGGTCGCGGCGAACCAGGCGCCACTGTGCAAGTGAGGGATGCTGCGGGCACCGTAATCGGCACCGGAGTGGTGGGTGCAGATGGCTTATTCAGCGTAACCCTCTCCCCGGCTCAAGCGAATGGCGAGGCACTGGATATTCGTCTGGTGGACGCCGCTGGTAACAGCTCGACCCCGCTGCAATTCGACGCGCCGGACATTACTCCGCCTGATGCCGTCAGCAATATCGTGGTCGGCGCTGGTGGCCTGGCCCTCAGCGGGCGCGGCGAAGCCGGGGCCACCGTGGAAGTCCGCGATGCCAACGGCAATGTGATTGGTACCGGCACTGTCTTGGCCAACGGCACCTTCCTGATTGACCTTGACCCGGCTGCCCAACCAGGCGAGCAACTGAGCCTGGTGCAGACCGACGCAAGCGGCAACGCTTCCGTTGCCCTCGAATACGACGTACCTCAGACCACCGCCCCTGCAAGTCCGAGCGACTTGGCCATTGATGCCGATGGCACCACCCTGACCGGTACCGCGCCAGCGGGCAGCCGCGTAGAGGTCCATGATGCCAACGGCACGCTGATCGGCAACGCCATTGCCGGTGCCGACGGCACCTTCACCCTTGAACTCACGCCACCGCAAGCCAACGGTGAATTGCTCGATGTCGTCGCCATCGATGACACCGGCCTGTCTTCTCTGCCCGCACAGATCACCGCGCCGGACATCACCGCGCCTGCCGCGCCGAGTGAGCTGGCCGTCAGCGCCAACGGCACTGTAGTAACTGGCCGTGCCGAACCGGGTAGCACCGTCCGTATTCTCGCCGCCGATGGCACTGAACTGGGCAGCGCCCTAGTCGGACCA